>CAWKES010000017.1:0-93661 GCA_963848755.1 Candidatus Bathyarchaeota archaeon | reverse complement strand
TCAATCTTTACGTTTACAACCCAGATCCTAGCGAAATTCGCTATCATGTTCGATGGCCCAAATCAGAGCTTCGAGACCTTCTATGTTCAAAGGAAAAGACAAATGACGCTGCAACTGATGTTTTCATCCTATCTCGCGAGGACAGAGGCTAACTCACCAACCATACGGTTTGTTACAGATAGAGAATCACAAACGTAGACGTGGCAAAGTCCTCATGGCCGGACTACGATATTTGTGGAAGTACCTGCCATCACAGTTAGCTACACTGAAGCAGCTGGACGCGGACGAAGCAACCGCGGCTGAAATAATAATACAAGAATTCAAGGCGGCTCTCCATAAGCTCGGCGATCAATAGAGTACAGTAAGCCGATACACCTCTTGAAGATCATCCATCATTTGAGTTTCTTTTGAATCCCTGGAATTATTCTTGAATCACCTATTATTCGGAGCTTATTCCTTTGGTGCAAATCGAGTAGATTCTTTTCCACCCAATCTTCTATTCCCCATTCCTGTAGAATCGAAGCTACACGGTTGAATCTTATCGAACATAATCCATTATCGGCCTGGCATAATTGAGATAACGAAGAACGAAAAACGAAGTAGAGCTGCAATCTTGCAACTATCCGAGATCTTGCAAATGCCTAGCCGCTCACTTTTCCGATGTGTTCTATTGTTTTTGGGTTGTGTATGTTTGCATTATTTCTGCGGGTGCACGGTTCAGGTCGAGTAGTTCGGTCATTATTTTCATTGGTTTGTTTATGTGGTTGAAGAAGATCTTGTAACCTGCGCATAGGTAGTTTAGTCCTGGTTCGCCGTCTGGGGTTGAGATGAATCGGTCTTTCGGGCAGCCGCCGTGGCAGGCGAATCGTACTTCGCATTCACGACAGTACTTGGGCAATGAATCGTACTTGTCTTGTCCGAACTTTATTTGCTGATCTGACGAGACAAGTTGGAGCATGTGCTTCTCACTGATGTTGCCCAGTTTGTATTTCGGTTCAACGAAATGATCGCAAGAGTACAGGTCACCATTATGTTCTATCGCAAGCGCACCGCCGCAAGTTTTCGAATGCACGCATAACCCCGAGGGTTCGCCGTACCAGTTGCGAGTGCAACGTCGAACATTTGCACGTAAACCGTGCCCACGTCTCCTCTAACCCATTCTTCAAAAACACCGACCAGAAACTTCCCATACTGTTCAGCAGTCACCGATCGTTCCGTCACTAAACCAGTTGGCTGCCCGTTCGCGTCGTTTTGGCGTTCAACAATTGGAATGAATTGCATGAACTCTGCTTTGCATTCATCGCGTAGGAATCTGTAAACTTCGACCGGATGATCTGCATTCGCGTGATGGATAGTAGTGAGAGCGTTCCATTCGACCGCATATTTCTGAAGGTAGGTTAGACCTCGCATGACTAGATCGAATGTTGGACCTCCTTGTTTGTCGACTCTGTAGAAGTCATGCATTTCTCGAGGTCCATCTATGCTTAGGCCTACGAGGAAATTATTTTCCTTGAAGAATTTCGCCCAGTCATCGTTAATGAGAGTCCCGTTGGTTTGAATAGTGTTAAGAATCTTCATTCCAGGTTTGGAGTATTTCTTCTCATATTCTATGGAGCGTCTGAAGAAATCCAATCCCATTAAGGTAGGTTCCCCACCCTGCCACGCCACCGTGACTTCAGGCACTGCGGTGCGACTCGATTAGTTGGCGAATGTACTTTTCCAGCATCTCATCGGACATACGGAATTTGCTGCCCGTGTAAAGATCTTCTTTGGCGAGATAGAAGCAGTACTTGCAGTCGAGGTTGCAGATAGCCCCCCTAGGCTTTGCGAGCAGATGAAATGCAGGAGGAGAGTTTGGGGGAACTGGCGGAATTGGCACGGCAATTCTTTGGTTGGGAGGCTGTATTTCAGAAACAGTCAAAGAAACCGTACCTAGACCGATTATCCTGCTCGAGCAAATAATAGGGTATTGGCAAACTCCATCCACTCAATGTTGAGTGGATTGATGAAGGCACGTTATAAGTCGTATTGCAACAGGTGGCGGCAGTAGGGTCGGTTATGTTGTATGTTTGTTGGGTGGGTGAGCCGTCTTCATCGATCGCTTGGGGTGCCTCGGAATATTGTGACGTTTCCGTCTTTCTGGATGCTGAGTCTGATGGTTGAGGTTAGGTGATGCCCTCGCATCTTTCCTTTGCCTTTCGATCGTAGAAGAGCAAGCAGTGAATCGGCATTCCTGTTGAGTTTGATGTGTAAAATATCTCCTCGTAGTAGGATCATTGATGTGGCTTCAAAAATACTTGTTCCACTTGGGATGATCATTTCGTTGGATTTGGATAATTGCTCTAATGCTGCCAACGTCGCCCTGGCTGCCTTCACGTTATAATGAGCGCGGTGTTCTAGAATTGTGACGTTCTCTCGAGTAGTGCGTAGCCTCTTGGCAACCTGTGCTTGAGTTAGTCCTTTCGCTCGTAGCTGCATGACCTGCCACTGCCTCTTCGTAAGAATCGTCCCTTTCGACCTCAATGAGTCTCACGTCTAATTGCTTTAGATTTCATCGGTTTAGTCTATCGTAACCATTTTCGCTTACTAAGCCTTATCCATAGATTGGTCAGAGATTTCCGGTCGAAAGAAATTCTTCTCCAACGAAATATCAACAAATAGAGGCGAAAAGGCAGAGTTCTTTAAACTAATCGCCGTGAAGTAATCGTTTACGCTTACCAAGGCTTATACGCTTTTGATCACATGCGGGTCGTATAAGGTGTGATTTGTGTCTGGGGCGTCAAGTAAGAAGAACCTGCGGCTAGTGGCAGGCGTGATAATCATCGCTCTCATTATAGGTGTGGGAGTATTCGCATATCAGTACTATTCCTCAAATTCAACAGGCGCTACCTCCGTCTCTTCCTCAATATTGAGCTCCCCAACAACGACAGCCCCGCCTCTGATTCTGTATTCAGCCGATTCTATGGTCGCAGAGTCTACAACACTTGAAAACGCCTTTACGAACAGTACGGGAATAATGATGGCTCCACCCAAGGCAGGCGGGTCTCTGGTGCTTGCACAGCAGATCGCCGACGGTAATCCAGTTAGTGTGTTCTTATCTGTCGCTAAACCTGCAGTGGAACCTCTCTATCTTGGAAACCAATCTTCAGGCTGGGCCATTGAGTTCGCTTCTGATCAAATGGCTATCGCATACTCCAACGAATCGCTTCAGAATTCTGCTGCTGCGACTTCCATTCTAGCTGAATACAATTCTGCCGTCATGGCAAACACAACGCAAGCATGGTACAATTTCTTCGCCAATGTCACGTCAGGCAACGTAAAAGTTGGAATTGCGAATCCAAACGCTGACCCGGCAGGGTACAGAGCGTGGATTGTTCTTGAAGCTGCAGGCCAAGCATACGCCAATAACAGTAGTTTCTTTGCGAATAGAATTATAACTAATAATGGGAATACTACCGCCGCGAGCGCAGCCGATCTTATTAGCCCATTACAGACAGGACAGATTCAGTTTCTATTCATTTACAGATCTGCTGCCATCGCACATAAGTTAAACTACATGCAACTTCCCGCCCAAATTAATCTCGGTAACCCCAAGTATTCCCAGTTCTACTCCCAATTCACCTATACAATATCCAAAGGAGTTCAAAAAGGATCAGTGATCGGGCTTTGGATAACAGTGCCTGTGGATAGCACGGACACAGCAGACTCACTGCAGTTTGTGGTCTTCGTTGTAAAGAATTCACCGACTTTGCTAGCCCCCTATGGCCTGATCCCAATGACGCCTGCGCGGCTTTACAACAGCACAACCGTCCCACAACCAATCCAAGAACTTGTCAGTCAAGGATACCTGCAGTACATTGAACCACTCTGAACAGTTGGATTGGCTCAAACTAGTCTCATTTCTCTCCCTAGCCTTACTAATCGTGCCCGTAGCCCTTCTTCTCTACGAAGGCCTCGGTCCACTAAGAGACCCCATCGGTTACAGCAATGAAGTCTTTAGATCAATAGAACTTACGCTGTTATCCTCTTCGATTGCCGCAATAGTTTCCGTAATTCTATTTACTCCACTTTCGTATTATTTTGCGAGAAACAAGAACAGCATCATGGAGACCCTTGCGGATATTCCAGCTGCAATCCCTCACCCTATAATTGGTGTCGCAATACTTGTTCTCGCGAGCCCCTTAACTCCGTTCGGCAAGTTCCTTCTTTCTGTCGGCCTAAACCTGTTCGATACCGTGCTTGGTCTCGTCGTTGCGTTGACAGTTGTCTCCGCACCAATATACATCAAATCCATGCAACCCTACTTCCAATCCATGAATATCGTCTACGAAAACTACGCATTAGGATTGGGAAGCTCGAAATTCAAAACTTTCATTTCCGTTGTTCTGCCTAACTCTGGACGAGGAATACTCAGCGCGTCACTCATCTCCATGAGTAGGGCGATGAGTGAGTTCGGTTCAATCGCGATAATCGCGTATTATGTTCTGCAACGACCTTTCTACGGCGTTAATCCTGCATCAGTTCTTATCTTCCAATACTACACCTATTACGGATTGGGAGCTGCAGTCACGGCATCAGCAGTGATGATACTAGTATCAATTGCCATGATGGTTCTTCTCAGACTCATAAAACAGTAACTCAATCACAAAATGAACAAAAGGGGAACTATGGATGATCGAAGCCGCAGTGAAGAAGAAACTTGGAAGCTTCACACTCGACGCAAACGTTTCCGATGAGCACTTCATCTGCCTTACGGGCAGAAACGGTTCTGGAAAATCGACTCTTCTAAACCTGATTGGTGGAATTCTAACTCCTGACGAAGGCTACATTACGCTAAACTCGAAGAAAATCACGAATCTGCCGATTGAGAGAAGACAAGTATCCATAATCACGCCGGAGTCCTGCATTCCCCATCTTGACGTTGATCGGCACATGGTTTGGGGTGCTAAAAATAAAGGCCTTGAGATAGTAGAGGATTACATAACGGAAATCAAAACAGCTCTAGGAATAAACTTCGACGGAAAAGTAAGGAAACTGAGCTTAGGTATGAGAGAGAGAGTGGCTCTAGCCACTTCGCTAATCGCGAAACCAGAATTAATACTAGTCGACGAAACCCTTTCGAATATTGATAACCGAAGAGACTTCATAGATGCCTTCAAGAATTTTACTATGAAAGCGAATATTGATGTAATCTTCACTACACAATCTCCTGAAGACTCATCAGAAGCAGACCATCATTACCGGTTAGAATCAGGCAAATCAACGAGGCTGTTCTAAATCTTAACCCGATGCCGTGATCTAAATTCATTAAGTTAAAACAACACGACGATGGGTCAGATTAGGTTATATGTCCTCCTCCCCCCTAGGATAGGATATGTCATCACATAGGAGAGAGGATGTGGCTAAGCGGATCGCACGAATTCATGGCCATGTGCATGGAATAATGGAGATGCTTGATCAGGGTCGATCGTATTCCGAGATTGTTCAACAGATTTCTGCGGTGAAAGCCGGTTTGGACAGCGCTGTGCAGATAATTGTTGAAGATTTGGTAGAGGACTGCGTTGCAAAGTCGGGAAAAAACAAGTTGGTAGCTGTCGAACTCAGGGAAGTCATAGCTAGAGCTCGATGAATCGCACGGCGTGAAGAAGGCGAGGATCTTAGTCGATGAGCGGTAAGCAGCAAAAACTTGCCGAAGGCGAAGAAGGTAGTCAGTTGGGTGAGGAACACTCGGAGAGCGAGTTGAGAGAGCGGTTACGACTTGTGCTCATGGGCGTCGCCGCTCTTGTCAGCTGGATCGGGATATGGCGTATGTTCCTGCCGATTGATTTCATTGCCATACTTGCGACTTTAGTGGGTGGTTACCCTGTCTACAAAGAAACTTTCGGAGCACTTCGACACGGGCACGTCAACATGGAAGTTTCCATGACCGTTGCGATATTTGCTTCCCTTGCTGTCGGACAATATACCGTTTCAGTCGTAATCACATTCTTCGTTCTCCTATCAGAATGCATCGAGACTTACGCTGGCCGATAAGGGACGGCAAACCATAACCCTACTCGAAAAGTCAGCACCAAAGAAGGCGCTTGTTAGACGCAACGGTACTGAAATTGAAGTTGACACGCAAGCCCTCCAGCCGAACGATATAGTAATTGTGAGAGACGGCGACCGTATACCTGTTGACGGAACGATTGTCGTTGGGTCCGCATTTGTGAATCAATCTGCGATGACTGGTGAATCGGCAAGACTTGAGAAGAATAGCGGTGATAGAGTTTACGCTGGAAGTATAGATGAATCCGGCATTATTGAGGTCCGAACAGAGAAAGTCGGTAGCGAGACTCTGTTCGGAAAGATCATTAAACTTGTGGAGGAAGCGGAGAACAAGAAAGCTCCCATACAGAAAGTTTCGGACAAGCTAGCTACTTGGCTTGTTGAATTTGCGATCGGGTTTTCTCTGCTCACGTTTTTGCTCACAAGAAACTTGACTTCAACACTTTCAGTCATTGTGGTTGCTGGTGCCTGTGGAGTTGCGGCAGGTACTCCACTTGCCATAGTTGCGATCATTGGCAAGGCCGCGAGGAAGGGAGCCGTCGTCAAAGGGGGAGTTTACGTCGAGGAGATGAGTAGAATCGACGTCGTCGTAATTGACAAGACTGGAACCCTCACTCTCGGAGAACCCATGGTTACAGACATCATCGCGTTCAATGGGTATACTCAACAGCAGGTACTACAATATGCTGCCTTGGCGGAAACTCATTCCAATCATCCTCTAGCTCGTGCGATAAGCAGCAAAGCTGCCGAGTCGGGAATCGTGCCTCCGAGCAGATCTGTTCCGCTATTCTCATCAAACGTGCCAGGCAAGGGAATCGTTTCCGTGTATGATGGAGAAGAAAACGTAGTTGGAAACAACGTTCTCATGATGGAAAAGAATGTCAAGTTTCCACCAAGTCGCAGAACCTTATGCATTCGGAGAACGTTTCGAACGGAGGGTCAACAATACTCGTAGCCCACGCTGGAAAGGCGTGCGGCAGGATTACCATCTCAGACAAGGTGAGAAGAGAGAGTAAGAAGGCGGTATCGGATCTGAAAGAGATGGGCATTCTAACTATAATGCTCACCGGAGATAACAACGCAGCTGCAAGAGCAGTTGCGGAAGAAGTTGGCATAGAAGAGGTTCATGCTGAAATGCTCCCAGCAGATAAGGTTGCTTTCGTCGAAAAACTGGTGTCCGAAGGTCGCAGAGTCGCGATGGTTGGCGATGGAATCAACGACGCACCTGCACTAGCGCGTGCTAACGTCGGAATTGGAATGGGTGGAGGAACTGATGTTGCAATTGAAGAAGCGGACATAGTTTTGATGACGAATGACCTTCAAAAAATCACGGATATCGCGAGGATGAGTAAGAAAGCCTACCGTACTATAATGGCAAACTTCTACGGAACGGTAGCCGTAGATGGAATAGGTGTCACTCTTGCATTCCTCGGTTTTCTAAGTCCCCTTCTGGCTGCGGCAATACACGTCGTCTCGGAACTAATCTTCATTCTAAACTCTGCCAAGCTGATAAGATGAGACGATAAGCCCTCCACCAATTAACCCGCACAGCAATAAGGCAATGCGAAAAAGCACAACATTACTCTAAATTCCAATTCATCATGTTCTTTGCAGAGGAGCGACATGTCATCGAATAAAATTCGTGCATTCATGGCCTCTTTCGGCCCAGCATGGATTGTGATGATGGCAGATGTTGATGCCCCGAGCATCCTAACGGCCGCTGAGACCGGGAGCGCTCTTCGGTTACGGCCTCATATGGTTACTCCTCATCCTAACCATCCCCCTGTTCTTCATTCAAGAAGCTTCGGGCAGAATTGGGATCGTAACGCGTAAAGGGCTTGGAGAGATAATTCATGAGAATTATTCGAAGAGAATTGCGTTACTAGCATCCGTACCGATGGCTTTGACGGATATGCTAACCTATGCCGCAGAGTACATGGGAATCGCAATCGGGATGCAAATCATCGGCATAGAGCCGTACATCTCGATTCCGGCAGCTTTTCTCATTCATCTGGCTCTTGTTTACGAACGCAAATATGCAGTTGTAGAGAGCGTCTTGATAGGCGTGTCTGGTCTACTCCTCGTGACGTACGTTGCTTCGCTTATTGTGCGAGGTGTTGTTTCGTTCTCTCCGTTTTATTTTTCAAGTAGCCCAACTTTTCTGTTCGTGGTTGCAGCGAATGCGGGAGCACTCGTCATGCCTTGCATGCCATTTTATCAAGCGTCAGCCACCGCAGAAAAGAACCTGGGCAGCCTGTTAACATCACGGATAGAGACGTTGCTTGGAGCGACGGTTAGTGAGTGTTTGATGGTGATAATTATCATGGTAAGCGTAGGTCTTGATGGTTTTAATCTTCTCAGCCCCAGGGAGTTGTCTGCTGGTTTAGCTGTGGCGGGGAAGTTTGCGCCGATGCTTTTCGGTGTAGGACTTGTGGCAGCGGGTTTTTTGGCGTTGACAGTGATCTCGCTTGGGAGCGCTTGGGGGGTTGTTGAGGCGTTAGGTTTGCCGAGAAGTCGAAGTTTTCAAGTGTATTTGGCGGAGTCAATACCCGCAGTGCTGGTAAGCCTAATTATTGGTTCCAATCTGCTAACAGGTATTCTCAGTTTGATGTCCGCATTTGTTTTCGTTCTAATTGTCCCAGGAATTATGATGGGAGTGATCGCTGCTGATGCTAGAATAATGGGAACCAACGCTTCTTCTCTACTCTGGAAACTTGCTTACTGGGTTAGTCTAATCTCTGTAGTGTCATTGGGGCTGATTTTTTGGCTAACCTCATCAATTTGAAATCTAATTTGCGTGGGTCGAATCGTGTCAGGCCCAGTCTTCCTGTCCTTCTTCGACTTTGGGTTTCTTTTTCTCAGTTAACTTTTCGATTCGAATAATATGGTGCTCAGAGAGGACTCTGTATCCTTCTTGAGACCCAGATGACGGAGGGCGTGTTCCACTTGTAGCTTAGCGTCCTTAGGACTTACTTGTCCATCGGTTTGATCGAGAATCAGTTTTCCGCCTTTCGCGGTTACGTCCGTTTTTAGTCTCTGTCTTAGCAAGTCAGCAAGTTCTTTCTCAGCCTTAATGTCGCCCAGCTCGATTTCTATCAATCCCATCACTGTCATGGGTCATGTTGGTTCGTTTTACGTTTTAGTTTTGGATATGCTGTAGCCAACAATACCCATAGCTAGTCTTGCAAACCCACTCACCAGCAGGGAGACGGACAATAAAATAATCAGGAAGAAGAATCCGATTGCCGGCAGAGCGAACACTACGAGTGCGAAAATCAGATTCAACACACCGGCAAGAAGTCGCAGAGCACGCAACCAACCCGGCCCTCCGAAAGAAACGCAGGAGATCAGATCTCGAATTCCGTGGAACATAAGCGCTATGGCCAACAGTGAAATCAAGAGGCTTAATCCGAAGATTGGGTCGAATAAGACCACCAAAGCCAAAAGAATCACTATAACACCAAAGACCGCTTCTATCGCTCTACGCCAACCGGGTATATCCCGTCTAATAATGCCCAACGCCAGACCTGACAGACCAATCGCTACGAAAGCAAAACAAAGAATGAAGACCAACGTAAGCAGAGCCAAACCTGGTTCGGAAAGTACAACCAACGAAAGAATAATTGAGATTATACCAAGGACGATATCGGCTATTCGCGGTAAGGTGACGCTCGATGAGCGGTGGGTGATCCGGACAATTCTATTCAAGCTCGCCTAACCGAGCTGGGTGAATATATAGATTCACAAGGAAAATTCGCCAGACGACCATAAAGTCTTGTTTTGAGACTCAAAAGCGAAAGAAAGTGAATAATGTAAAATACCGCATTCTCGCGGTTCTAAGCAGACGAATTCTGCAGGAATGAATGAATAATTTTCCAAGTGAGTAATGAAATGACATCCCATTCAAAGTTCGACTGGTTGGACGTAGCGAGGAGAATGAAATCTCCAGCCGTCAAACTAGTAATTGCGTGCGTCATCTTTGTCGTGATTTATTCACTTGAGAAACCCATCATTGACCTATTCGCTCTAGCCATCGGGGAAAGCCCCGCGTATGCCCTTTACTTGGTGCTGCTTGTTCCTCCGGAAATTCTCGCTTCGTACTGCATCTATCAGCTTTACGTAGGCTTCAGCACACCAATGATACAGTTCTCGTTAGCTAAGTTGAAGGCACATTCAGCAACATCAACAATTCTCGTCCTAAACAAAATATTGGGCGTAATACTGTTCATCACGACTGTTATTTGGTTGTTATCGACCAGGTTCCCTTTTCTTTACGTTTACGCGCAGAGCGTGATCGCATCTTTCTCCGGCCTATTCTCGCTGGTGGTCATACTAATTGTGTCGATGAATTTGAAGGAAATTGGCGGCAATTTTCTGGCGGGACTAATGATCAAGTCATCAGACTTGATAAACGAACAAGACTACATCAAACTAGATAGTGGCACGGAGTATGTTAGAGTTGAGAAGATTGATCACACGTATACTCACGTTGTGAATATTCTGAACGAGGAGACATTCATACCGAACCTCAAGTTCCTCATGGAGAATTTCCGAAAACCATTTTCAAAGGATAATCGCGAGTACGTTAATTTGAGATTCAGTTTGTCGTACAAGTATTCACCGAAGCAGGTGGAACAAGATGTAACAGGCTTGGTTACTCAATACAATAATCAATCTGAAAATAGCAACGTCAAGATTGATCAATTCCTAGTAGTAACGATCGATCTCGGAGATTATTCCGTCATATACGAGCTTCGTGTAAAGCCGTCGACTCCAGTGTTCCCTGAAGCAGTACAATCCGACTTCAGACGACTACTCCACGAGAAGTATGGAGAGGACTTGGCCACGCCTATGCTGCTGAACCTTCGGAAGTAATTCAACAAATTTCGTGAGTTTGGATAATTAGTGCGCTACCGGGGCACCGGCACCGCAAACACGTGGAAGGTGTCGTGAAATTTATTTGATATGCGCTTGAGCAGCTCGTTTTATCTGCTTCGCGTGGTTCTTCAACCATTCATTCACGGCAGTCTCAATGGTTGCGCTCAGATCTCCCTTTCTGCCACCGCGAATAACAACCGTCAACCTGAGCCGACGTTCTACTTCATCACTAATTACGATAAATAACCTTCCCATGATCAGTTTCAACTGGCCGGGAGTATGCGATATGATATTTATCCATATAGGTCGTTTACCGAAATTGTATTCATGAAAGAATAAGTCGTTTTCAGCCGAGAAGTGCGGTGTTGTAACCGACGTCGTTGTTCCTACAATCTCGAGTGAATTCGTTTCCGTTACTGCATCGAAGTCGAAGATGGAGATCTCGAGAGCAACCTTGTGGCGGCCAACCAACTCGAGATGGCAGAAACTTGCTGATATATAGTTTTATATATGAATCAAGCAGATTACTTAACCGTGATTTTATGTCAATGAAAGTAAGCCCCGCCGAGGCGCGTTTACTTAGAGCTGCTGCAGTGGCACGTCGAACCAGGGCCGTTGCGGTTGCACGTCTACTTAGAACCGTTAACGAAGCACGTCGCTTCAGGACTATTACTGAAGCACGTTTGTTGAAGGCGATTGTTGAAGCACGTCGTGCTGAGGAACGCCTCCACATGTCTGCTGCGCTCGCACATCGGGCTCGTGAACGTCAATTGAGACGCCACATAATTATGGCCGTGGCTTTGGCACGTCGTGCCGAGAGACGTCGCGCAGAGGAACGATTTATGATGGCTGCAGTATTAGCTCGCCGAGCTAAACAACGTCTCGTAAGAACCATTGCTTTGATACGTCTCGCTGAAAGACGTCGCGCCCAACAATTTCTCACTAGGGCGGTTGTTGTCGCACGGCGCAGTCGAAAGCGATCGCGCCAGGAGACGCCTAGTTGCGGGTGTGGCTATCGCACGCAGGGTTGAGAGAGAGCGTGCCAGAAAACGTCACATCGCGGCTGTTGCTATGGTTCGTCGCTCCGAACGAGATCTTGCAAGAAGACGCCGCATAGCGGCTGTAGCTTTAGCGCAGTCGAGCTGAACGAGATCGTGCTAGGAAACGACTTACTATCGCTGTTGCTGCGGCACGTCGCTCCGAGAGAGAACGTGCTAGGCAACGGATCATCGCGGCTGGTGCTGCAGCTCGTAGCGCCGAAGCAGCCCGCATGAATGCACCGCAAACTACAAGCACCTTCTAGTCCTAGACCTACAAAATGCCGTCGCGCCAGCGGAGTCATCTCCGTTGGCATCTGAGTATTTTCATATGTCACTATATAGATCGTTAGCATATACTAAGTTCATACATGGTATTACTATCGAAATAGTAATATTCGCCGCCGTCACGGTCTTTCAGGTTGGTCAACTTGGCAGAATTTTGTCCTCATTGCGGTAAGGAGATCCCTGCAGGAGATCTTGAGTTTTGTCCCCATTGCGCAAAACCCCTGAAAACCGTTACTTCGACAACTCAAACCACCACGACTACTAAGTCTGGGGCGTTCAGCAAAGGGAGTACCAAATGGGCAGTCATCGGGATTATCATACTAATCGTGATCCTCGTAGTGCCAGTTATCCCAGTGCAGAAGACTATAATGGTGGCCGGAACGACGGCGACCACCGTAAGCTACCAGACGACCAGCTTCCAAACCGTTCCTACCGTAACTCAGCAATCAATGTCAGTATACGTTGGAACAATCCAGTACGTCACGCAATCCTACTACAATTATTACTATTCATGGTACGGCGGCTGCTACCAAGGCTTTTATGGCCTGTTGCGGTGCGGTTACAATTACTGGCCACAGTATAACACCCCAGGCTATACCACTAGCTGTAACAGTCAGTCCCAGCCAAAACATCATTAGCGTTACGAGCACACAAGGATCCTACGGCTTATCCACCGTTACACTAACCGCTCTAGGCGGCGGCACAACAACCTACACCAACGTCGTCTCAAACTCACTGACCCAGACAGGAACATCGACCACCCAAGTAACCACCAGTATGGTGAGCACCATCGTGCAAACCACCAGCTCCGTAACCAACGTTGCCTGCCAAAACTGTATCCCGCAACAAGTCACCGTATACGTCAGTGTGTTACAGCTACTAACCGGAAACTACTGAACGTCCACATCAGTGTGAACGTTCGGTTCCACTACATCTTAGGTCTCTGAGCGGAGATACCGTCCTCCTTTTCTCCTCTTGGACCAGACGTTAGTCACGCAATTGTTTTGAATCCAGAATCACATAACGGTAGGGTGTAATCGGAAATGCCACGAGTCATGATACCGAAGGCACCGATAAAGTCTCTTTCCGATCTCATATTCGGACTGGCGCTATCCATCGGAACAATTTCTTTGATTGCTGGCGTTCCACGTACGACGTTGGACGTTGCTACTGACATAGTGCAATTTGGATTCAGTTTCCTAATCCTGATTTTCGTGTGGATGAGTTACACGAGTGTAATGTCGGTGCTACCGTTAGAAGATGAAACAACAATCGTTCTGAATCTGCTGCTTCTATTCCTGGTCTCAATTGAGCCGTATCTATTCTGGCTCAACGCAACCTACGCCTCAGACGTGTTGAAAGGCGCGGTGGCTACAAGCCTCTTAAACACCGCATCCATGTTCTACGCAGTCAACATGGCTGGACTGATGCTTATCCTAGCATTGTTCACCCATAAGCTCACCAGCGAGGAGAAGCGACTTGTCCCACGAGAGATATCAAGAAAATACAGGCACGTGCGAAACACACTACTGGTTTCTGCTGGAATTTTCGCGCTAACTATCCTCCCAATCTTCTGGTCAGTTTCGATCATGGGAACTCCAATTCGATTTTACGTTTGGTTTCTCCCATTGACTGTTTCTTGGTTAAGACGAATAAGCATGGTAATACGATGACTGCAAACGATCGGGATCACGCATACCGTTGATTTCTTAAAGACTCGGCTCCATTCACAATCCATCGCGTGATTCGAGCCGATTACTCTTAAATAGCATGCCAATCATGAATTTTGCTTAGGAATTCGATGAACAGTTTCAACGGTCATCGGAAAGTTACGGCGCTCCTTGTAGTCGCAATCTTTCTTCTAAGTACGCTGGCGATTGGTATTCCCCAGTCTCAAGCACATTTTACGCTTGGTAATCTTAACGGGCACGCTATCGGTTTCATAGTGAAGATTTTGATCCTCATGTTTCAGGTGTGATTGGTTACGTGTGGCCTGGGGGTGGCCTGAATGCCTACACGGGTGTACCGAACGCTGCCTCCTCAGTACTATCGCCTGGTTATCAATCTCCATACCCGTGTACGCTCGGTGGGGAACCAACTGGTAATGGTGGGCAGTTGTTGGTTCTACTGGTATATGCGGCTCAATGCAATCCAACAGGTGCACCGACTAGTAGTTGGTATCAGTTGCAGGGCAGCGCATATGCACCGTTCGGTGCAGTGCTGACTGGTTCAACTGGTGATTTGATTTTCGCAATTAATGCTACGGCCGGTACTTGTCCGGGTGGTGTGTCGCAGCAGGGACCTGTGTTCAGCCAATCCGACTGATCGACTTGGTTGGAGTGGAGTAACAATCTTCCTTCCACCTGGTTTCACAGTACCAGTAATGGACGGGTCCAATGTAGTCACGACGATTACGAATAGTTACGGGAACATTCAGGTCTGGAAAGTTTCACCGTACGATCGTTACGCGCCTGGATGGACAGCGGTTAACATTTGGGTTGACGGAATTCAAGATGCAGCGAATCGAATTCGGAGGTTGCTCAGTTCGTTGGTACTTCTGTTCGTACTATAATCATCAGTACATCAACTTCACAAGCGCAGGTGAATGGTACTATTTCAGAATCAATCAGGTAACCGCCCCAACTGTTGCTGGCCGCTACTTCTTCAAAATTCTTCTCCAAGGCGACAGCAACTACTTATGTGGACAAGAAGGAACGGCCGCCGTCAACAGCACATGTTCATTCCCCGTTGGATTGACCAAGATTGGTGAGTTTCCGCCGAACACACTTATTCAACTTAGGCGAAGCCCCTACTCAGTTTATTCCCACTCAAAATTGGCCCGTGTTACTTGTGAAGGGTGAGATTGATCCTGCCATAGTTACCGGCACCGTGCGATATGCAGGATACAATTCAACCTTGTATGGTCAACCGATTGGTGAAGCGGGTCGTGTTTATGCGCATATGGAAGATAAGATCGATCCATACACTGGGCAGCAGATCACCACATGCCCAGCCGTAGGCCAACCTAGTGTCCGGGTTGTACGGATGCGATGGGTTACTTCAACGCCACCGTACTCAACTTTGGCAACGCTGGAACCACTATAACGGATCAAAGCCAATGTGCCCCACCAACAACCCCAGTAACCTTCCCCACAAACTCACCAGCAGGTGCGAACGTTTGTGGCGCTCAAGGTCACTATGAGGTTGAAGGTGTCGCACCAGGTGTCTACACTATCTATGCTGAAGCAGCTGGATTCCCAACTCAAGTATGCGCCAGTGCTGTAACAGTTCTGAAAGGGCAATCGTTGCATTTCGATTGCTATGTGCAACCGGGTCCGGTGATTCATGGGAACGTGTTCACTAAGCATCAATTCGGCGACGAACCGTGGCCGTTGAAGCCTACCGGCGGTCTCTTGAATGGGCAGAGCAAATCCCTCACCGATTTCGGACCTAATACTTACATTAAGATCGAATTCTACGATTCACCAACTCTAAGCAACATACCCGACCCAAGCGCTAATCTAGTCTCATGGTCACCGTTACCCTGCGTGGCAGGAGGACAGGATTTATTCTATCCGAAGAGCAGTGCGGTTCCGTGCGGTGATCCCACTACTGGCAGCCAAATCGCGTTTCCGTGGCATGAATACACATCCGAGTAATGGATATCTAGCACAGCAAGTCTCGAAGGGTGCTACACTAGGGCCGCCGTTTTCTCTTACCCCGCCCTTTGTTACGTTCAGGTCATCAAATGGGCTTCTGACTCCGGATCCGCAGGGTGTTGGTCCTCCTCAGAATTGGTTTGTGCAGGGGGGTACAACGATTCCATTCCATTTCGAGTTTGGTGTGAAAGCGGAGTATGGTGCGCCTAGGGATTTAGATGGGATGGTTCCGCAAGTGTATGCGACTTGGGTGAACGGGTTAACGCCGGGTCGATACTATGCGCGTGCTTGGGTGTTCCGGTACGTGCAAACTGCGTTGGATGGTTGCACGTTTCAGGAATATTATTTCGATATCACGCCTCAAGAATGGGCTGGAGATGTGACGTTACCGATCGATCTTCGATTATCAGTTGGGTGAATAAGACGGTTCACTTCCACGATCAAATCAACAGCCTAATCGAAGATCCGATCAATACGGGCGGCGGATTCATGACCGGCTACTTGGCGGGTGCTGATGGGAACATTTACAGTTACAACCAAACAGCGCTAGGAATCAATTGTCTGAGTGCCACGAATCCAACGATCGAATGTGCACCTGGAGTAAATGGTTTCAACCCGTTATCCCCGGCGGAGTGAATGGTCCTGGAGTATTTTATGCAGCAGCAGGAGGACGCGATGGGTGGTATGTCAAGAATCCAACGTATGGAGGCTTCACCACTGTTCCACATGGTGTGTTTGGTCACAGTCTGTTGACGGGCGCTAACCTGGATCCGGATGGGGTGAATAGTAATGCGATTCAGGAAGGGCGTGCGAATATTCAGTTCTGGGGTATCGATAAGACTTGGAGTGGAGAAGATTACGGTATCCCCTCAGGCACCTATTCACCCTTCACTTATGTGCTTGGTTACAATGCACAAGGTCCACCAGAACAAGTGTCCGTGACTCTATCCGGCACCGTTACCAGCATTAGTGATCATATGATTCGTGGTCCAGGATTCAACGTTACAATATACAGTATTGACTGGGAACGACCGACAGTCAACCGGGCTTGGGAGTTCGGAAACCCAGAAGGCTGGACTTACCGCGAGGACACACGGTCTGTGGGGTTCAGATATAAGTGGCAATTCTCGTATCGGGTTTCATCAACAGCAATAGTGTTGGTGCTGAGATTGATCTTGGCGCTTACACGAACGGCACCTTAGCAGATTGGACAGGCGACGACCAGGCAGCGCTAATGGCCTCATCTATCGGAACCAACGAACCTGTACCAGAACCAATTCGAAAATAACGTTACGTTGAATGGTGGAGGTTTCGCGATCACAAACCCAGCTGGAGCATTGTTCGACGCGAATCAGACATGGTTTGGCAGTGAAATTTTCCTTGTCAGGCTCGGTCGGAGGATACCTTGGATTAACGCCCTTAGGTTTTCCATTCAGCGCGCAACCATTCCTTCCCGCTGGCCAGTTCCATAATGTGAATGAATTATTCGGCCTTCCACATCTCTTGTTGCCAACCGCGTTTACGCCTGGCGAATATAATTTCGGCGGGTTCACGTATGGTTACGTGCAGGATCAGACGTTCTCAGTTTATGCGGATATTGCGCAGATTGCGGATGTGCGCATCGAACTTGGTGATCGGCGTGAATATTACGTTGGATATTCTGTTCAAGAAGGAACATGTGATCACACCAACCGACTTCAACATGTCCGGGCGTGTAAGAATATTCAACGATCAAGGACAACTAGTAGGCGAATGGATGTCCAGCGAAGGCACTTACGTTCCACCAAACAATGAGCCCGTAAGCTGCACCGTAAACGGTGTAGCCCAAAACGGTCGTTCAGTGGCAGCTGACGGAACCTCCCAATTTCCCTTTGGTCCATTGAGGGCCGTGGTGCCGCAACCGTTGCCATTGAACACCTACAATTTCATACCCGGAGGAACGAACTTACTACACGTCACCATAGCTGGACTGCCTCAAGTTCCAGCGGCGACAAGAAACGCTCCTGCGGTTACCGGCTTTCTGGAATCAAGGCGACCCTGTCTTCACTCCTTATGGCTGCTCCTTTGTCCTAGCTTGCTACTCAGGACGCCTCTGGGTTAACCTCGCTACAGGTAAGCCGGCGTACATCCTTCCACAGACCAGTATACCAGGAAGTGCGGTAGGTTATCCGTTCCCATACACAGGCATAGCCGGCTATCCGGACTACCAGGGGGTTGGACTGCGGAAGTTGACTTCGTGCCATGGTACTCGAATAGCACTAGCTGCCGTCCACTGCTCCCTGATATTGCGCCGGTGTTTGATATTTCTGATCCATTTGTCTCTATGTAACATGTTCCGTTCACATGCGAACGGAAACTATTACCCACCAGTAGACGGTCTATTGCTAGGGGAATCCTATCACATTATTCCAGGCACAACGGCCACTTCAGGCATTAGCCTAACCGAAGACGCAGCCCTCAGCAGCACGTTCCTTGGTCACAGTATGGTTTTCAATCATCTTGGTCCGTATTCGCAGGAAGGAGTTTGGCAAATTTCAGGAACGCACTTGTCGGGTGAAGCAGTCAGGCATATTCGAGGTTGATCTGAACGGCTTCATCTCCGGAACTGCGCTTGCCTTCACGTGGGCGAATGATTTCCGACCATTAAGCTGGGCAACAGTATCCGTGACTGGTGCAAGCGGTGCTACTTGGAATTACTACACGTATGATGGACAATACGGCATGTATCTACCCGGTGGTTCGTACTCGCTAACAATCGCTAGTCCCGGCATTGCTTCGCAAACGTTGAGTGTCGCGGTGACCGGTGGGGAAGTAGGTACTGCTGGTAATGTGTACATGCAACAATCCAACATACCCGTACCAGAATTCAGCGGCTTAGCAGTCGTAGCTTTCACAGCACTAGCTGCATCACTATACATCTTACGCAGACGGCGCAAGTAATCGGATCAGGAGCGAACGTAGAAATATTTCTCCGCTCACCCCCCACCCACTTATTTTTCTTAACCCCGCCGTGTGGTAATGAATTAAGAACATAGCCTACATCGACAGTGCTGGCGAGTTTAATGGAAGATGACAGCGTCCACAGGATTCTGAATAAGGTTAAGGTGGCAAGTTTGGCCACCGTTAGAAATACCGGTGCTCCGCATCTAGCGCCAGTATCTTTTGTTCTATTCGATCATTATCTCTACTTCACCTCAAAAGAGAACTCGATAAAATGCCGGAACATTCTAGGAAACAAGCGTGTTGCTCTCTCAATCATCGGACCGAACGAAGCCGTTTTGATTGAGGGCGAAGCAGCAGTTATCGGGCCAAGGGAAGAATCGATGACTCCGGAACTTACTCAAGCATTTCTCAAGAAGTATTCGAGGCCAAGACGGAAGAGTGAGGGTTCTGTGTTGGTTCGTGTCAAGCCGGTTAGGATTCTGCTAGGGAAGTTAGGCAGAAGACAACGGCCCGTTAAATCAAAACTCGATTAGAATTCGATTAAGGAAGTCTAGATTTATGCTGCAGCTATGCTGCTCCTTGAGTCGAAGTGTTTTTCGAGGCGTTCGACGGCGGAGTAATTCCAAAGCCGGCCATGTTCGATTCGAGAGTTCTCGATTACTACGAGAGCTCCAGTTTCGGTTTTGATCCAAATATTCCTTAACCCCACCTTCACGACCTTTCCTTTCCCTGCTCCTGCGACTTCAACCGAATCACCAAATCGCAAGGTGTCCTGCTTGAAAACTAGAAATCCGTAGAATATGTTCGAGACAAAACCCTGAATCATCAAAGTGAACACCAGCGCTCCTATTCCGGCGAAGGTTAGTAGTTCCACCTGAGATCCCAATCCTAGAACCGTTGCTAGTCCGAGTACAGTAATCACGAGCGTCAGTAACCGTATCCACTTTCTAATGGTGAGTAGCTGGGCTCGCGAAAATCCCGCTCTTCTTCCGAATTTAAGGAAGGCCCACGAAAGAGAAATATGAACGAGCAACGCGAAAACGATAACCACGACAACTTCGAGAATCGTGTAATCAGAGAACTGCAACAAACCATCAACCACAAACAAAACTTTCTAGAATGGAAGAGCTAATCTCTTAGAGGATTACTTACTTCTAAACTGTATTTCTTTGGTATCTTCAGAACCAATGCTGATCGTCAAATTCTCAGAGTTTCTTTGCTACAACTGCGAATACATGCCAATGTTTCTTTTTCCCACTTGCGGTTTTTCCATTCCATTCCTTCTCAAGGAAGAGTTCTGTCTGGAACCCTCGAAACAGGCTCATTGCATGGACGGTTGTGTGGAAAGTCATACCATCGTCGTTAATCCAGCCGTCATGAATTCCGAATAAGTGCCCCGAGAACCGCCCCTCAGGCCGGATCGAAGTCGTGATCTTCTTCCACAAAACATCAAAATGCTTAGGAGAACAAAAAGGCAAGCACCAGCTGGCATTCACCAGGTCACATCGGGGTAGTTTGATTTCCTCGAACGAAATCAATTTGGTTCTGAGGTTTGGTCGGTATTTTGTTGCGGATGCACTCGTCAGTTTGATGGCTTGTGGCTCTTTGTCCATAGCTAGAACCCTCCAGCCGCGTCGCAACAATTCAACCGTGTCACGGCCCCCACCGCAGCCTAAGTCAATCGCAAACCGCCGTTTCGTTCGAAGTGTCTCAGCTTCAAACAACCAGAGCGCAAGGCTCAAGGTTGGTGTTGGTGGGCTTTTCACGGTTTCTTTATAGTAACGACTCCAGGTTCTCTGCTTTTTTGGCGGTTTTACCAAGGATTTATCGCCCTCTCTAAATCGAACATCTGTGCTAGGCCGTATGCGAAGAGTATTGTGTTTCATATGTATTCATTTACCATAGCCGACAGCATTCCCCACAGGAGGCTCGAAGTTGAATCAAGAGTCAGCTAACCTCGGCGCCTACCAAAGCAGGGTAGACGAAGTTCTAAGATCATTAGCTGAAAATCGAATCATCCAACGAATCTGGGAGCACGACTATACCGTTTGGGAACCGGACCCAACAGAGATCAGTAATCGGCTCGGCTGGCTACATACTGCAGAGACTATGCTCAATAAGTTACATCCCATTGAGGAACTAGTGGTGGGAGCGCAAGCCGCAGGCTACACACAGGCCTATTTGCTCGGCATGGGAGGATCAAGTTTAGCGCCGAAAGTTTTCAGCAAAACATTCGGAACACGTTCAGGGTACCTTGATCTTACGACCATCGATAGCACCGACCCGGATTTTATCCTGGAACATTCCAAACGAGTCGATCCTGGGAAGACGTTGTTTATTGTTTCAACAAAATCTGGAACCACCGAAGAAACGTTGTCATTCTTCAAGTTCTTTTACAATCAAGTAGCATCCACTGTTGGAAACGGGAAGGCCGGCGAGCACTTCGTTGCAATCACTGACCCGGGTACAAAGCTAACTAAGTTAGCAGACATGTATCGCTTCCGAGCGATTTTTCCTAACGATCCCAACATTGGTGGACGTTACTCAGCGCTCTCGTTCTTCGGCCTCGTACCTGCCGGGCTGATCGGCGTGGATTTAGTTAGGTTGCTGAAGCAGGCTACAGCTGTGGCGAGTAGCTGCGAATCTTACGCTGACGTGAAGGAGAATCCGGGCGCATGGCTTGGAGCCATTCTAGGCGATTTAGCGAAAGCAGGACGAGACAAAGTTACCTTCGTAGCGTCGGATAAGATCGCAAGTTTCGCAGATTGGGCTGAACAACTCATAGCCGAGAGCACCGGCAAAGATGGACGTGGAATTCTCCCGGTTGCCAGTGAACCACTCGGTCTACCGAAGGTCTATGGGAACGATCGTCTCTTTGTCTACCTGCAACTCGACGGAGATACGACACACGACAGCGGAGCTTTCGACCCTCGAGAAGGCAGGACAGCCGGTAGTCCGTATTCGATGTCTTGACTTGTACGATATCGGCAGACAATTCTTCTTGTGGGAGATGGCTGTCGCTATCGCCGGCCACATTATCGGGATCAATCCCTTCAATCAACCAAATGTCGAAATAACGAAAGTGCTTACCAAACAAATGGTCGCCGATTATACTAAGACGGGTGCATTACCTAACGAGAGAAAATCGCTTGAATCGGATCAGATATGCGTCTACGGATCCGTCAAAGCCAACACAGCCGGCGAGGCTCTGATAGTTTCCTGAACCAGATGCCGAGCAAGACGCGTATTTGGCACTTCAAGCATACGTCAATCCTACAGCGGAAACCCGCAGAGCGCTGCAGTTACTACGTGTTCGATTACGTAATCATTCCAAACTTGCAACCACGCTTGGTTACGGTCCAAGCTTTCTGCATTCAACCGGACAATTGCACAAAGGCGACGCAGGACATGGCCTCTTCTTGCAATTCACATCCGAACACCAACAGGACGCACCGATACCAGACGAAGCAGGCCCGACCTACTCGACGATGAGTTTTGGAACTCTCGAAGCAGCGCAGGCATTGGGTGACCACAAGGCACTCGTTAGCTTAGGTCGGAAGGTAATCAGATTCCATTTCGAACGTAATGTTGTGGACGGTTTGAATCATCTTTCCGAGGCAGTTGAATGATACCTGCCGAACCAATCTGTCGGAAATCGCGCTAATCATAAGTACTTCAAAATTGAATTGGTGACGGATTGAGTCGAGTTGAAACATGTCGAAAAACCCTGGGGATCGTTTGACCAATATACTCTGAACAAACGGTCAACAGTAAAGATACTAACGGTCAAGCCCGGTGCAACCACGAGCCTACAATCACACAAGCATAGGAGAGAATTCTGGGTTGCTCTCGACAAGGGAATTCGTATTCAGATTGGGAACAAAAAAATTTCGTTCCGGAAGGGATCAAGCATCGTAGTGGAGCAAGGGAAGAAACATCGGCTCGAATGTGAGGGAAGGTCAGCAGTCCGGATACTGGAGATCTCGTTTGGACATTTCTCTGAAAGTGATATTGTCAGGTATGAGGACGACTACGGGCGCGTGACTGGAAGTAAACGTTGAGTCAGATGCATTGGAACATTCGCAGTCCAATGCATTCGAAGGCTCAACGCTTCTACTAGCCGGGAGTGAAGTAGACTGGGCCACTGTAGGGTGGTGTTGAGTAGAAGATTATAGCGTAATCACCGTTCTGAGGGGCAACCCAGTATAATGAATATGGAGAATTCACGGTTTGTCCCTGACCAAAACTTCCGCTGAGAGCGCAGCCGGATTGTTGGAACAACGGGAGTACACTTGCGGGAACGATTAAGTAACTTATCGGCCAACCCGCCGTCCAGAGATTTCCTTGCACTGTCTGCCCTGACGTAGCAGAGAATTCGAAATAATCGTAGTAGAGACATGGGCTACCGTTTTGGTCATAGAACGTTTGGCCGAGAGTGAACGAGCCGGTGTTATAATCGTAACCGTAACCTGTGTGAATGAAGATGAATTGTGGATAATAGTACCCCGTCGTTGTCGGATAGTAATTTGTGGTAGTAGTAATTCCAGTCCAAGACGTAATCCCGGTCCAAGACGTGATTCCTGTCCAGGATGAGATTCCAGTAAAGGATCTACTGAAACTAAAGCTGCTGCTGATCCCCGTCCACGTTCTACTCATGCTAGGGATTGCGGTGGGTTGACTTAAAGTTCGACTTAAACCAGGTCGAGCAGTAGGTTGGCTAACACCTGGTCCGGGCAAGTAACCAGCGCCCGGTCCTGGAGGCGAATTTCCTCCGCCAGGACGATTCCCTCCTCCTCCAATATTGCCGCCGCCATAGTTTCCTCCACCGCCACCACCATGACCACCACCTCCCCTGCCTCCCCCGCCGCCACCTCCACCACCGCGTGTAGGCTGATCTACTTCCAGTCCAGCACTTCCAAACTGGAGAACGGTAAACGGCATTATAGCTGCACAGAGCAATAGAAGAATGAATGACATTCCGATCTTTGACGTTGCCATAGCTTTCAACATAAACGCCATTCCGTATTGATTGATTTAAGTCAATTGTATGTTAACGGCTTACTTCCCATACAAATCCTGCAGTAACGCCACAAAACTACTTAACTGCTGATCGGAGAACCGCTTCAGCTTTAGGTTGTATCAGGTATGCATATAGATAACCAACTATTGAGATATCTCTAATCTATTTTCACCCAAAATCGGTATGTTCGTACGCAGCATGTGATTTGAATGAGCAAGCGTTAAATTCGTACCACGTGAATGGGATGTAGGTGCTAATTTTGAGTTCGAGTTCAGCAGCTGATATTATCTACTGTAATGGTGACGTCGTTACCGTCAATGATGCTCAACCTTCTGCCGAAGCAGTCGCAGTGAAGAACGGCAAAATTCTCGCGGTAGGATCCACAGATCAGTTGACGAAACAATACAAGGGTGCGACCACGCGGATGGTTGACTTGGGAGGCAAGACTCTCTTGCCCGGTTTTATTGATCCGCATAGCCACTTCATCGCAGCACCACAATCCGCTTTGCAGGCAAATGTCTCACCGCCACCAGTCAGCAACTGGCAAAGACATAGCCTCCATTATTGCTGCGCTGAAGCAGTTGCAAGCGAAACTCAACATTCCTAAGGGTGCTTGGATTATTGGTTATGGTTATGATGGAAGCGAGATAGCTGATAAACGTGAAATGACTTGTGATGATCTCGACCCCGCTTTCCCAGACAACCCAGTTATGGTGATCCATGTCTCGATGCATGGTGCTGTGTTGAACTCGCTAGGCCTTCAGAAAGTAGGTATCAGTGCGAAGACACCAACGCCGCCTGGTGGTGTGATTGCGCGCAAACCGGGATCTACGGAACCTACGGGGTTGGTTATGGAGATGGCTTACCTGCCGTTCCGCGACGAGGTTCTGAAACTGTCAGAAGAACAGGTGTTCAACTCGATGAAGGCGGGGCAGGAATTGTATTCGAAGTTCGGTGTCACAACTGCACAGGAAGGCGCCACTAGCGCGGCTGACGTGGAGACACTGAAGAAAGCAGCGGCACGGGGCCTCCTCTATCTTGACCTAGTCTCCTACCCATTATTCGTCGACGCACCCAAGGTCTTGGAGAAAAATCCGCCAAACACTTGGGGCACCTACAACAACCACTTAAAGTTGGGCGGAGTGAAATTTGTTGCCGACGGTTCACCCCAAGCCAGAACGGCATATTTTACCAAACCCTACTTGACCCCTGGACCGTCCGGGCAGGCGAATTGGTGCGGCGAACCATCTATCCCACAGGAGATGTTGGATAAATTAGTAAAGATGGTTTACGATGACAACCTACAGATACTTGTCCACGCCAACGGCGACGCTACAATCGACATGTTCCTTAGCGCCTACGAAAAAGCCGCTGGACCAAACCCGCCTTATCGACGCACCACAGTAGTCCATTCACAGTTCGTGCGCCTCGATCAGCTTAAGAAATATGTTCAATTGAAACTAATCCCGTCGTTCTACACTGACCACACATTCTTCTTCGGCGACACCCACGTGAAGAATCTAGGGAAAGAACGTGCGTACTTTCTGAGTCCAATGAAGACCGCATTAGGCTTGGGTTTGCGTCCTACCAATCACACAGATTTCGCCGTCCTACCAATGGATCAAATGCTTACAATCTGGACGGCCGTGAACCGCACGTCACGATCCGGTGACGTCATCGGACCTGATGAACGAGTCACACCAATGGACGCCTTACGAGCCATAACGATTAACGCCGCCTACCAGTACGGTGAAGAGAAAACTAAAGGCTCAATTGAACCCGGAAAAATCGCTGACCTGGTAATTCTCGACAAAAACCCCCTCAAAGTAAATCCGAATACGATCAAGGACATCAAAGTTCTTGAAACGATAAAGGAAGGACACACCATTTACAGCGGCAGCGGCGTAGACAACACATCTGAAACGCAGGAAATCGACTTCAACTGCGTTTCATAATTCCCGTAATCAAGAAATTCCAGGCGTGCCTATCCTACCCGTTGAATGAGCAATAGGATACGTTAATCGGTCAGGAGAAGCATGGAGAATTTATGGTAGAGGAATTTCTGGTTCCGCCAGTGATTAATTGGGTCGCGACGTTTCTGTGGGCGGCCAGTGGCGGTATTGTTGCGATACGTAAGAGGTTTGATGTGGTCGGGGTTTTCGTGCTCGCGCTTCTCTCGCAACGGGCGGAGGCATAATTCGTGACGGCTTATTCTTGCATCGAACACCCGTAGCCGTTCAGGATCCTTACTATTTATTGGTCATCGTCTTCGCGACAGTCGTGATCGTAGCCCTGGGCAAGTACTTGCTGCAATTCAAGTACTGGGGCGAGTTGGTGGGTTTGATCGATGCAATAGCAACCCCTGGATATGCTATCGTCGGCATGCAATTGGCGCTGGGAGCGGGCATTAGTTTACCTGGAGTTGTCTTCATCGGCGCAATCAATGGAGTTGGTGGAGGTGTTCTTCGCGATTTAATGGTGGGGGATGTTCCGTCAATCTTGCAACCTGGTCAATTGTACGGTCTGATTGTTGCGTTTTGTTGCGTTGAATTTATTCTTCTTACGCTTCAGTTGAAGATGGATCCGGCTCTTGCGGGTTGGATAACTATTGCAACTTTCTTCCTTATTCGTGTGTTAGCTATCCATTTCGATTGGAGAACTTCTCCAGTCGGTGGCTCACAATCTACGAGTGGATCTTGAAAAGGGGTCTGGCGGAAGCTTCAGGGCATTTGGCTGAAGAGTTGTCTGACCTGATTTACCGCTTGTTCTCCTTTCCACGTTTGAGACTTCACAATAATCTGGCCGTTTTTTTCCGCGTCTTCAAAGAAGCTCTTGCTCTGCTTAACAATAAGCTCCTTCAGTACAGCCAATTCGGCGCTTATTGTTACGTCCGATTCTGCAGCTGAGCCGTTATGCAATTGAACGCTTCCTCCGGAGAGCAATTCGAAATAGGAACTCTCGGAAGGGGTGCTGACATTGACTGCGGAGTGGCATGATGCGATCGTATATGAGTTTCTTGGGTAAATTGAACGGCCCTGAAATTTCTTTCTTGATTTTATCTTCTAGTTCTGCGCATATTGGTTCTAGAAGTGAAACCAATTCACTCAAGACAAGTCATTCCCTAGAATTGTCCTAAACCCTTTCGCACGGAATCTTATTGTTGGATTAGGATGTGGTGACGTTGGTTTATGGTGTTGGAGCGGTAGATGGTGTCTTGTGTTTGCTCTTGTAGAATAGCGCACCACCTACAGCTATGATAGCGATGATGGCGGCTATTGTAATGTATAGTACCGTAGAGTCTTGATGCCACGTGGCGGTCTCGGTCATTGGGCCATTCATAACGACGGTTGCGGATTGGGTTGAGGACTGCATAGATCCCTGCCAACCATCAAACACCCAGTTAACACCAAACATGGGTGAGGGTGGTGTTGAGACGGAGATCTGCGCGTTACTACCCGCATTATACCAACCCTGACCGGAAGTTACTCCTTGCGGAGATTGGACGGTTAGGTAGTATTGTTGCGTATACTGAGCTACGACTGTATGTGGTGCGTTCATCTGTAAGGATAAAGTGGAACCTCCCTGGTTATTGCCGTCTACGGTCCATCCGCTGAACACTAGTTGTGAGCCAGCGTCTCAGGCTGACGGTCTGAGATGGGACGGTTATTGAGGCTGTGCTGCCGGCGTTGTACCAGCCGCCGCCTTGTGGAGCCGGAGCAGCTTGAAGGCTGCTGTGTTACCGAAGCAGAATATTGTAGTTGATATTGTGCGGTAACTGTTTGTGAAGAGCTCATCGCTATCGAGCCGGTGTTTCCAGTACCGGAATACGCTCCGGTCCAACCCTGGAACACATATCGTGTGCCCGGAGACGGACTTATGGACATATTCGCTGTGAAAGATGCGGTACTTCCTGAACTATACGTGCCTGCACCAGTAACCCCGCCCAGAGTTGAAGGGTTAGTGTTGACCGTCAACTGATACTGCGGGGTTGAATAGTAACTGGTTGGGTATCCACCGTAGTAATAGTAGCCATTGTAGAAGTAGTATCCGGAGTAGTACATATAGCGCCCTCCATACCAATACCCACATCGCAAACAACCGCGACCGATGACAACATATCCCTTAACAGGACTAACGGTCCCTGAAATTAACGAGAACCCGATTGCGATCAATAATACGCATACGGCAACTTTTGACACAACTGGATGTTGCATGACTTGATCCCAGACTCTCCTCAGAGCCATCTAATTTAAGCATGACTAGAAAACGGAGATGGAGGTAGCTTCTCGACGAAGGTTAAGCAGTTATTTCCAATACATATGTCCCTAACGATAACTAGCTAACAATCTATCGTTGCAGTCCACTAAACGTCAACGAAGCGTACGTTGGTATCATGTTTGAAGAATCCCAACTCATCACTTCTATTTTCTTTCTAGCAGCCTCAACGTAGTCCTTCAAAATGTAACCGTCGACAGTATCAAACGGCAAGCCTAGGGTATGGTAAAATTTTCGAACAATATGTTTCTCAATTATACGAGAGCCTCTAAACCCGAAAACACTTTCGAGAACTGAATACATTGTTTCGAGTCGATATGGTAACTCATCTCGGGTTACGGTGTACTGCTTCTCGAGGGCGGCGTAGAGTGATGGGAGCACGTTGGCGCCTAGTATCTCCGATATTGATTCGTCGACCGCTTGACAAAATAGTTCGTTAAATTCTGGCAGCCTGGGCTTTGCCAAGCATGTCACATCGAATTTCGGTTACTATCGGAGGGTGTCAAGAGGATAGTCAAAGGTTGGACAGCCCTATTGAATTTACCTTTGAGCTCGCATTGAGAGACATTTTGCCTCCTACCATGTGTGCGCCTGAGTTTACATCAGGACTTACCAAATAGTGGGTACCGGGATGAATTCCAGGAAAGGAACCGTGGTAGTGGTTGGGGTTTAGCGTTGGCCGCCGGTTATGCGGTATATGCTGCCGGTTATGAAGCCTGCGTCGTCTGATGATAGGTATAGGATTAGGCTTGCGACTTCGTCGGCGGTTCCAAGTCGTTTTACGGGTACGTTGGGTATCATAGATTCTAGGTTGCCTGTTTCGGCTTTGGTGTGGAATGGGGTGTCGATGAGTCCTGGGGAGATGGCGTTTACTGTTATTCCGTTTGGTGCGAGTTCTTTGGCGAGGCCTTTCGTAAACCCATACATCCCGGATTTGGCTGTGGCGTAAATCGTGGCGAGTTTTCCTCCGCCGTTGTCGGCGGCGAGGGAGGATATGTTGACGATTCTTCCGTAATTCTTCTTAAGCATATGCGGGATGGTGGCGCGGCAACAGTAGAACATGCTTCGCAGATTCAAATCCATAGTTGCGTCCCAGAGCGAATCGTCCGTTTCGGCTATGGGGACACGTTTGATTAATCCGCCCGCGTTGTTGATGAGGATGTCGATTTTTCCGAATTTATCAACAGTTTTTTGAACCATGTTTTTGACTTGTGTGTTGTCTCGGGCGTCTGCTTGCATGAGAACCGCGGTGCCGCCTATGGATTCAATTTTCTTGAGAACTTCTCGAGCTTTCTCTTCTGAACGGTAATAGTTGATGACAGTTTTCACTCCATTCTGAGCCATCTGGATTGCGGTGGAGGCTCCGATTCCGGTGCTGGCGCCGGTCACTATTGCGACTCGATCTTTGAATTTACTAGCGGGCATAGTTGTTAAACCGAATATTTGGAATGGAATTCTAGGCTTATAGGTTCAGCGTCACGGTTGTCGATATCTGTACGGCGAGGATGCGTGAGATTGAACAGGAAATCGAAACAAAAGGAGAAGATAGAGCTGAAAGGTCAGCGATACATCAAGAAAGGAATGACAGACGGGTGCGTTCAGATTGGTTAGGGATGTGTTAAGGTGTTAAGGTGTCAAGTGCGGAAGATCGTTCAACAATCTTCAATGGATTGTTGGCCTTTACTTAGGGCTTCTTTGGATAATGACCGTAGCCACTGGCTTGTCTTGTGTGGTTCAGAAGTTTTGGTAATTTAGGAGAATATTTAGCGCGGATCGACGGGTAATCACGTCTGGTAGCTTGCAATGCAAGCGACTTTCAATTGGAAAGAAGCAGAATTAGTTGATTTCACAGTCAATCATGAGGATTGGCAATACTACAAGCTTTCCGACGGCTCACGAATGAAGATAAAGCTTGTTTTAGGAAATATTTGGCGATCAACGAACCAATTTGATACCTTAGGTCAGCCTAATTACATATGGACAAGTCAGAACATCTTTGCTTTGGCATCTTTTCCAGCTACGTTGAGAGGCACGCCTTCTAGTAAGCCAGTTACACCTGAGCTTATCGCGCAGAACATGGATGAAGCCGTTTCTTTCGAGGCTTTTGGCAAGCAGGACAAATGGAACTTTTACTCTTTGAATGATGGCAGTAAATTGCGACTTAGACCAAACATAACTTCCGTTGCTCGAACGAAGATTAAGGGCCAAGGCGGTGAGCCATTTTACAGTATCTCGGCTGGACCACCCAACTATAACATGACTGTAGCGCGAGCGTTGATCAGGAAATCTGCCGGCCAAACTTTTCGCGAGACAAAATCACATGCCTATGGATGAGCCGTACTGAGAGTACTTCAAAGATCGCAACCGACGTAGATTTGACAAGGCCCATAACACACTGATACGGCCTGATTTCAGACTTGCGAACCAATTCACTAGATTCCGATTTCTTCTGATCCAACGAGGCGCGTTGCAAAGTTGAGTTCCCTGGGTAATTATGCCGCTCTCAAATGTCAATTGCCAACTCGTTCTCGACGTTTTATGGCGTTCAAGGCGCTATCGCCTGTTTTCTTGTCAATCCGTCATCAGCTACTTCGTGAAAGGGTGACATTAAAGGACATATTCGGGTTCATTTTGAGGCGTTTTGGATATGAGGTCATATTCGATTTCGGGTTCACGACGTTTTTTCCGGCTAAAACGCGTTTTATTGAGCAGGTTTTAGGTTAGCCTTTGGTTACGCCGATGGGGGTTAGTCTTGCTACTTTGGTTGCGATTCCTAGTTGGTGGCTTACTTCTGCGACGCTGTCTACGTTTTTGTAGGCCTCCGGGGCTTCTTCGCTTACGGTTCCGATGTTTTCGGCTCGAATCATGATTCCCTTTTTGGTTAGTAGGTCTTCGACCGATCGTGCGGGATTGCGTCGTCTAGCAGCTGCTCGGCTCATGAATCTTCCAGCTCCGTGTGCGGTTGTGCCGAAGCTTAGTTCCATTGATTTCGGTGCTCCCACGAGTATCCATGATGCGGTGCCCATGCTGCCTGGGATGAGTACTGGTTGGCCGATCTCTCGGTATTCAGCCGGGATAGCGGGGTGGCCTGGTGGGAAGGCTCGTGTGGCGCCTTTCCGGTGAACGTAGACTTTCCTCATTCCCTCATCTACTCTGTGTTCTTCAATTTTGGCGATGTTGTGGGCTACGTCGTAAATTAATGCCATGTCGAGTTGGTCGGCGGGTTTTCCGAAAGTTTTCTCGAATGCTTCTCGTGTCCAGTGGGTGATCATTTGTCGGTTGGCCCATGCGTAGTTTGCTGCGGAGGACATTCCGCCGATGTAATCTTCAACCTCGTTACTTTTCGCAGGGGCGCATGCTAGTTGTCTGTCGGGGAGTTTGATGCCATATTTGTGTACGGCACGTTCCATGACTCTTAGGTAGTCACTGCAGACTTGGTATCCGAATCCTCTGCTTCCAGTGTGGACGAGGACGAACACCTGCCCTTCCTGTTTTATTCCGAGTTTCGTGGCTACGGTTTGGTCGAAGATTTTGTCGACTTTTTCGATTTCAAGGAAATGGTTGCCGCTTCCTAGACTTCCGAGTTGTGGGGCTCCTCTTTGTTTTGCTACGCCGGACACTTTGTCCGGGTTGGCTGTGGTCATGCAACCGTTTTCTTCACAATGTTTCTGGTCTTCTGCCCATCCGTAGCCATTATCCACCGCCCACTCTACTCCTTCACGTGTAACCTTCTCAAGGTCACCGGATGATAATTTCCCAACTTTACCTCGACTTCCAAGACCCGACGGTACATTCACGAACAATGTGTCAAGTAATTTCGCGAGGTGGGGTCGGACGTCTGTTTCGGTAAGGTTGGTTCTGATTAGTCTGACACCGCAGTTAATGTCATACCCTATTCCCCCGGGGCTTACGATCCCTTCGTCGTAGTCGCTGGCGGCTACTCCTCCGATTGGGAATCCGTAACCTTCGTGGCCGTCCGGCATGGTGATGGACCACTTGTAAAGGCCGGGGAGAGTGGCGACGTTTGCGCATTGCTGCAGCGTTGCGTCGGTGCGCATTTTCTCAATTAATGCGTCGTCAGCATAGATGCGTCCAGGGACCCGCATGCCGGGTTGGGCGTCTGCAGGTATTTCCCAAACGTATTTGTCGATGCGTTTTACTGGAATGTTCTGCGATCCGTGTCCGTAGGCTCCTTGAGACAATATCAGCCACCATGATTCGTTTCGTGATTCGAATTACTCATTTAATAGGCTGACTGAACGGGTCATAGGTTCAGGTATCGTTCGATTCTTTTTTCGATCACTTTCAAGCTATTCCGCCAAAAGTCGGGTTTCCGAATGTCAATATTGAATCGCGACGCTAGCCCGGCGGGAGATGCTTCACCTGTCTCGGCGAGGAGGGTTTCGAAGTCTGAGACGAAGGGTTTACCACGTTCCTTGTACAACGCGTAGAGGCCTGTGCCGAAAAGTAATCCGAATGCGTATGGGTAGTTGTAGAAGGAGAAGCCTGTGCTGTAATAGTGGGGTTTCCACGTCCACATGTACTTGTGCAAGTGTTGTTCATCCAGACCTTCTCCGTAAGTTGATTTTTGGCTGCGGAGCATGATCTCGCAGAAATCGTCAGGAGATAATTCAGATTTTTCACGTCGCTCGAAAACTTCCTTCTCGAAGAGAAATCGTGACGTTATGTCAACCATTACCTGTGTTGTGCTGATCAGGTTCGTTTCAAGGATCACTAACTCTTCGTTCGGCGTGGCTCCTGCAAGCATGGCCTCGGTGATGATTGTTTCGCAAAAGATGGAGGCGGTTTCAGCAAGCGTCATCGGCGTTCGAGTTTGGAGCATCGTCTTTCCTACTTGGCATTCGGTGTGGAATGCGTGACCAAGTTCATGCGCGACCGTGGAGACTTGGTCCAGGGATCCGTCGAAATTGCATAAGATGCGTGACTCGTTAACTAAGGGAACATCCATACAGAATCCTCCGCCTCGTTTTCCTTGTCTTGGTTCGGCATCGATCCAGTTGTTCTGGAAGGCACGTTGAGCCAAGCCTGCCAAACGTTCGCTGAAGGTACTGAAGTGTGAGGTTATGAATTCCGTTGTCTCAGGCCACGTATACCTTTTTGCGGTTCCTTCAATTGGAGCGAATAGATCCCACCAGGGTAAGACTACGTCATTCAGCCGTTTCGCTTTTGACCTCAGATATTTCCTGAAAATTGGGAAGGATTCGTTCATGGCCTTGAGCATTGTTTCTAGAATTTCACGATCGATTCGTGAATGGTCGAGTGAGGCGTGAAGTGCATCGGTCCGCCCACGTTTTTTGTAGAGCGTGATTACGGTTCCCTTTACTCCGTTCAGTGCCGCCGCCAAAGGTTCCCGAACAGTATCCCAAGCGGACATTTCTGCTTCGTATGCTCGTTGACGAACGGTTTGATCGTGATGATGACTTAAATTTATGAGGGCCGCGATTGGCATTCGTTGAGTTTTCCCCTCAAGTTCAAAGTTAACGGAAAGTTGTGAGCAAATTGTCCCCTGCAGTTTGCTCCAAGCATTTCCTCCGCTCAGTTCTAGTTGAGCAGCAAGTGATTCTTCGGCGTCTGACATTAAGAAACGGCTTTGGTCAGCCGTCTCACGAAGATAGAAAGAATGCGTCTTCGCTGTTCCAGATAGCGATATTATCCCTGCCAGTAGATTTGCAACGGTACCAATCCACCCTTCGAAACGAACGTCCTCTTCCTGCAACTTGACTGAGACGATTTCAAGTTCCGATTCCAATCGTTTAGCGTTCGCGTTGAAAGAATCGGTGGTCACGTACGATGCCACGTACGCGTTGAGTGTCCCGAACAGACGTAGCAACTCATTGATCCGGTCGATGTACCCGTCGATTACGACCTTGGCACTGGTAACATTCGGAGAACCGGGTTGGGCACGTGAAATCTTGTAGTTATCCAAGAATTCTTGGAGTTCGTCGATTTGTTTCCTCAACTCTACCATTGCCGATCTAAATTGCGTTGAAGTGAGGCTCGGGTAAACGTTTGAGAGATCCCAATGTGGGAGTAGCCCCAAATCACTAATCGCCATTGGTTATCAGTGGCGAACGAATCAATTCGAAGTTATGAGGGTTCGCCTCAACCAGAGCGATGCAAAATCTTGACATTCATGACCACCCAGTAAAGAGCCAAGCGATCAATGTGACACAGTCAAGTCCAGCTACGAAATGGGCGCTCATTACAGGCGCTTCGAGCGGCATAGGTTACGAATTATCGAAGATACTTGCACGTGAAGGATACAACCTCATTCTGGTATCTAGAAACGAAGAAGCGCTGCAGAAACTTGCAACTGAATTGCGCGCAAAGCACGATGTGCTTGCGAGAGTGATCGCGAAAGACCTGGCGGCTTCAAACTCTCCCCAAGAAATTTACAGTCAGCTCCACGAAGAATCGATAGCGGTTAATGTGCTGGTTAATTGTGCAGGCCTAGGACTGGCGGGCAAGTTTTCTGAAACTGACTTGAGCATGGAATTGCGCATGATTCAAGTGAACATCGTAGCATTGACTGAATTAACGAAACTCTTTCTCAAGGACATGGTTCGAAGGCGAGAGGGAAGAATACTGAACGTTGCATCAACAGCAGCGTTTCAGCCTGGTCCACTTATGGCAATATATTATGCGACCAAGGCATATGTTCTCTCATTTTCCGAAGCCATCTTCGAGGAGTTGCAGGGAAGCGGGGTAATAGTAACCACGCTTTGTCCCGGCCCTACAAAAACGGATTTTCAGAATCGTGCTGGATTGGCCGAGTCCAAACTATTCAACGCTAAGCGATTGCTTCGGACGGATGAACCAGGAGCGGTAGCTGAACTTGGATTTGAAGGCATGATGCATGGCGAAGCGATCGTTATTCCAGGCTTCAGAAACAAATTGCTAGCTTCTGCGGTTAGGATACTTCCTCGTAAACTAGTGAGGAAAACCGCAAAGAAGATGCATGAAACAGCGTATGCGCCTATGTCTAGTTGAAATTCAACCGATGTACCATGCGCGCGTTATTCAATCGGCGCAAGTCTAAGTTATGACTTAACAGGTTACGGAAGTGTTCGAGTAAACCCTGCTAGCCTCCCGCAACGAGCGGTACTAAATCAACCACGTCTCCGTCGTTCAAAGTAGGATCTAGGCCTGTAGCAGGCGCGTTGTTTACTAGTATTAGCATTGTAGCCATCATCGGTGGCGACAGAGAAGGGTGTCTCTGCGTTACGGCACTCAAAAGGTTAGAAAGTGAAGTAGGACTCGGCAGGTCAAAATATTCATCGTTTAGGTTAACAAATTGTTGCATCTGAAAATAGATGACCTTGACGGTGACAAGTGCAGGTCGTTCAAGAATACTAATTAGGTTAACCGTAGTGAGAGCAGCTCCTCCAGCGATTACGGAACCAATTATCCATCGCAGAAAGTTTCGTCTCTCCACCTCTCAAACCACCGCCTGTACTGTTTTAGACACATATTGACGGGACAAAGTAAACTTTCACGCGACACAAGTATTTATGCGGAAAACTGATTTTCACAGATGATAAAACGTGTCGATGCTTAAGAATACGATCCTTGCCTTCGACCATGCATGAACAACAGGGTCATGTTGGCTATCGTAATCGTAACGTTGATTGTCGCAAGCGCATCGCTGACGCAAACTTTTCTTCTAACTGCCGCTGTGACCGACCAAAATAGCCACATCGATCAGCTGGCCTCACAACTTGGAAGCCTTGCGGGTGTCGTATCGTCTCTCATGACGCTCCACGCAGAGCAGTCCGACCACGCAATCGAACAACGTCGTTTACTTGGAGGTCGTTCCGGATTTCGGTGGGTCAACTTATGACGCTTTTGTTTTGCCAACATCCCTCAGTGGTAGTACGCCAAACGCATCATCTACCGCCGGTGCCGCGCCGAACAATAACATAACTGTGCCGCATGGTGTACCGATCAAATTCGTTATCATCAACATAGATACGGCAGTGAATGAGAACTTCACCGGCCAAGTCATCAGTACCTTTCACACTCTACAATGATACTAATTCCGGTCAAGTGGCCCTACAGTACACCCAAGGTGAGACAATATCCAATCTGGCGATCAGCCATACGTTTACCATCCCTGATCTGCAGGTGAACATCCCCATACCGGCGGACACGATGGTCGTGTTCACGTACACCTTCAGTACGCCTGGTGTCTACGCATACGTTTGTACTACTCCGTGCGGGCCGGGCATGGGATTAGCAGGCTACATGTTAGGTTACCTAATTGTCACATGACCACGATTGGTGGCTCCGATGGAACTCTCTAGGCGCAAATTCCTCGCTGCAGCGGCGTCAGCAGCAGGAGGAGCGGCGTTTGCCAGCATGCTCGGAAACCTTCGGCCCTTAACCGCAGCAGAAACAACCCAACTTACTAGTGCCCAGGATCCAAGCGTCAAGAAATGGATCTGGGTAATTGATCTTGAGAAATGTAACGGATGCATGAAGTGCACAGAAGCTTGCACGGTTGAGATGCGAGTTCCGCCGGCTTGGGGCGAACCAGAATATGAAGGCTACCAACCATGGATCCAAGTCTTCGGTACAATAGATTCGGATCAACAAGCCGTCTTCATGCCTGTTCCGTGTCAGAACTGTCAGAACTGCGCCTTGCGTAAAGGTATGCCCTGTTGGCGCTAATTACTATAGTGAAGACGGTATTGTGCTCGTAGACCAGCTTAGATGCGTAGGGACTAGGATCTGTATAGGTGCATGTCCGTACCAGAGACGTTTCTTCAACTGGTTCGATCCTCCCGTTTCTGAAGAAGAGAAGAGCATACCATACTCACCCGACTACAACATTCCCCATCGGAGAGGTGTTGTGGAGAAGTGCATTTGGTGCCGACACCGTGTAGTAGACGGTAAAGTTCCTGCATGCGTAGAAGCTTGCGCGATAGCTGGAATGAAGGTACTATGGTTTGGAGACGCTGCTCAAGACGCTGTAAGTGACGGGGAGGAAGTGGTTAGTCTGTCCCAGATGATCAGAGATAGAGGAGCATATAGATTGAAGGAGGACCTTGGGACGGACCCGCGAGTACTCTACCTCCCGCCCCAAGGAGGCTCTACCTGATGGGGCAGGCAAAGGATAACACCGAACTGCTGCTAGATCCGCTAACTCGTCGTTCGAATAGCTATTACCTGTTAGTTTCTGTGCTCCTCGCCATATGTGGTTGGGGAGTTTACGCCTATGCTGTCCAGGTTACAAGCGGTATCGGCGTACTAGGCGTTAGGAGCGAAGTGATGTGGGGCGTGTACATCACAAACTTCGTGTTTTTCATAGGCATAAGTCACGTTGGCGCGTTAATGTCCGCCATACTTCGACTGACGGGCGCCGATTGGAGGAAACCAATCACAAGGCTTGCTGAGGTTGTGACATTTGCATCTCTGCTCGCAGCTCTCACGTGGCCTATTGCTCATTTAGGAAGGCCTGATCGTTGGACTAATCTACTCATTTATCCGAAGCTCCAGTCGCCGCTCGTCTGGGACCTAATCTGCATAAGCACTTACACGATCGGCAGCACCATTTTCCTTTACCTACCATTAATACCTGATATCGCAAAGTGCCGGGACAGACTCACAAAGGTCTCAAGATTCAGGCGATGGATTTACTCTGTCCTCTCACTTGGTTGGACAGGCTCAGAAGCTGAAATGCAATACTTGGAAAGAGCAATCGGGATCATGACGATCCTGATCATACCGATCGCGATCTCAGTTCATACCATCGTGTCGTGGGATTTTGCAATGCAGCTTAGAACAGGATGGAACAGCACGATATTCGGACCTTACTTCGTGGCCGGAGCGCTCCTATCCGGAGTAGCTACTGTGCTTCTGGTAATGGCAGTGTTAACCAAATTCGACCATCTTGAAGAGTTCATTACGCGTAAGCATTTCGATTACATTGCGACACTTCTGCTTGCGCTTGACATTGTGCTGATATATTTCACGATTAACGAGTACATGGTTCCAGGGTACAAGGTCTTAGGGCAAAATACTTTGGAAGGACAATGGCTCAGCAGTCTTCTTTGGGGAATCTACTGGCCCAGATTCTGGTTCCAGATACTAGGCGGATTGATCCTACCCGCGATCATTTTAGCGGTACCCAAAACTAGGACAATCACAGGTTACTTGGTAGCTGCGCTTCTAATTGATATTGGGATGTATGTAGAGCGATTCAACATAGTCGTCCCAAGCCTAGCAATACCCCAGCTACCCTACGCCTGGGGAATCTATTCACCTACTTGGGTCGAGATCTCGACTACGGCAGCTTCATTCGCAGGTGTGGCACTTGTCTATCTAATCTTCACCAGAACCTTCCCCATAATCACGATTTGGGAGAATGTTGACCAGTCAACAGATAGGGAAGGCTCAACAGGAATCCACCCTGCCCCTACTTCTGCTCCTACTAGAACGCTGATCGGGAAAAGCGATTCGGCGGTCGACTCCCGCAGACACTTCCTGAGCTATGGAGCCATGACGGTAGCAGGATTCATGCTCGGTTCCATATCACCTACCATTGCAACCGCCGTGATTCGCGACGTGAAAAAAAACTCGGCTGACGCTTCTGTACCCATTTCGACCCTTGGTGAAAGTGTTTCGATCAACGATGCAAGATCGATGATGAAGTTTCAGGTGGAAAAACCAGCAAGGATCCCGATAGGAAGCAGTCTCGATGACGTCAGGGTTGGAAAGAACGGGGAACTTGTTACATTGCTTTACGTTAACCCAATCGTTCCAACAATGTCTATGTATGCTTCGGGTGTGGGCTTTGCAATTCTGGAGATGCTTGATACTAAGTTGAATGCCCCACCAATCTATCTACCCAATGGGTTCAAGCGAGTCAAAGTCAACTTGAACAGTGGCTTCGCTAGGGAAGCCAGTGGCGCAGAATTCGACAATAGAGACGAGCCGGGTCAGCTTCATTGGTGGCAGGGCGGGGTACACTTCGTGATACTCGCGAATCTTCCCATCGAACAACTAAAGCAGATTGCGGAATCGATGGAGCCAATCTAACTTTGATCAGAAACGTAGCCCGCGTATTTGTTCTGCTTCTGCTCGCACTAATGGGAATGGGATTTTCTACACTTTCGGGTTACGCTTCACGTTCAGGATCGGTGACGATAATTACCAATCAAACGACCGGAGATTTCGGATTTAGAATATTCACGGTGATGGTTAGTAGCCAGGGATTCAATGGCTCATCCAACACGCTCAACCTCGATGTCTCCCAAGGAGATCAAGTTGAGATAACATTCGTCTACGACTCGACGGTCAATACCGCTCACGAGATAGCAATCGAAGGCTACAACATTCAGACCGCAATACTCGACAAGGCGAACCCGATTAGCAAAATTCAGTTCGTTGCCGGACAAGCTGGAAGTTTCCTGATCCATTGCATTATTCCATGCGTGGGGATGGATAACCTTCAGAACGCATGGTTGGTCGTCCAACAATCAACAGGAGAGATAATAGGGACGACGTTAACGTTACGAAATTTGAATCTCACTGGTTCTCTGCTCAACATCATAGCACGAGTGACGGACAGAGCAGGAAATCCGATAAGTGGTCTTATCGTCAGCTTCTACGTTAGTACCGACTTCGGTATGATGAACATCGGCGACAACGTAACTGACACAAATGGCGTGGCTCGCTTTGCTTACCCGTTAGCCTCAATTCGCGATATGGCGGTTGAAGCGTACTTCCCCGGAAGCGGGATCTACAAGAGTGGAAACGCAACCGCATTCTTAGCCCCATCGAATTCAGGCACGATTTTCGTTTCCGTCGTCGGTGGGACTAACAATCCACCTGGTGGGGAAGGTAACTTTTTCGACACACGACTGGTCGGTGTCTCCACTCAAATTAGTGTAGTCTTAGCTACGATCGTGTTGGTAGTCATCATCTGTGTTTGGTCAACATACGCGTACGTCATAGGTCTGGTCTTGAAAATAAAGAGACAAAATTCCAAGAGGAATAGAGGCTAATGAAATCAAAAATTCTGTCCGACAAGAATAGGAAGTATCTCGTACTCACACCGATCGTCTTTCTGGTCCTAATGATGTTGTTTACTCAAGGCTTCTTACTCAGTCCCTGGCTCCATGAGCGAAAGATGTCCAATGAAGCCGAATTCTGCCCCCTGACTTTATGCCTAGTTAACTACAACTACAACAGAGATCTGATCCAAGCCTCGGTAACACTGTACAACTCCGGCACCTTGCCTCTGACGATAACTGACATATTCTATGATGGCAACAGGCTTACGGAAGGTTTGGTGGGATCGCCTAATGACCCTACGATCGTGCCTCTGCCGGGGCCAGCCATAAGCGCGAGCGATATTATTTTTCCGGCAGCTGGCCAGTGGAACATGAACACAGAAGGCCCAACAACACCTACTATATTGCCTGGAGGCATCGCAACCCTTTACCTCGGTGTCTCCACTTTCCAACCGGGGTCTCCGCATATCCTGAAGATCAATGTACAAGGCGGAAGCTATGCATTCATCATTGAGTCTAAACCTATAAGCTGACGCTCCGGGGAATAAAATAATGAAAAACAGTCAGATCAAGATGATTGTGGTTGCAACCGACGGTTCAAAGAACTCGTTTCGTGCTGGAAAACTCGCGATCAAGATTGCGAAGAAAACCGGATCACAGTTGATCGTTGTAAGCGTAATCGCAGACCCCCCATACATGATAGCCGGACCACGATACTTTTCCACGGCCAGAAGGGAATGGCATAAGAAATGGAATGATCAGATTCTAAATCTTGCACGGTCAGGAGGCGTGAAGGCGTCTGCGCAGATTCTGCAATCCACCTCGGTGGTCAAATCTCTTTTGGACTTTGCTTCAAGCAAGAAGGCTGACTTACTTGTTGTCGGAACTCGCGGGCTTGGAGCCTTCGAGAGACTGACCATTGGGAGCGTATCGTCAGCAGTAGTCAATCATGCCACATGCTCAGTACTCGTAGTTAGATGAATTCGGCAGGGTTGGTGCATGTCTATTGGCGCACACTCCACCGAAAAAATTATGAGTCCCAATTACGACCTCCGCACCACTAGATTTTTCCCTAGTTCTCGAAAGGGTGGCGACTGACTTTTATTGTTCGGACTTAAATCAGGAGGCTTGAGAACAATCCACATGATCCAGCCTACCCGTGCGGCTCTGATAACCACCTTAATTTTGGTTCTGACAGTTTCGATGTTTTTCGCCAATGTTAGGATGGCTAACGCTCAGGGACAATTTACGAGCATAACCTCGTATCTTGTTAGCGGGGCACCAAACTATGCCTCACCCGGGAATGAAACGTTTTGGAGTACAATCCCGTGGACGAATGTTTCTCTTTCAGCGTCTGTAAGCCCCGGAGGCGGCCACACGCCATATGTTCTCGTCAAGTCTGCGAATGACGGTTTCAATGTCTATGTTCTCTTTCAGTGGCCTGATCAGGTAGGTCCATCATTCGGATCTGCAAGTGAGATTTATACCGCAAGTAACAGCACACTTCTCCCATTGAATCCTGAAGATACGTCGCACGTAGGCCAGCTCTACTACAACTCCACGTATTACTATCCCGACCGAGTCGCAGTTCTATGGTACTTGGGATCAACTTCCCAACAGCAGCAATCGCCAGCCATGCAACTTGGATCAGCTGGCGCAATTACTGGTGGTGCGGCGGAAATTTGGCACTGGCAATCAGTACCTACGGACAATAGCCCGAGCGACTCCGGTTTTCCTGGTGGTTACACTGATCCCAGCGGAAGACCGATTTATCCGGCGGACAATGTCTCGTTTGCAGAGGATGATTACACTAACACTACGGGATTCTACGTAATCGGAGGCAGTTTCGGCGCAGGATCTCCTAACTTAGACCCGTACGCCGATCCCTACATCATACATGCCGGAACCTCCTTCTCGAACGTAACGAAGACCTGGACGGTTGAGATGGCCAGAAGTTTCACAACTGAGGATTCTCAATACCGTGTGCAACTTCAGGTCGGATCTACTTACTATGTAGCTTTCGCAGTCTGGAACGGCATGTTGGGTGAGTCATCACACATTAAGTCAGTCTCAGCATGGTATTCCCTTACAATTAGCAACCAATCTCCCCCATCTACCTCATCAACCTCATCCGGACCTCAAGCGCAGCTCGGAATCCCCGCAGACCTCGCGGTAGCAGTTGGACTTGGCCTGCTTCTCGTTGGAGTAGTAATAGGGCTAGTTGTGAGAGCTAAAGCGAAGGACTAAACTGATGTCCAGTAAAGACCGGAGAGTAAGGAAGACAAGTCGCCGAATAGACGCAATTTTTTGAAAGTAGCTGTGACGTTCTCGGCTTTGCTCGTTGTCGCGGGGATCGGAGCGATAACAAAGGCGGTCACAAGTACACCGCCCTCTGAGAGTTCAGCAACCGCTACGTTTCCAAGAGTTAAGGTCGCTACTCTCACAGATCTCGAAGCCAATCAACCAATCATATTCAACTATCCGTTAGATAACGAGCCGAATGTTTTGGTGAAGTTAGGACAGAAGGCGGATGGTGGCGTTGGACCGGAAGGCGATATTGTTGCGTTCAGCGCGCTCTGCCAACATTTAGGTTGCGTCTATGGTTTCCAAGCTACTGGAACTTCACCGCAATGCGACTCGTCCTATACGGCCGAATCGCCCGTCGGTTACTGTTGCTGTCACGGAAGCGTATTCGATTTTCTTCACGGCGGAACGGTGCAAGCAGGTCCTTCTCCCAGGCCGGTGCCGCAGGTGATGCTTGATGTAGATGCGTCAGGGAACATTTACGCAGTCGGTATGGGTCCTCCGACAGTATTCGGCCATAACACTGGGTCTAACGACACATCCTCAGATCTTCAAGGCGGAAATCCGGTGAGCACAACGTGAGGAAAGAAGACGAAATAGTTGCGCGACTAGTCGCTTGGTTCGATAGTCGACTCGGCCTCTCTCATCCTATGCTGAGGCCGGTTCCAGAGTATGCTGTGAATCCGTTTTACTGGCTTGGAGCGCTGACAGTTGTGGCCTTTGTGATCCAGGGCGTAACGGGCGTGTTAATGATGCTCTATTATGTGCCTAGTCCAATTCAAGCGTTCCAGTCAACTCAGTACATATTCCAAAAGGTCTACTACGGCAGATTCCTCGAGAGCGTTCATCTTGTACACTGCGTATGCGATGATTATGCTGGCTTTCATGCATATGATGCGTGGGTATTTCGTTTCGGTTCACAAGAAGCCTCGTGAGATGATGTGGGTGGTTGGAATGGTGATGGGGTTCGTTACTCTAGGTTTCGGTTTTACTGGTTACTTGCTCCCGTGGACGGTTGTGTCAAAATCCGCTACGGATGTAGGAATTGGAATGATCGACGCGTTGCCCGCTCAAATTTCCTCGTTATTCAGTTTCCTGATCGTGGGGGCGGGCGGTGATGCTACTGAGCTTCTTCGCTTCTATGATTTGCATGTTGTCGTTCTTCCCGCAGTATTGTTAGTGTTGCTCACACTCAAAATGTACATGCTGGAGTGCCATGGGGTTTCCGAACCTGTAGCAGGGGTCGTTGGTCAAGAGAAGAGAAGGTTGATTCCAATCTTCCCAGATGTCTCCTTATATCTTCTGGAATTGGCAGCAGTATTCGGTTCAGCGATGCTCCTAATCTCAGTCATATTTCCCTTGAATCTCCCACCGCAGTATAGCCCACAACTGGCGGCCCAATTTACTCCACAGCCTGATTGGTATTTTCTCTGGATTTACCAGATACTCAAAATATCTATTTTCGAAGGCGCCGGTTTATCTGTCGCCCTTAGCCTGGTGACGTTACTCTTCATTTTACTGTTCCTTCTACCCTTCATAGATCGCAGCGAAAAAAGACGATTAACTGACCGCCCTATCTTCGTAACACTCGGAGTGATCTTCGTAGCGGAACTCATCGTCTTAGCATACTGGGGGCTGATAACGCCTGGGCAGATAATTCCGTTTGAACAGGCAGCGCTTGTAATCGGTGGGACAGCGCTCATCATTGCTCTAGTTTCTTTTGGGGCATATTGGGTTCTCTTTTCCCGAATAAAGCGTCAAGCATCATCAAGGCCTCAGGCGCCTACGAAATTTGCAACATTATTTTCATTCGGGGCGCTGGCGACCGTAGGAGCCTTCGCGATCGGAAATACGATGAACACTACAGTAAACATTATCGTGCAGGGGTTGGATTGGTGGAAAGCTCTGCTGCTCACTTCTTCAATAATCATGCTAGCGTTCGTGATTCTTGCAAGCGCCCTTCTAATTTACAGGATCGAGTTACCCAACGGTTCACTAAGTAGACGAATCCGCTTCTTGGAGAAGATGATTCATGAACCGAAATGATCTAGTCGTTACAGTTTTAGTTATTCTCCAGCTTGTTTCCACTAACTATCTTTGGGGTCTCGATGCTGCAAGTAGTGTAAGCCAAGCCAGGTTCGCGATTTTCCTTGCGATAGATCTCCTCTCATTCGCAATGATAGCGTACATCTACCGTAAGGGCGAATGGAGAGAACGGACGCATCGTATTTGGCTGCTGCTAGGTTCGTTTGGTTTGGTTTTGCTACTAGTTTCGAGCCTGATTTTTACGTAATTGAAACCGTACGCGAGCTTAGCCGTGATTCCCGGTGTCTAAGTGGAAATGATGCATGAAACGGTGTATTGCTGGCGCGAGTAGAACCGCGGCAACTACGAGGAATATGACGCCACAATAGATAGCATAGAATGAAGCGAATAGCTTTCCCGCAGTTGTATGCAGCTCGGTCACTTGTCCCATGCCCCCGAGCAGCATTGAAGCGTTAAGAAGCGAATCAATCCAGGAGTATCCTTCGAAGACATGATAACCAATTACACCGATAGCTAAAGAACCTGCGTCGATTCCTAGTGCGATGATCAGATAGAGAAGCTGTCGTCGCAGAAATGCCGTTTTGGAGAGTAGTGGTTCGCTGTAGTGTTCGAACATGCGGGCTGCCCGAATAATTCAGAACGGACGGATCATAATAAAATCTAGTGCTCCCCTAATTCATACTTGCTTCGCAGTTATCCAAATCAACATTAGAAGGTTTCCAATCTTCCGCCAATCTGATGCGTTTCCAAGCTGGCGGATGTGTGTAGAATAGTAATTCAATTAACCAATGCGGTCTGTCGTCTGAGAGATTCATATCAGCTAGACGTCTTTCAGTTGACGCCTGCGCCTGTGGATCTTCTGCCATTCGTAGAGAAAATTCATCCGCTTTACGTTCGATGACTCTTGATATTCCGTTCGAGATGGGCATCAGAAGGAAACTCATTAGCGAAACTGCGATCACAAGGAGAGGAAGACCGGTAGGGTCGGCTTGACTAACCATTCCAAACCGTCCGGTTCCCCACTGCAATGCTACGTTAGCTATGAACAATTCCGGAACACTGAGGAGTGCTGTTAAACCAGCCTCCTTCCAAATATCACGGTTAACGTAATGCCCTAATTCGTGGGCAACAACGGTAATAACTTCTCTCGGAGTGAATCCTGTCACAAGGTTATCGAAGAGCACCATCGTTCTGGTCCCACCTAACCCCGTAAAGAACGCGTTCGCTTTTCCTGAACGAGCGCTCTCGTTTGCCAACATGACTCGTTGGATGTTTTTCGCGCCAGCTTTCTGAGCCATACGGAGGAGCTGATCTCGTTGCACCGTATCAGAGTACGGCTTCAGTTTGTAAAACATCGGAACGACGATGAATGGAAGGATCGTTGAGGCGACAAGCTCGAGTAAAGCGTATGCTAACGAAGCCCAGAGCCACCAAAATGACGAGAGCTGAATGAGCAGATATAATCCGACAGAGAGAGGAACAATAACAACGTACGACAACAGCGCGGCTTTCAAAAAATCTATGATCCATGCCTTAAAGTTTTGATGAGATAAACCAAATTCGTGATCTATTCGGTATCCTTCATACCAAGCCACGGGCAACTCTATAGCGAATAAGAACGCGAGAAAGATAACTACGTAAACTGCCACACGCCCCGACTCCCATGTGACAATTGTTGATGCGAACCGTGAAATTGTGAGCGACAATCCTGAGATCAAAAGGGCTGAGCAGAATGCAACTTGCAAAATCGGATCAGACAGGACATCGATCGTTAGTTTTCGGTTCCGATACGCCTTGGAAAGTTTTCTTTTCTGCTGGTCGTATTGATACGTTTCAGAAACTGTAGACAAGTTCAGCCTGATCCAACTCTTACCGTTCGGTGCTTGAGAGGGATACTTCTCTGATATGTCATCACAGCATGATGCTGTCGATCAAAGTAGTCTCAGGCACCGAATTAATCTGGTTCAAGTCTGTCATGAACGGACAAAACTGCTTCAGCTAATTGCCATCTTTGGGCCTAGTCTCTGACTAGAGATTGACATCGATTACAACAATGAAGACAAAATTAAGGCCCGCTGGCTCAGCTTACCGGCTTGGCCTGGTTGTGTGACTAAGTGTGATCTATCTAAGTCGTTAAGATTCATTCCATGTCTTAGGCACAATGATTGAGTTGCAAGATTTCGCTAGGGAATTAGGCGAGAGCGAAAATTTCGGAGATGTGTTTGAGGTAGTGAAAAAGTCAGTAAAGCAACATCTCCAGAAGGAACGCGGCGGACTTATGCTAGTATTGGCCAATCTGCCCATTCAGTTGGGTGCATTTCATAGTCTTGGATCTAATTCTATAGTGATGAATAGAAGCCTACTTGATCGAGTTGTCGGCTCAGGCAACCCGCCGACACATGTCAAATCATTTGTGTATTCAATATTATTGCATGAATACTTGCATGCTTTGGGACTAGTTGACGAGATAGAAGTTAGGGATCTAGTTCGAGAAGTCTCCTTGGCAACTTTCGGACCAACACATCCCGCTTCGAAAGTTGCAACGGATGGGCCATGGTCTCTACTGTCTAATTCAGGTTCGAAGGAATTACTCTTGCACGCCGATGAGGCAGAGCCTCGTGAGGTGGAGTTGATCAGAGACTTTGATCGATCTCACATCACTCGCTACATTAGCTAATGTTTCTCAGACGCGCAGGAAACAATTGGCAGAGTTGAAGGCGTAATATACTATATGATTAGCGCTAGGAGAGGCGATTCAACGATCTACCTGTCATTAGCAGCAGTTGTGATCGAATCGATGTTCGCTAGCCAATCTAGAACAGAGGTTGTTTAGCTCGGATTTACCGTCTGAAGTCTGGGCAATTATTTGGTCCAAGAGTGACCGCACTTGGTGCACGTGAACCGTTCCATCGATCGTTCCTGTCTAACTCCAGCATGCTCACCAGAGATTAGACCGAGGCTGTGAAACGCTTCAGAATTACCGCATTGAGGGCATGCTTCGGTTACTTTTGCGTATTCTTTCTGCTTCTTTGAGTCATCCACAACATCTACTGGTGATTCTTCTGATTGTTTGATCTGTTGCACTTCAACTATGTCAGTGGGAATGAGGTTTCCGCATTTTGTGCAGGAAAAGCCCTTGCTGGTTTCGGTCATGTATGACCCGCATTTATCACAGAATTTCATGCACGATGAGCCTGCTTTTTAGAAAATTTTAGCTCTGGGTTCGACATCCTTGTCGGGCTCCAGTATGTCAGTTTCTCAGTTGTGAGTGATAGCAGCAAATATTAGGTATTTGGATTTGAGGTTTGTGATCTGCCTGGATGGCGGATTTATGACTTCAACCGGCCAATTAAGTAGCTTTTCCTCGGATAGAAGTCTTCAAACCGGTTGATCAAATAACTTTCGTTGCGAACTGCTCGGGATTCTGTAAAATCTTCGACGTTAGTAATTTTGCTTACTCAGAGATCAGTTCAGTGAAGTTTTCGAAGGAGGATGGTTTGGTTTGCGGGATGTTACTTCTTTCGGATCCTTCTTCCCGACTGTGGTTTTTGTTTTCCTTATTTTACCGAATTTTCGGAGGACAGTTAGAGCTGCGGGCTCGACGATAAGCTTTCTTCCTTCCAGTCTCACGTGCAACATGGTTCCTTTGCCGAACGGGAAATTTGAATCAGTTGTAAGTTTCGTTGGCAAGTAAATTCTGGGGGATTCATACACTCTCCCGTCAGGCATTTTCTTCTTTGTAATAACGTAGCTTGTGACTGCTTCTCTCATGTGCAACACTTTCGGGTTCAAAGTTAGACGGATACTGAGGGGTTGAGATAACAGATACAAGCGCAAACATGTCAAATTCGCGGCGACTTGCAAGGGACCTCATGCGTTCAAGTGTCTATAGGAAAATTGACATTGACAAACGTGTGTGAAATGCCTACATGAACAACCGTAATTTCCATTGGATATATTGTGCACAGAATTGAAAACGAAACCAATAAGCACCCCTGCTCTGTAATTCACTTAGGGTGCGCATTGTTGCGTCCTGGTCAACAAATTGATTCGCTCAGTTCTCCTCGCTTTTCACAAGTCACAACGTTCGCACGCCTACCGAATACCCGAGATTTGACAGGGGTTAAGTCAATCTTCATTGGAGTCCCGTTCGATGACGGAACAACATTTAGAACAGGCCCGAGATTTGGACCGAGAGCCGTTCGTGAAGCATCAAGAATGCTTCGGCCGTACAATCCGGTAATCGACGTAAAACCTTTCGAAAAATTAGGCATGATCGATTATGGTGACGTTGACATCGTGCCAGGCTATATTGAGGATACAAATCGTAAGATCGAGGAAACCCTAACCCCAATTTTTTCAGCCGGCATAATTCCGGCGGTTTGTGGCGGAGACCATTCAATAACGTTACCAGTTCTACGAGCTGGAGCAAAGAAGTATGGAGCCTTATCCCTGATCCATTTTGATGCGCATTCAGATTGTTGGGATGATTATTTCGGTAAGAAGTACAATCATGGCACGACTTTCAAAAGAGCTCTTGAAGAGAAATTAATTGATCCAACGCGGTTCCATTCATGTCGGGTTACGTGGTCCACTATACGATAGCACAGATCTGAGCGGCCTCAGCAAGATGGGATTTTCAGTCATCACCATGAAGAAATTTACTGAACTTGGAGTAACGGAGACGGTGCGGCAAATACTTGAAGTGGCTAAAGGGATGAGTTATGTTTCGTTAGATATTGACGGCGTCGATCCTGCCTTTGCTCCTGCGACCGGCACTCCGGAGGTGGGAGGCTTCACAAGTAGGGAAATACAAGATCTAGTAAGAGGGTTAGATGGAAAGAACCTAATTGGATTTGATGTAGTTGAAGTCTCGCCCCCATACGATGTGGCTGAGGTGACAGCACTTCTCGCCAGTAACCTCACTTATGAACTCTGCAGCATACTAGCGAAGCACAAACAACTGTGATTCGTCGGGAAGGTTGAGATTTTGAATCCGATAGTGGCCGTTGCTCAAATTGACTGCGAATTAGGTCGACCAGAACGGAACATTAAGACAATTTCGCAACTGACTCAAAGGGCCAGTAGACGTGATGTTGACATCATCTGTTTTCCGGAACTCGCTACTTCAGGATACTCACTCAATAGCAGATGGCGAAAATTCGCTGAACCGATACCGGGTAAGACCACCGAAAGACTAGGACGACTCGCGAAAGACTCTGGAGTGTACTTGATCGCTGGTATGCCAGAGTATGATCCACGATCACGTCGGATTCATGATTCATCAGTTCTGATTAACTTGAATGGAGAAGTAGAAGGGGTCTATAGGAAAATACACTTATGGGATATCGAGAGATCCTACTTCACACCAGGAAAACGCTTCGAAGTCTTCAAAACCAAATTCGGCAAAATCGGCTTAGGCATCTGTTATGACCTAGAATTCCCAGAATCAGCCAGAACATTGGCTCTCAAAGGAGCCGAGATAATATTCTACTCATCAGCACAACCCGAACCGATGGGAAATCACGTCGACGCCTACGTCAAGAGCCGTGCAGGCGAAAATTGTCTCTACGTCTGCCACTCCAACCAGACGGGAAGAGAGGGCAAAATGACATTCTTTGGCCAGAGCCAAATCGTTTCTCCCTGGTGCGAGGTTCTAGCCCGAAAAAATTCAGGCACGGGCTTGGCCATCGCGCAAATTGATCTATCCTTAATCAAACGCCTCAGCAAAAAGAAACTACCGTACTTGAGACAACGAATGCCAAGTACCTACGCTAAAGCTTAATCGAAAAATTGGAAGAGGGCAGTTACCGAATTCTGCCCCAGAATCGAATCCTACTGCAAAAAATTGTCATTCAGGTGGAATCTGATGGAAGATCTGCCCGAAGTCGACTCCGCGTCTTCCGTTAATGAATTTCGACGTGTAGTAGATGGCGAACAGGATTACTATTGGAACAAATATTGTCAGTAGTCCTTCCGTGCCAGCGAAACCGAAGATTGCAGGCACAGTGATGTACTGGTAGAACGTGAATAACGAGTAAACTACGGTCACTACTGCAACGAGCAGATAGACTGGTCCTCCTAGGTATGATTTGCCGACTCCGGACGACTCATATTCCTTTTTGTTCCTAAATCTGAAGACGATCAGAGCTATTCCGACTACGGTTATCGGAAATAGGAGTATGATAGCCACCGCTGCCCCTGACATTAGAAAGGCTACAGCGGATGTGGAGGGCAGAAGGAATAGCACGCCTGCGATCAGCCCGATAACAAGCGACACCATATTGGCCTTGACCGGTGCATTGAACTTGGGGTTAACGTCGCCGAACGCCGCTGGCATTATCCGGTCGAAAGAATAGGAAAGCAATAGTCTGCCGCCTACGAAAATTGCGTTAACCTGGTACCACCAGAGTTGGATTGTCGAAACAACGATAATGAACACTCCAAGAGCCACGTTGTTACTTATCGCCGCAGCCAGAAAATCCAAGTACGGCACAACAGGAAACGGCGGAATAAAGTAGTTAATTGACATATCGTAGAGATTTGAAAGGAAATTATAGCCAAACGCCTGATAACTCAGCAGTGTCGACCCGACGAATATTATGAACGTTATGAATAAGGTGCCAACTATAGCAAGTGGCATCGTTTTCTTAATGTGTTTCACTTCGCCGGCAACATAGACGGCCGAGATAATGTATGAGAAACCTACAACGTACACGGCGTTTAGAGCGAGCGTATTAGCCCAACTGTATGAGGGCGCAGGGTTGTTGTAAACTGAGCCCCAATTGTTAACGTACGGAACCAGTGTTGCGTTCCCCGATAGTGTAGTCAGTCGGTCGAGAGCAACTGATTGAGGCGTCGTGCCGAGTACGACGAACATGACTGCGACCATTATGAGAATCAGCGGAAGAATGATGTTTCCTAAGGCTTTGTATGCGCGATATCCGATGAGCGGAAAGATACCCGCAATAATCGTAAGGCCACCCCCAACGGCTAACTCATACATGGGTTGTGATAGCGTCGTGGCCAGTGAAACGTAACCTGCGTTTCCAGTCGCTAATCCGACATACGCGAATAACGTGCTAAGTCCAAAGGACTCTAAGGTAATTATCGTGATACCCATGAATAATGGAATGGTTGCTACATAGTACCCAGCGTTACCTACGAAACCGATAGCTGGATGCAGATACCTACTCGTGAATACATAGTCACCTGCCGTCCTTGGGACAATAATCGCAACGATTGAAAACGCAAGCGCGATAAAGAACATGAAGATAAGCGCAATTATTCCGCCGACAAGAGGATCTCCACCAATCAGAGGGGCAGTAGACGACACGTAGGTAAGAGAGAAAACGATTCCGACGAGTGCTAGGTTAATCCAGATTGTATCGAAAAGTCCGAACTCACGCACTAATCCCGTGGCATCACGTAGGAAGACCTTACCTGTCTGGGCCATGAAAGCAGTACTATCCCGCCTCATACATATTTAACAGTAACCTAATTTCTAGTTGGGTGGCTATCTGCGAAGTCACTCAGCATCCCACCTGCCAGGTCTTCGGGCCGTGCTACCACTATGCGTTTCTATGTGTGACCACAAACCGAGTCCCATGAAACAGAATCAATCATTGCTTAAGGAACTAGGCATCAAACCTGTAGTTAACGCGGCAGGCACAGTGACCGTTCTTGGTGGTTGCTTGGTTCATGATGAAGTCTTGGATGCAGCACGACAGATGGCGAAAATCTTCGTCGATATGAATGCTCTCCATGAAAAGATCGGAGCGTTCGTTGCCGAACTAGTTGGATCTGAAGCTGCATACGTAACATCGGGAGCTGCTGCTGGATTAGTTCTTTCAGTTGGAGCGTGTATGACAAATGGCGACGCCAACCTGATGCATAAGCTGCCATGTGGTGCGGGCATTGTTAAGAATGAAGTAATTGTGCAGAAACTTCATCGAAATATGTACGACCATAATCTAGAGGTTGGTGGAGCATCCATCAGGGAGATTGGGTCAGAAGAAAAGACTATTGCGGACGACCTCAGGAAAGCGATTAGCCAACGGACGGCTGCCGTAGTCTATTTTGCATACGATCCGCAAAACGGCGTTCTCCCACTAAGCGAAGTCATAGCGCTCAGTCACGAAAGGGGAATCCCAGTGATTGTTGATGCAGCAGCAGAGCTTCCTCCAGTAGAGAATCTGACGAAATATCTGAAAATGGGAGCAGACATCGTACTATTCTCGGGCGGCAAGGATATCGGCGCACCCAACGATACAGGCGTCATACTGGGTAAGCGAGAACTCGTTAAACGTTGCATGAGGCTCGGTCCACAGAGTTACGAACCATACGGCACGGGTCGCCGCGTCTACATCGGCAGACCAATGAAAACGAGCAAGGAAGACATTGTCGCTTTCGCAGTCGCGATAAAACGCTACATTAGAACAGATCATAAAGCACGCCTGAGTGAATGGGAGAAGAAAACTGATTTCATGATTGATCGATTGTCAAAATCTTCGAAGATAAAGGTGAAGAAAACTTTCCCCGGAGTACCACATAATAGACCGGTCTCCATTCCTCGAGTTGAGATCGAAATCCTAACTCAAAAAACCGCGATCGAACTATTAGACGCTCTCGTCAAACTTAATCCTCCAGTTTACGGCGTACGCACTTGAGAACAAATTATTCCTTAACCCACAATGCCTCAAGGATGGCGAAGAACAAATCGTTGTCGATAGCCTACTGAAACTTCTTCCAAATCAATGACTTAAAAGCGTAAGTTTAACAGTATCGGTCGTCCAATATTTTACGAGGGAAGATGCCGAAGAAATGCGAGCAGGCAGATTACTGCTGCGATATGCGCGGAATGCTCTCATTCATGCTCCTCTGGCTGCTTTCCAAACGATCCATGTATGGGCAAGAGCTAGCTGATGAAATTGCTAAAAGGAAGGGAGAAAGGCCGAATCCGGGAACAATCTATCCAGCACTAAAGGATCTGAAGAATCGGCGCCTAATCCAAGTACGTATTGAAGGTAGAAAAACAGTATATGAACTGACGAGAGAAGGGCGAACCGGAGTTACCGAAGCAACAATTTACTTCACAAGAGCATTTGGGGAGATATTCGAATCTCCAATGCGCCGAAAGTGATCATTATTGGGTATCCAAGGTTTGAGGATACGTTTATTATATCCCTGCCCTCATATTGGACATCCAAGATTGGAGTAATATGAAAATGCATGAGGCAGATGAATATGATTTACGGAGCACGGATTGGCACGTCCTCGATGCCTTTGACTCGCAATCCGATTTTGGCTTCCAAGGGCTAAAACGGAAACTTGGAATCCATCAGGAAACTTTGTCACGGGCCTTACACCGATTGGAAGACGATCAATTAATCGAACACACAACAGACGGGTACCGTCTTACGCCACAGGGATCGGCGATAGTAAAGCGACCAAATTCCACGTCACAGATGCACGGAATTTTGGAGACCTACCTACCTTCCGATATCTCCATTTCAGATTTAATCAGTAGACTCAAGTACAGTTGGTTTAGCACACTACGCTGGTTAGGTTATGCTGAAACCAAGGATGAAACAACACTGAACTGGGTATCCGAAGATGGAATAAGCAAAGTGATAGCACGATTCAAAGGCAAACGATTAGTCATCGAAATAGAGAACAACGAATACGTGCTGTCCGACTCGGCAATCAAATTTGCACACGAGCTGTTGGCCCGAATAACCAAAGAATACACTCACATGACGTCTGGAGATTCAAAGAACCCAACAGTGGCATCAGGTCCCGAGACCATTCGTAACATGTCATGACTACAAGCATCGGCCCGTCCTCATGCATCGCGAACGAACGCAAATCATTAGAGGAACTTCACACCATACATATGCTTCGAGTCCTGAGAAATCATAAAACGAGCAGGGTATAGCTCGACTCGACAACTCGAACGGATGGATGAGAGCCGTCACCGATTTGAGAACCCGATTGATTACAAGTATCGTGCTTTACGTTTTGATGATGTCCGCAATCTTCCATTATGCTCGACCGGTGTATGCGACAGAAGGTCAGGGTTCATTGCAGCTTATCTTGCAAGGATATGGAAGTGTCAACGGTCAGCTTTTAGATGCTACAATTCACCCGAACGACAGTATTTCGATGGAGATGATTGTGAATAATCAGATGCAGACCTCTTACGGGTCCTTCCCGGTTACTGCGAATGGCGTCTGGACTGGCTTCAGTAACGGCACCTCGGTATCCGGCAGCATTCAAAATGTGACGGGTAAGGTTCAGGTTTTCCTTAGCAACGCAAACTTCGTCGGTAACGGAGAATGGTCGGGTTCTTTGAATGGTACGTTTGCAGCCGGAACCTTTGGAGGCACCATAACATTCACCAATTCTCCTGACACACAACAAATTCCGCAGAATCAGGCCATTCCAACTACCGGCACTTGGAACGCTACTTTCTCATCTTCATCAACCCCGAGTGCCAGAATTCAATATGAGCATGGTCGCTGTCGCATTCGGAATTCTCATGCTAATAGTTGTAGTTCGCAGGCATGAGCGTCGGTGACTCTGTTACCGATTAACGTTGTTTGATGATGCTTTGGTCTTTGAGGCCATGTCCCGTTATAACGCAGGTGATGGCATCATGAGCCCCAACGAGTCCTGTTCGGCGCGCTTTGATCAAACCCGCTACTGCCGCGGCACTAGCAGGTTCTCCAAAGAGCCCTTCATGATCTGCCAATAGTTTTTGAGCCCGACGGATCTCGTTGTCGGTTGCCGACAGTATGGATCCGTTAGATTCTTGAACTGCTTTGAGGGCCTTTCGCCAACTAGCTGGTGCTCCAATTCTAATCGCGCTTGCCCACGTTTCAGGATGCTCCCATGGAACAATCCGATCTTTCCCTTGGGCATACGCTGCGGCAAGCGGGGCTGCTCCCGCAGCTTGTACACCGATCATCCTAGGGGTACGATTTATCAAATTAAGATCTCTTAGTTCCCGAAATCCCTTCCAAATCGCACTGATGTTACCTGCGTTTCCGACGGGGACAAAGACGGCGTCAGGAACACGCTTCCCGAGTTGTTCCCACATTTCGAAGGAGATAGTCTTCTGTCCTTCGATCCGGTAAGGATTCAGAGAATTGACTAGGTAAACATCATCGCGCTGTTCAGCCATTCGGCGTGCTTTTTTTAAGGCGGCATCGAAGTTCCCGGAAATCTTTACAATTCTTGCTCCGTGGATGATCGCTTGCACCAGTTTCCCTTTCGCGATTTTTCCTGATGGAATGAGCACGGAAGCATTCAGTCCAGCCTTGGCCAGCGTAAGCCGCCATTGAGGCTGAGGTGTTGCCTGTCGACACGCAGAGCACGGTTCGAACTCCCAGTTCCATAGCTCTTGTGATAACGACGGTCATTCCTCGATCTTTGAACGAAGCGGTTGGGTTCTGGCCTTCGTTCTTGAAGTAGAGTTTAGTTAGCCCAAGTTTCCTAGCGAGCCGATCAGATTTCGTGAGGCTTGTTCCACCCTCACCTATGCTTATTGGATGCGCGTCTGCGATCGGAAGAAGTTCCCGATATCGCCATACAGAGTAAGGCGGCGGCTTCTTCAGTGACGTTATGAAGGCGCAACGTCTAGAGTGCAAGTCATAAGTGATCTCGAGTAGTTCTCCGCATCTTGGACAGGAGAATCGTTTACTCGGTTCAAGTCTAGCGTTGCACGCTATGCACGTGAACGCATGTTGATGGATAGTTGTGGTTACCATTTTCATTCGCTCGATTTTATAACCGCGCCTCTTCCGGAGGGTCTTGTAACGTATATCTTCTGGACCTTATGGCCTAGCGATTCCAGTTGACCCGAAACGAGCTCAATTGCAGGGTTTATCAACCCCACACGATTCTTTTTCTTTATTTTAGCATCCTCGGATATGCTAAACCATAGCGCACGTGAAGGTCCGGCGCCGCTTATCGTTTCTGCGACGTGATATCTTTCAGTCAGAACCTGTTTTTCTTCCCGTAAGAATTTGGAGGTAACTCCTTCGCCGTAAGCGCCTCCATCCGCGCGGGCAGCTTCAACCACGAAATCCCATGGAAGTGTTTCAAGGATAGATCTTACATCCTTCCGTGCGAAGGCTGTGGAAATTACTGAAACGTAACTCATGGAAGCGATGTACTTGTCTTTCGCCACTGTTGATGGGACAAGGTGGCGTGTCTCTTCTGTTGATTTCTTTTCGATATTTGGAACGACTATGGCAACGCCAAGGTCTGTCGGAGGCTGCAAAGTGGTAAAATTTACCTGCTTACTGGTCGGGTTGAGATAGGCGATGTTGAATCCGCCCAATGCAGAAGCGGAAACATTGTCCATGTGATGTGACGGTTCTGCCGCTCCAGCCATTTCGACTATCCTACGTCCGTCTAATTTTAGATTCAACAGGTGATTTGCGCAAAGAACTGCGCCAACAGACTCAGCTCCGGAAAGCCCCAACCCCTTCCTAGGCGGAATTTCAGCGTTGATTTTCACGGTATAACCGTCAGATCTTCCGAATATACTTAGGAGGTTATCGAGTGCTTTACCCGCAGCGTTGATGTTAGGGTCACTCGTGGCGTCATTTTTGTAGGTTCCCTGCAATTCGATAGAGCGTGTGCCCATAGGTCGTAGGGCGACTTCCACCTTCAACTGTGGCATCTGCAAAGCGATAGAGTGAACATCGAAACCCGGTCCCAAATTTGCGCTTGAAGCTGGGATAGATGCGGTGACGGATGAGAACTTTCGGCTTATCTTCCGATGTTTCAATTTACTCATTCTTTTCCTCGCCTGTACGTTAAGGGAGTACCGTTACGTACGGCTATAGTCACGCGTTTCTGCGACAGCGATTATCGATACTCCTTGATCAGTTTGGGAAATAGTTTCATTATTTTTCCAACATTTTTTGGAGGGGTAATGTCGCATACTGCAAATTGTTGTATACCAGCCTTGCTAAATTCCTCCACGATTTCTTTCACTTCATCTACTCCCCCGACCGCCATTGTCTTGTGAACGTACTCATCAGGTATTGAGGATGCAACTTTCAATACGTTGCTTATGTTTTCTCTAGAGATTTTGAGATGCTGATACTGTTCAATCAGAGATTCGCCTCCCAGACTGCGGAGAATACTTCGTTCCATTAGCAGCCCTGCTTTCGCAGTTTAGCATGGCTTTCTTTTTTTCTTCTGAGTTTCTTGGAAAAGCCACCATCAGGTGTGTGCTGGATTTGATTTTACTCGGGGATCGCCCAGCTGATTTTGCTGATTCGGAGATGATTCGCCATCTTTGGCTAAACGTTTGTGGAGTGTTAAGCCAACCGTACCAACCATCACCATATTTGCCAACAACTTCGAGGGCTCTTTTTGCAGCCATGGCGCCAATATAGATTGGAGGATGAGGTCTCTGCGTTGGTGGTTGGTCCAGATGAGCTTGGTTGAGAGTGTAGTATGTTCCGTTGAAGTTCTTTTGTTGATCGATTGAACTCTCCCAGAGCAGAGTGATGACCTGAATCGCTTCTTCCATTCTCTTAGTTCTTACGTCCGGTGATTCCCAAGAAAGACCGAACGGGATAATGTTCATTGCTTCGCCTGCTCCGATTCCGAGAATAGCGCGACCTTTCGATAGAGCATCCAAGCAGGTAACCATATGAGCTGTGCGAGTTGGATGAGTACGTTGAGTATCGGTTACGCCTGAACCCAAACGGATTCTTTTCGTTCTAGCAGCAATAGCTGAGAGCATTGTCCATGGCTCAAGTCTCTCGCAGTCTACGTCAATATAATGATCTGGAATCCACACAGAATTGAATCCTGCTTTTTCAGCCGAAACCGCATCCTCGACACACCGTATAGGATCTACACCTGAAGCCACGAAAAAGAAATTGACGGAAGTCAAAGTATTCTAACCAAAAGTCTACCTGACAGACTTTCTTTTTAAGTTGTGTCACATTTCTGGGGAACCAGACTTTCGAAGGTGGCTATGTCGAGTCCAAGAATCGCTTATCGTGTCAGTAAAGTCTCCGCCGACCCTTTCAGATTGGCGCTTGAGCTTCCAGAAGGCGTGATCCGTCTAACGGTCGGTGAGCCAGATTTCGATACGCCGGAAGTGATTAGGGAAGCAGGCAAAAGGGCCATCGATGACGGGGCAACACATTACACACCGATTACGGGAATTGACGATCTTCGTAAGGCAGTAGCACAAAAACTCTACCGAGAAAATAAGGTAAATTACGAGTATGAAGAGGAAGTACTGATCACTCCCGGGTCTTCTTCAGGAATCTACCTAGCACTTCAATCACTCCTCGATCCAGGGGATGAGGTGCTCGTTCCGGATCCGGGATGGTTTCACTACGTCACGTTAATCGAATTGAGTGGAGGCAAACCAATTCCACTCCCGATAACTCCTGGGTCAAATACCCCTCTGAATCTGGACGACTTAGATCGACTGGTCTCTAAGAGAAGTAAAGCTCTGATTTTGAACAGCCCGAGCAATCCGACCGGAACTGTTCTATCAGAAGACACCATAAAAGCAGTTGGGGATTTTGCAGAAGAACATGATCTAATCATTATATCAGATGAAATTTATGAGCGAATAATTTACGCACCGAACGTGCACTTCAGCCCCGCATCGCTTTCTAAACTCAAACCGCGCACGTTGACATTTAACGGATTCTCTAAAGCCTATGCTATGACTGGTTGGAGAATAGGATACGTAGCTGGGCCCTCTGACATACTAGAGAAGATGATTGCTCTTAACGGCTACATTCTAGTTTGCGCAACTTCCATGTCACAGCGTGCAGCCCTCACTGCACTCACCGAGCCACGAGCGGAGGACTCGGTTAAGCGTATGGCATCCAAATTCGCAGAACGGAGAGGGACAGTATTGGAAAAACTCAGCGCTCTCCGAGGCCTCAAAATCTACGCTCCTCAGGGTGCCTTCTATACTTGGATTGATGTGTCAGGAACAAGCCTGTCAGGCGAACAGTTTTCCCACAAACTGATAATGGAAGAAAAAGTGGGGGTTTTACCAGGAATTTTGTTCGGTGCACGGAACAGTAAGGCCGTCCGAATTTCATTCGCGACTTCGGAAGATAAGCTGAAAGAAGCGTTGGAGCGACTCAGTAATTTCGTTAACCGCTATGCGTCAAGCTAAGTTTAGCCCATAGAGTTTGTTCGCGTTCTCGAATAGGATCTTCGTAGCCATTTGACGCGCAGACTCGTCGCTAAAGAGCCCATCCTCGCACAGTTGACTCAAACATTTTGAGAGCACGTTCTTTCCGACCTTCGCCCCTAACCAGTACAGTTCAGGCAGATTGAAGCCGTCAGATCCGTACATGATCTTTGAGGTGGGAGCAATTTGTAAAATCTCTTTCAACCTCTCGCTTCCAACAAGATTCAAGTAAGGAATCGTTAGTGAGAAATCCAAGAACACGTTTGGGAGTAGCGAAACGATCCAAGCAGCGTTCTGGTTGTTAGGAAAGCCAGAGTGGACAAAGACAACCGTGGCGTGTCTAAGTTTCTCATCCTTCAAAAGGTCGTACAAGAGCGCTGGATCGCACTGATCCATCACAATATCGTAATCCCCTACTCCTGTGTGGAACTGCATCGGGATATCCAATTCGACCGAAAGCTCCAAGGCTCGAATTATTAGAAAATCTCGAAGAGACTTAACTTTAGGACCAAACCATGCTCTCTCCGCCGTACCATTCTTAGCTTGCAAGAATTCATTCTTGGCTACATCAGACGGCACTCGTCTTATCCTGAGACCTGTACGATACGCGATGATAGTCTTCAAACCAACATGTCGTTTGCTTTTAATTGCTTCGCGGATACCTGATTCATAGGCGGCGCAGAATTCGTTGAAGTCGTCGTGTCGCTCAAGTAATTCACTGATGAAGGTTTCCAACCGGAAAACGCTAACAACTTTAGCAGGGAATCGTTTCAAATCATTCTGCGAGAGAGGCGGGTATCCTCCATCCATAACTAGGCCGCTGATGTGCATGCCTTCAAAGAGTTGTCTGACGTAAGTATCGAAGTCTCTCGCCCTCGCGTTGCGGTTCTCTGCGACTGCCGTGAGGTTAGGTGGGCAATTGAAGAATTTTGCGAGCATCGATATTAGATATTTGAAGTAGGGTTGTTCCCGGTAGATTTCATAGAGCCGTTCGTGCGATCTGCGAATCTGGGTTTCGCTCCCGTTTGACTGTAGAAAACTTGGCTGGACAGCCATGCTCGCATGACGTGCGAATTCGTCTCCGGTTAGCGTAGTTGGAGTTTCAAGATATGAATGACAATGCGCGTCGACGATCGGTATTGCGGACAAATCAATTACCCTAGACATTGATCTCCACCCGTACTCGATCTGCGTGAACTTCTAATAATACCACCGGAAGGTACCTTTGATTCCTATGCCTTTCCGACACGGCGTAGTATCGTCTTCACATCCCCTTGCCTCGAAGGCTGGAGTTGAAGTTCTGAAGAAAGGAGGAAACGCTGTGGACGCCGCTGTTGCCACGGCGCTAACGCTTGGTACAGTGACGCCTGCATTTTGTGGAATCGGGGGAGGCGGCTTTGCCCTGATATGGTTAGCTGACGAGAGGAGGGCAATATTCGTAGACTACAGAGAAAAAGCACCACAGGCTGCTTCCGAGAACATGTTCAAGACGACTCCGGACGGAGCTGTCTCGGGAAACGAGAATTCGATGGGATACAAGTCCATCGCTGTTCCCGGGGCTGTCGCAGGAAACTCCTTCATGGTTGAGAGATTCGGTCAATTGGAAATGAGGCAACTGTTTGAAGCTGCGATTCGTCACGCGAGAAGAGGATTCACGGTTAGCAGAACCATGGCGGAAGCTTGGAGCACTAGCTACCATAAACTTGAATCGTTAAAGAGCTCGAGAAGCATTTACCTCAACAAGGGTAGGCCGTTCAAGCGTGGCGGAAAAATTCGGCTCGCTCAACTTTCCAAAAGCCTTTCCTCAATAGCTGCGCGTGGTCCGTCAGAATTCTATAACGGACCTATTGGAAGGAAACTAGTTGAGGATATGGAAGCTAACAACGGATTAGTGACCGCTGACGATTTGGAACGATTCAAACCCATCATGAGGGAACCGATCAGAGGATCGTATCGTGGTTTCGAAATTATTTCGGCACCGCCACCGAGTTCAGGCGGCGCAATTATCATCGAAGCCCTAAACGTGCTCGAGAATTTTCAGTTCGAGCACAGGGACGCTAAATCACCGCGAACATTGCATCTAATGGCGGAGGCTCTGATGAGAGGATTCATCAACTGTCGAGCTAACATATGCGACCCCGCCTTCGCACAAGTTCCAATCGAGACGTTGGCATCGAAGAATTTTGCACAGAAGCTTGCAGTAACAATTGATGAAACCAAAGCCTCACATTTGGTTGAACCTGTGAATATTTCAGGTGCCCCAACATCAAATACAAGTCACCTTTGCGTTGTCGACTCCGAACGTAATGTTGTGGCAATGACAGAAAGCGTTGAATGTTACTTTGGATCTGGAGTTGTGGTTCCGGGCACAGGCATCGTTCTGAACGATACTATGCACGATTTCGATCCCCGGCGTGGACGATTGAACTCTGTTGCCCCCGGAAAAATACCGATGAGCAGCATGAGTCCAACAATAGTCCTTAGAGACGGCATTCCGTATCTTGCCATAGGATCAGCCGGATCAACACGAATCGTATCTTCAGTTTTGCAAACTTTGCTAGGTGTATTGGAATTCCATCTGCCAATGGAGCGGGCAGTTGGTTCTCCTAGAATCCACATTCAAGGTGACGAGATAGAGGCGGAAAGTCGGATTTCGAGAGCTTCGATTGATGCACTTCGACGAATGGGTCATCGAGTCAAATTGAAGCGGCCGCGTGAATTATACTTCGGTGGCGTTCACGCCGCCATGATTAGTTCAGACGATAGACTGGAAGGCGTTGCGGATCCGAGGAGGGATGGCATAGCATCTGGCTATTGAGGTTAGATACTTGATAGGTAATTGTCGATTTCCCACTGTGTAACCTGTTCCCGGTAGTCTCTATATTCCGACTCTCGGACTTTGATGTATTCTTGGAACGCCATTTCACCTAAGCTTTCTCGGACGAACGAATCCTGTTTGGCTTCAGCGATGGCTTCTCCAACGGTGCGCGGCAGGTACTGTATGCCTCGTTTCGTAAGCTCCTGATCGCTTAGTCGCGCAGGATCTTCTCTAAGTGGATTTCCGGGATCAGTTTTATTCTTGATACCATCGAGTCCAGCGGCGATCATCGTGCCAATCGCCCAGTATGGGTTGCAGGATGGATCTGGGATTCGGTATTCAATCCGTTGCTCGGCTCCGTCTGTATGTGGGGACAACGACGGGATCCTGATTGCCGCGCCGCGGTGATCGTGTCCATAGCATACGTGGGCGGGTGCCCAACTGCCTGGAAGTAGCCGTTTGTATGAGTTGGAGAGCGGTGCTCCGAAAATACAGATTCCGTTCATGTGTTTCATCAAACCACCAATGAAATGATACCCACGTTGACTCATAGCGCAACCCCGGCTATCAGTCGGGTCGAAGAATGCATTACGATTGGTCTTCGCATCAACTAGGCTTAGGTGGATATGGCATCCGCTGCCTGGCGCATCGGCGAACGGTTTGGGCATGAATGATGCGAAGAGGCCACGTTTAGCGGCCACACCTTTAGTCACGTCCTTAATCGTCACATAATTATCAGCAGCGTTGAGTGTGTCGGAATATCGGATAACGGGTTCAATTTGTGCATGTCCATATTCCTTCTTAAGGCGCTCAGGATGAACTCCCATCGACAACAGGTCTGATGTTACTTCTTGAATGTAGTCGTTGTAAAGGTCGTAACCGTAACTTGCCGCGAATTTAGTGTTAACATACGGACTTAGTGGATCTCCGCGGTTGAATACGTAGAATTCAAGTTCGCAGGATGCCATCGGATTGAAGCCCAGATCGCGTGCCTTTGCAATCATCCTCCGTAGATAGTAGCGTCCGTCGGTTGGGTGAGGTTTCAAATCCAATCCGCAAAGCTCGCCGATCATTCTTGCGGCTCCCGGAGCGTATGGTAGAGGGTAATACGTGTTCAGATCAGGGATGATCTTGAGCTCTTTCGATTCGGATCCCCAGGTGCCAGCGTATGCGAGTTTGTCGAGTACATTGAATGACTGCAGTGCTTTGGGAACACCAATTCCGTCACGTATGTGCGACGGAAGATATTCGGCGTACGAGGCTATGGCTCTGGAGATAAGATCGTTACCGAGCCACTGAAACTTGATTAGAGTAATTTTCTCTTCCTTTACTCGCTTTAAGATCTCTGTAGATTGCTTGTCCGTCAACTTCCTCTCCGAAGACGAACGTGAGCGTTTTTTCTCCATGTTTTGAGAAAAGTTCCAAGTTTTGCTTAAAGCCTTATGCCTTCAGCTACGACCGTCAAGGCGGAAATTTGGTCAGGTAGCAGGGTTCTTCTTTAAGGGTATCGTTCTAACCACCATTTCGCAATATCAACGCGTCGTGCGAACCAGACGTCGTTGAACTGCTTAGCGTAATTGAGGAAACGATCGACCGCGACTGTTCGTCCTGGTCGACCAGAAATCCGAACATGTGTACCTATCGACATCATCTTTGCGTTCGTCTTTGACTCCTCATGCATATAATCAAACGAGTCCTTCAGATACTGATAGAACTCTTCACTGTTGGAGAATCGGTTCGAGAAGTAGTGGAAATCGTTAACGTCTGGTGTGTATGGGATCAGTAGGAATTTTTTCCCTTTCACGTTCACGTAGTAGGGTAGATCGTCATTGTAGATATCGGAATTATACAAAAACCCTCCCTCTTCCGCAATAAGTTCAATTGTTGAGGGGCTGGGTTCGCGGCAATACCACCCGACAGGGCGTTCCCCCGTTATCTTCTGGATTAACGTGACTGCTTTCTTGATTGATTGTCGCTCTTGAGCACGAGTCATCGTATAATGTTCAATCCAGCGATAACCGTGGCTGCAAATTTCATGTCCCGCTGCCACTATAGCCTTGGCGGCGTCAGGGTTAACTTCCAGCGTTTTCGCGGTAGCGAAGAACGTGGTCTTAATCGAATGCCGTTTGTATAGTTCGAGGATTCGCCAAATCGCAACCCTAGTTTCATACTCGAAAATTGATTCGATAGTCATATCACGTTTTGGAGGTACCCCGTATGAGGGAAATTCACCGAACGTCTCCGGCCCTTTGTCGCCGGCAACTACAGTTCTTTCTCCTCCAGCCTCATAGTTCAGAACTATTTGGACAGCTAACCGCTTACCCTCAGGCCACTCCACCCGCGGTGGATGTTGGCCGTAACCTACGAAATCCCTTGCCGATACCAATCTCGATCGGATTCGGCTATGAGCTTCACATTATGAAACTTTCCGTCTAGAATTGGAAAGTGGGAACCGGCCGAAGGCAGATTCATTCCGGCGGTATCTGCTTCAATGCCTGTGAAATATCAATCCCTTGTCTCTTATGGTAACTCCAGGATGCGAAGTAGATGGCGAAACCCACGACGATGATCGCTGCTACTACTTCGAAACCGAAGGTAGTCGGTACCACGTCTGCGGGCGTGATATACGCTATGTACGCTATCCCAGCAAATGATACGGCTGTGATAAGACCAATAATTGACATGATGGGTATGCTGGCTATCTTCGCCTTTACGAAGCCTGGAGCCTGCTCGAAAATATCTTTCTTGACGTATGGAAACACGACTAACGCTAGAGCCGGAATGACAAAAGAGACACCCCAAATTACAGTCCCAAGGGTAAATGCTGATGACCAGCCTAGAAACAAAAACGCTGCTAAACCTATGATACTAATCGCCATTGTACCGAGAATAGATACTGAGGCTGTGTGGAACCGTTCATTTACGTCCGCAAATTTAGTCGGAATCACCCTGTCGAAGGCCCACGCGAACATGTACTTGGTTGGAATCCAGAAGTAAGCAAAGAGTGGAGCTAAAGAACCAAGGAGATATGTTATCATCATAAGGTAGGTCAACCCGGTGTTTGGATAGGCAGCGACGGCCAACATCAAAGGTTGCGAAGGTGGAAATGGAAGAGCGTAACTGTGTAAGCCATTGTCCCAGGCGTATCCGACCGAGGCCATCCAGTTTGCTCCCACGGCGTTCAAAGTGAGCGTCGCCGTTATCGACCACCAGATGATACCCAAAATCAACGATAGGAATAGTGCGATCGGAATCGACTTGCGAACGTTCTTGATCTCGCCTGCAAACGCGTTCGCATAATTTCCTCCGAACAGGAATAGTGAAGCTAGAGGTAATGCGCCCAGGATAGCAGAGAACCCTGGAGGAGCAGGCGTGTAGCCTCCCGCGGCTCCGGCAGCTTGAACTGCCTGATATGTAGCATTATTTCCAAGACTCGGCACAAGCAACGCGTTCCAATTCGAAGCGAACGTCGTAGGGGTAACACTTCCTAGAATGTACCACATCAGTACCGACCCGATTATGGCTGCCACCCATGAAAAGTAAATGAGGCCCTTGATGAATCTGGAACCGAAAAGGGCGAAGGCGCCAGAAGCCACTACTAATAAAATGCCGAGCTCGAAGGTTCCGACCGGTCCGCCCAAGAAATTGCCGAGATTGGCCAGCCCCGAAGAATTCGATGTCAGGCCGAGTGTCGTCAAGGCAATTGAAAATGCGTATGAGAATTCATTCAAGCAGGCACCAATATAGCCTGCGAAAAAGACACCACCAAACACGTAAACGAGGGACCAGACAAAACCAATCGAAGGATGGAAAATTCGCCCCGTCCAGACGTAATCGTTTCCTGTCCTAGGCATCACGATTCCAATTACCCAATAGGTTACCATAAGAAACAGGAATGGCACTGCAGCTACTATTAGAGAGGTCGTGAGGTCCGCTCCTCCGGTATTTCCGTAGAACCACGCGAACTGAGTGGTTGAGAAGACGAGTGCGAACACTAGTGCAGAAGCAACAAGCAGAACGTCCAATCCGCCGTATTCTCTAACTAGACCGGTAGCGTCTCTAACGAAAGCCTTAGACTCCAATTTTATCCTAAACCTAACAGGGACCCGGCACATATGTCATATTTAGCGTTTGGCATTCTGAATACGATACATATGCACATTTACTGCAATATTGAGTAACCAAAATTGAGTAACCAATTTTGTGATTTCAGCTATGGTCGAGAGTTAGCAGGCGCTAGTAGGTAATCGTATTGTGTCTCGCTAATATTGAACTCCGCCCTGGTCCGCTTTTATAGTGATGTTCGAGGTTAATCCACCGTCAATAACCAATACGTGGCCGTTAACGTAATCCGATAAATGTGACGCAAGGAACATTGCACCGCCAGCCATCTGTTCGGGTTTTGCCATGTATCCAGCTGGAATACGTTTCTTCAATTCTTTCATCAAACCCTCATTCAGGTACGGGACGGTCATATCGGTTTCAACCCATCCAGGTGCGATAGCATTTACGTTAATCTTATGCGGCGCCAATTCAACCGCCATACATTTCATCATCAGAATCAAAGCGGCTTTGCTAGTTGAGTAGGCGACTATGCCTTCTTCTGCTTCAAGTCCATCCACTGATGAGATGATGATTATTTTTCCGCCGTTTCCCTGCTTGATCATTTGCTTAGCAGCAGTCTGGCAACAGTCGAAGCATCCCTTCACGTTAATTTCGAGATGCTCACTCAGGTTCTGTTGAGTCATATCCAGAAGCGTACCTCCTTTCATTATAGCCGCGTTATTCACAAGGACGTCTACGCGACCGAATTTCTCGATGGCAGTCTGAAACAGTCTTTCGACTTGGGCATGGTCGCTAACATCTGTTTGCACTACAGTCGCCTGTCCACCGCTACTTACTATTTCCGTTGCCAACGCTTCTGCTCGTTGACGTCCGTCGGCTCTTTTCATTCGGTCAGCGATCACAACTTTGCATTTTGCTGAACCGAACGATTTCGCTATGGCTTCGCCGATTCCACGCGCCGCACCGGTTACGATTACAACTTTATCTTCGAGTGATAAACCAGAAACTTTGCTCATGATAGAAACAACTTGCGCTGTATCCACTCATGATCTCAAAATAAGATTTAGTATGCAGCGAATCATTGGAGAAACTCCTCATTTAGTGTCGTTTGGTTGATTAGTTTTATATATACACAGCGAAGGTCACCTGTTGCTTACAAATTGAGGCAAAAGGTTTGGTTTCAAAGCTAAAAATCCTAACCGTTACGTTGTTCTTCGCCGTCTTAGTTGCATCAAGTTTCCTTCCAGGTTTCGCTCAGACAATCCAACATGGAGGAACATTGCATCTTGCGCTACCGAACACTATCGATAATTTCTCGCAATTTCTCACAACTTCCTATCAGGCTTGGTACTTCAACCAAATGGTCTATCCGGACCTAGGGGTTCCAACTGCCTTTGGGCTCCTGCATTTGGCATTGTCAGGATACTGGTCGAACCCTAGTGCGACGACTTGGTACTACATGATTAGACCGGGAATGACTTGGTCGGACGGAGTGCCAGTTAACGCCACCGATCTGGCGTACAGCATTCAGTTAATGTTCTCAACATACACCTGGGGAGCAGGTAGTCTCTCAGGGTACGCGAGCAGCTTAGCTGGAAGTATTACTGACTCAGTTAAGGTCTACAACTCAACGGTCGTTGAGGTTGACTTCAACAGTGCAAACGGATTGATGGGTGATATAATTGGATCCGAGAACACTCCCAATCTTGTACCGTACCATGTTTGGAAGAATTACATCGTTAACGGAACTTCGCCTGGTCCAAACTTCGGAACTCTAGTGAGCGCTGGAGCATTCTATGTTTCGAATTATACTCAGGGTGATACTCAAGTCGTATTGCTGCCGAACCCGCATGGTTCTCCGTTTGGAGGAGATCCATCACAAAACGGTGTGCCATATTTGAATCAAATTACCGTTCTGCTTGTACCAACAACTCAGGACCTATCGCTCATGTTGAAAGGAGGGCAGATTGATGCGGCACCAGTTGCGCCAAGCGACGTCGCAGGTCTAACATCTAGCTCTAACTTCCAAGTTACTTCAGGACCAACTCCGGACACTTGGAATCTTGAATATCCAATCTGGAACTATCCGTACAATCAACTCGCCTTCAGACAGGCAATGGCATACGCAATCAACCGCACCGATCTAGTCCAAACAGCCCTCGCAGGCTACGGAACACCGGGCAACGCAGGATACATTCCTCCAGAAATGGCGCCTGAGTTCAACTCTTCAGTGCCAGAATACAACTATAACCCCCAAATGGCTCAGAGCTTACTTCAAAGTCTCGGATGGACACAGAATAGCAATGGGTATTACCAAACACAAAACGGAACTGTATTCTCTCCAACACTCTACGTTCCAGCAGAACAACAACCCGAAATTACCGCAGGCAACAGGATCATACAGGACTTAAGAGCAGTTGGAATAGATGCGCAACTGCAGACAATCGCCACCACCTCGATGGTTGAAATCTGGGATAAAGGAACCAACATGTACTTGCACGAACAAAACTACGGATATCCTAACTCTGAACTTCTAACCGACTATTCATTCACGGGGTTCGGAACTGGACCTCCGCTCGTAGTGGATGCGGCGCATCCAGTCTTCACGCCTGCAAGCGTTTGGCAGTATTACAACCAAACAGTCACTCAGCTCTATGCCGCAGGATCGGCGGATCAGAGGAATCAACTGATGCAGACATTGCAGGGAATAGTCGCTCAGCAGCTTCCGTCGATAACACTCTACTACGTGAACTCAGTCTGGGTGTATAATACTGCGAACTTTGGTGGATGGCCGACTTCGCCTAGTACTATGGATTGGCCTGGTGGAATGTTCAACATGACCGCACTAGCCAGCATCTACAGTCTAAGCGCTCAAACAATGAGCTCGTCAATGACAAGCAGCTCATCCAGTTCAGGTGGCTCTAACATGATGACATACATAGTCGGCGCTATAGTTGTGATAGTGTTAGTGGCAGTGGTCGCTGTGAAAGCACGGAAGAAAGGCGGCAACACCCCCACGGCCACTACGACAACGAATCCGTGATCCAAAAGAGAACTGAGTGAAGCCCACAAAACTTCCTCAGTAATCTCACCTTTTTCATAATTTGAGCGACTCACGTTGAGGATCAGCGTACGATACGTACTCAGACGTACCATCTACGCCCTCATCACACTTTTCGCAGTCACATGCATCACCTTCGCGATTCCACGAATAATGCCTGGAAGCCCGATAACCTATTTCGCCAATCCACACATAATCACGTCACCTTCGGCCCTAGAGGCACTGAAGCAGCGATTCGGTTTAGATAAGCCGGTCTGGGTGCAATTTACTCTTTATCTGCAAAATTTGTTTTCGTGGCCTCCGAATTTCGGATTATCATACCTCTTCTATCCAACGCCAGTCTTCACGGTAATTATGGAGTACCTACCGTGGACGCTCTTTTTGGTAGGTGTCTCAACAATTATCACCGCCATCATTGGAATACTGATTGGTGTTGTGACGGGCAGTAGGCCTGGAAGTAAACTTGACACTTCAGTGATCTCAGTATCGATGGTACTGTGGACGATGCCTTTCTTCTGGCTGGGCATCATCTTACTTTGGATATTTGGACTGACGTTTCATTTGTTTCCTATCGCTGGAGCAGCGTCGAGAGGTTTCTCGACGCAAAATCCACTCAGCATTAGCGACATCCCTGATGTGCTATGGCATGCGTTTCTTCCGATGATGACGCTCGTAATCGCGGCATATGCCGGTTACTCACTGATCATGAGAAATACGATGGTAAATGAACTGTCTCAAGATTACATCCTAATGGCTCGGGCAAAAGGACTCAGCGAACGCGCTATCCTACTCGGCCATGCTGCAAGAAATGCGATGCTTCCAATGATCACGCTGATAGGACTTAACGTAGGCTACGTAGTAAGCGGAGCCCTACTCGTAGAGATCGTCTTCGCTTATCCAGGAGTCGGATACTTGACCTATCGCGCAGTTTTAGCGCATGATTTTCCGCTGCTTCAAGGGCTATTCTTTATCGTATCAGTCGCGGTGGTTGCAGCAAACTACCTGGCAGACTTAACTTACGCACTCTTCGATCCTCGAATAAAGTACTAGAGCAGAGATCATTTTGCAGAAAATTGAACGTACACCAAAGCGCATCGAAACGCATGAAGTAAGTAAGTTACGGCGCATTGTCTTAGACAGAAGAGCGCAGGTCGGTTTCGGAATCATAATAGTGTTCTCGTTCCTCGCATTGACCGCACCTATCGTCTCACCATATTCCCCTTACGCATTTCCCGCACCAGGACGACCATACTCACCACCGAGTGAAAAGTTTCTACTTGGAACAGATTATCTTGGAGAGGATGTGCTTAGCGAATTAATCTACGGGGCAAGAGTTTCAATGCTAGTTGGAATCATAGTTGCGTTTCTTGCGACGAGTTTCGGAACAATAGTCGGTGTAGTCGCAGGATACTACGGACGATTTATAGATGAAGGATTAATGAGAGCAACGGACATTGTCTTAATACTACCTTCACTGCCACTCATGATAATTTTGGCAGCATACTTGGGACCTAGTCTCCAAACCGTTATCCTGGTTTTGACCGTAACAACATGGCCACTTGTTGCAAGGGTAGTAAGATCTCAAACCCTCTCGCTCAAAGAGAGACCGTTCACGGATTCTGAAAGAGTGGCAGGGGCTAGCGATTTCCGAATAATAACTAAAATCCTAATACCGAACTTGGCCACTATTATTGCAGCGAACGCAGTACTCATGGTAACGACGGCCATAGTTGGAGAAGCCGGCCTCGATTTCATTGGGCTGGGCGACATCACAGTTGTGAGCTGGGGCACTATGCTCTATTGGGCACAATCGTACGCAATCTTCAACGGAGCATGGTGGTGGGTGATGGCACCAGGCATCTGCATCGTACTTGTTGGTCTAGGATTCGTTCTAATCAGCGTATCAATAGAAAGCGTCTTCAACCCAAGGCTTCGAACACCATGAGCACAATCGCAGGAACACTCTTGGAACCCTCACACGCAGGCGCACCGCTACTTGAAGTAAAGAATCTGTCAGTAAGCTACAAGACTAGTCTGGGGCAGGTTAAGGCCGTCGATAATGTCTCATTCACAATTAAGAGAGGAGAAATTCTCGGATTAGTAGGTGAATCCGCATGCGGTAAAACGACTACTGCACTTTCAATAATGCGACTTCACGGCAAGAGCACGACCATCGAAGGCAACATACTATTCCAAGGTAAGAACATAGTTGACTTGAACGACGAGCAACTTCGAGAATTCAGATGGAAAAATGTCTCCATGATTCCGCAAGGATCTATGAATTCCCTAGATCCAGTAATGACCATCGGCGACCAAATCATTGAGGCAATACGAGCGCATAAGCAAACTTCGAAAAGCGACGCAAATGCGACTATGGAACGCGTCTTGACAGCGGTTGCCATACATCCTTCTCGAGCCAAGAATTACCCCCACGAATTCAGTGGCGGAATGAAACAGCGAGCCGTAATAGCAATGGCTCTGGCCCTCGAGCCGCAGCTAGTCATTGCTGATGAACCAACAACGGCATTAGATGTTGTAGTTCAGAAACAGTTACTTGACCTATTGAAGCAACTTCGTGAGCACTTGAAAATCTCCTTCTTGTTCGTCACGCATGACCTCTCAGTTATCAGCGAAATCTCCGACAGAATAGCAATCATGTACGCTGGCAAAATTGCTGAAATAGGAGACAATAAAGCAGTACTCAGTCATCCCTCACATCCTTACACTGAAGCACTCGTCGATTCCGTTCCGCGAGTATTCGGAAAGCGCGAACTCCTCAACTCCATACCAGGTAATCCCCCCACCGGGATTTGGCCAACAGGATGCCGATTCAACCCACGATGCAAGTACGCCTTCGATCTATGCCGGGAGAAAGAACCCGAGCTTGAACTGTCTAACACAGGCACGATGTCCGCATGCCACCTCATAAGTCACCCTAACAGGGCATGAAAAGAAATTGAAAACAGCTTGAATGAAAATGTCCTCGCAAACAATTCGTCAAATCCAACAAGATAGGAATCTAGTTGAAATTCAAAACTTGAAGGTGTATTTTCACCATAGATCCACGATGCTTGGCAAGAAAGTCACACTGCACGCAGTTGACGATGTTACGTTGACACTAAAGGAAGGAGAAGTGTTAGGACTAGTAGGCGAGAGTGGTAGCGGTAAATCAACTCTGGCGAGAACTATCGTCAAATTACATAGGGCTACCTCCGGTCAAGTCGCTTATCGTGGCGAGGACATCTCAAAACAGGATCGAAAATCGTCAAAGGAATTCAGAAGACACGTCCAAATGATTTTCCAAGACCCGTACGAATCTCTCAATCCCCAAGCCAACGTCTTCAATGCAGTCCTAGAGCCTTTAATCATACACGGAATGGCCAAAGACAGAACCAAACGAGAGGCGAAAGTTACTGAACTGCTCGCGATGGTTGGCTTAGACCCCGCTTCAAAAATGGACAGGTTCCCACACGAACTTAGCGGAGGAGAAAGACAACGAGTAGCAATTGCAAGAGCGCTCTCGCTTAACCCAGAATTACTAATCGCCGACGAACCGGTATCGATGCTTGATGTGTCTATCAGGCTCGGAGTACTAAATCTCATGTTGGAATTGAAGGAACGACTCAAGCTAACCTACCTGTTCATAACCCATGATCTCGGCGTAGCACGATACATAGCAACAAGAGTAGCAGTAATGTATCATGGAAAAATTGTCGAGATCACTAATCCAGACGAACTCATAGCTCATCCTCTACATCACTACACAAAGCTACTTCTCGCGTCAATCCCGGGATCAGTACTATCAGAGCCATCACGTCAATCCACAGAATACACATTTAACCCAGCTGAACCACCGAAAGGATGCAGATTCCATCCACGCTGTGCAGCAGCAAAAGAAAAATGCAGTACAGAAGAACCAACACTAACAGAAATTAGGAAGGACCATTTCGTATCCTGCCACTATCCACTCGCAGCATAACAGCTGACATAACTTGGCTGAACGAAAAGTTACAATCACAGACGATTGGACCTACAGAAAAATTCGTACAGTCATTCTCGAAAACGAATATCTAAAACTCACAGTGCTCCCTGAAATTGGAGCTAAAATCTACGACATAATCTACAAACCACAACAGAAAAATTTACTCTGGCATAACCCACGGATTCCTCCAATGAAAGCCCCATTCGGAGCCGCATTCGACGACGTATGGAGCGGAGGATGGGATGAAATTTTTCCGAACGACGCACCATGCAACTATGGCGGAGAACGATATCCAGACATGGGCGAAGTCTGGTCGATCCCATGGAATTATTCAGTATCCAGAACCGAAGAAAAACCACAAGCTGTGACACTGGTAACCTCTGTTACGAGCCCGATAACCCCATGTAAACTCACGAGAACGCTAACACTCAAAGAAGGCGAACCGTCAATTCATCTTGAATACGCGCTCGAGAATTTGAGTCATGATTCGCTGAAGTTCCTCTGGAAACTCCACCCAGCCCTGGCCATCAACGAAACCTGCAGCATCGAGATTCCAGCCTCGAAAGGCATTATTGATCCACGATATAGGCACCTGTACTCGGAAACCAGTGCTGAATACGACTGGCCCAACGCAATAAATAGAGAGGAGAAGAGAGTTAACATAAGCAAAATACCTCCTGCCACTGAGCATTGCTGTAGCCTTCACTACGTAACTGACCTGCAGGACGGCGTCGTCAAATTCAGAAACCCAAGAGACAACCTTGATGCCACCTTCAAGTTTCCTAAGGAGATCTTCACATCTGTCTGGTTATTCCTCGCCTACGGCGGTTATCGCTCCTTATACACTGCCGTGATAGAACCCAGCACAAGCTATCCTTACGACCTGGCTCAAGCAATAAAAGAAGGAAATTTTTCGCTGATCAAGCCAGACTCGAAACTAAAGTGCGACATTGATCTCGAATTGCACACTCATTCAGACACTTCGTAATTCAACGAACGCGATAAGCTTTAGTACCATCCCGTAACCTCTCACTCTCCATGTCTTTAACGAAAGCTGAAGTCTCCAAGAACCTAATTGGCAACGAGTGGGTACAAGCTTCGACGGGACAAACGTTCGAAGACATCAACCCCGCCAACACGAAGGAAGTAATCGGAGATTTTCAACAATCAAGTAGAGAGGACGCTCGCGCCGCAATCGACGCAGCAGACAAGGCAAAAGAAAAATGGGCACATACCCCGCCTCCACTGCGAGGAAAAATTCTATTCAAAGCCGCAGAGATTCTTGAACAACAAAAAGAAGACCTTGCCAAGATCCTTACAAGGGAAGAAGGCAAGCCGCTAGCAGAAAGTCGCGGCGAAGTCAACCGAGCAGTTGACATTTTCAGATTCTTCGCTGGCGAAGGAAACCGACTCAACGGAGAAGTAATAGCGTCAGAAGATGCAGATACAAAACTCTACACCCTACGGCAACCACTCGGAACGATCTCCATAATCACACCCTGGAACTTCCCCATCGCCATCCCCGCCTGGAAAATCGCTCCAGCACTAATATGCGGAAACACGGTGATCTTCAAACCTGCATCGCTAACTCCCCTCATTGGACTGAAGGTTGCGGAGGCATTGAAGAACGCAGGAACCCCGCCGGGGGTTATCAACTTCATTACAGGACCGGGCTCGACTGTAGGATTGGAACTGATTGAGAATGAGAAGATTGCTGGAATATCATTTACCGGATCCTACGAAGTAGGCGAACGAATCTACAAGAGCTGCGCAGAGGGCGAAGCGATGCCCCGAATCCAACTCGAAATGGGCGGCAAAAACCCACTAGTAGTCCTCTCTGACGCCGATCTTGCAAAAGCGGTTGAGATAACAGTGAAAGGAGGCTTTGGAGGCACCGGACAAGCCTGCACTGCAACTAGCCGAGTAATCGTTGAACAATCCGTGCTAGAGAAATACACGAAATTGCTGGCAGAACGTGTGGCGAAAATAAAAGTTGGGAACGGATTAGATGAAACGAACGAGATGGGCCCCGCTGTATCGGAACCACAACTCAAGACAGACCTAGACTACGTTGAGATTGGAAAAGGAGAGGGAGCGAAACTACTTCTCGGCGGCAAACGATTACACGGAGGCGAATACGACCAAGGTTACTTCATGGAACCTACAGTCTTCACCGACGTGAATGCGACTATGCGAATCGCCAAGGAAGAAATATTCGGACCAGTAGTAAGCGTCTTATCAGCAAATAACTTCGACCAGGCACTAGAACTTGCCAACAACGCTGAATACGGACTATCCGCTTCCGTCGTAACAAACAACCTAGAAAAAGCTCACGTATTCATTGATAAAATTCAGGCGGGCGTGGTTAAAGTCAACAGACCAACAACAGGCATCATGGCACAAGCTCCCTTCGGCGGCATGAAGAAATCAAGTTCCATGACATTCAAAGAGCAAGGAAAAGCAGCCATCGACTTCTACACGTTCACAAAAACAGTCTACCTAGGCATAAGACCATAATCAAACTACAAAGCTACTCGGCAGGTTTCGTCTAAGTTACCTTACAGATCGCGTAGGTCCTGTATCCGGTTCGTATTCGGACGTAGCCTCTGAGCATTTTATCGACGACTTCACTGCCAGTGTCAACCAAGAGGGGTCTGCCGTGGAGAGAGGCAAGTTTCTCTTTAGTTGCTACGACTATGATATTCTGTTTTCCTATCTTCGTTATAATTTCAGTACTGATTTGCTGGTTTCCTCTACCGAAAATGTATCCTTGTCCCCCTATGACCGTTACCACGATTTTGGCTTTTCTTCCTTTGATTAACCTGCTTAGTTCTGCTTCGTTTACGTCCTTCGCGATAAGTTGCCTATTGAGGACGACGTCTACTCCTAGCAACGTCTTGGTTAGTCCGAGATTCAATAAGATGTCTCGTGTTGTGGTTCCAGGTCCAAAGATATACAGACAATCTTTTTCCATACTCTCGATTAGATCGTTCGCGACGCCCTGAATGGCCTGTCGTTCTGTTTGGGCTCCTCCCGACTTAGCGTTTTGAATGAATAGTCTTTCTTCAGGGATACGTAAATAGCCGTAGAGTTTGGCGGCAATTACGTCCTTACGAAAAGAGACTTCATCTATGTCCATTACCTCGGCATCGACGGTCTTTGGTACCTGACTTGTCAGAAAATTTACCGCTGCCTCTCCTGCATGTTTTGGAGTTACCGCATAGACCGCTGAGTGCATTTTGACTCCTGCGGGAATACCTAACACTGTGAGCTCTTGCCCTACTGCACGGTAAACATCTCTCGCGGTCCCGTCACCTCCTGCGAAAAGCAGCAAATCTACACCCCGGTCCTTCATCTCTCTCGCCGCGTTTTGTGTGTCTTCGGGCGTGGTCTCGCCTGATTTGATTGACCCTACGATCGTTGGTGAAAATGAGGTCTGCCTAGCTTCAGTCTCCCCCATTTCCTGCGGATACGTGAAGACTTCAATTTGGTCCCTAATTCTGTCCAACACCCTTAGTGCATCTACTGCTCTTCTCGGTGATTCGGGTGAGGCACCCATGAGTTTCGCTGCGTTAAGAACTTCAGCGCCATCTGTACCTTTAAGGCCCGTTCTGCCGCCCATTCCTGCTATGGGATTAACTATGAGTCCTAGTTTTTTCTTTCGCAAATCCAAGCTTCGCCGAGTGATGCGGTGCTGAACTCTGTCTGTAACGGTCGAGCGCACGCCCCCGAGTTCGATGCGATTACTTACGGAGCGACAGTGGTTTCTGTAGACCGCTCTTCTTTAGGTATTGTCTCCATGTCACGGCTATTCTTTCTGGTTCGTTGATGCTGGAATTGATGACCTTATGAACGACGGAGTTGTATGGAGCATTCTTTACGAATTCTGGATTGTCGTACGCTTCCTTGGAGATTTGACGTAACACCGCAACATATTCGTCTATATCATCTTTTGAGTAAGATTCGCATGGTTCTAACGTAAAGGGCTCGGGAACGACCCATGGATGGTGGCTTGTCCAGTAATGTTGGAGCCCGAAATCTGCCATTCTTCGCAAAACATCATCGGTACCCACGCCGGTATCTTGCTTGAGTTTCTCCCAACTATATCGAACTTGTTCGAGTCTTCTCTTGCCGTGAGCGTAAGGAACAACTACACCTGGAATTTCACTTAATTTCTTTAGCATATAGTTGTTGTTGAGAACAGAACAAACGGCGGTCTCTCGTAGACCTTCCGCGCCATGCTGCATAATCCACGAGTAGGCCTTGAGGAGACTCTGAGTGTTGCCCATGAATGACCTGACCTTTCCAATACTCTGCGGGCAGTCATAGTCAAGGCGGTACCGTTTCCCATCAAACTTAACCTGCGGTATGGGAAGAAACTTCGCCAGTCCTGTCGTGCAACCTAGTGCTCCCACCGCTCCTCCCATACTTCCGTGTGGAATCGAGAATGTTTTGTGAAGATTGAAGTGACACATGTCGAATCCGGCTTCTCGTGCTCTTGCAATTCCTAACATCCCGTTCGCGTTTCGCTTGATCGTAGTAGCAGAGGGCGCCTGCTTCATGTGCGGCTTTTACGAACTCGTCAATTCTCGGGTTATAGATGCCGGTATCCTCGGGATTGGTGATGAATATTCCGGCGGTGTGCTTGGACAAGGCCGCTTTGAAGGCTTCGAGATCAGCATATCCTTCCTCATCAGGCATTATTGTGATGACTTTGTAGCCAGCCGTTGCCGGACCAGCGGCATCGCATGGATGTGAGAACATTGTAGTAACGGTCTCAGTCCGTTCTGTATCCTTTCGAGACGCGTGGTAGGCTCGCATGATTGAGGCTGCGGTGTAGACAGCTTGGGCTCCTCCTGAGGGTTGAAATGAAAATCTGTCCATCCCTGAGATTTCTTTCAAGAACTGTTCGAGTTTGTAGATGATTTCCAATAGTCCCTGAATGGTTTCAGGCGGCTGAAGAGGATGGATATCCTTTATGCCGGGATGTCTTGCTGCGAGATGCTCCTGCACTTTCGGACTATACTTCATGGTGCATGTTCCTTCACTGATGTCGATTGTGACGTCAGTACCCAACGTCTCCTGAGATAGGTGCATGAAATGCCGCAGTACTCGCATCTGGTTTATTTCGGGAAGCTTAGGCGCGTCCTTTCTACGTAGCGCCGTGGGTACGACTGCCAGTTCGTTTCCAACTTCCTTCCTAACTTTTGCTTCAGCTTGCCGAACAAGAATACCTCTCTCTCCAGGTACGCTCATTTCGAAAATGATTTGTTCGTCCCATTTGGCTTCGTGGAATTTACGTAACAAAGATTTCGCGTCTCTTCCCATCTACATCACTTCCTTGAACGCGTTAACTAAGTTCTGAATATCATCCATGGTTTTCGTTTCCGTTACGCAGTACAGTGCGCTCTGCCCCAATTCAGGAAATTCCTTTGAGAGATCTTTTCCTCCAATAATTTTGTGTTTTAGAAGCGCGTTATTGATTCTAGCGACGGTTTTGCCTGTTCTATCAAAGTTAATTACGAATTCCTTGAAGAAGGGTGATCGAAACTTCAGCTTCACTCCCCTTACTTTCGATAGTTGTTTCGCCGCGTACTGTGACATTTGCATGATCGTTCGTCCTGTTTCCGCCATACCCTTTGGTCCCATTAAGGAAAGATAGACGGCTACAGTGATTGCCCAGATGCCTGTACTTGTGCCGGTGAATTCATTTCCTTTCTCGCCGAGAGCCGTACGAGGTTCTATCGAAGAGAACCTCACCAAACCCATATTCTCCGCGTTCGACCGTGTCAGCTATTCCGAACATTAGATCCTTGAATTGGCTGATGTACTTCATTTCGTCGTCGGTGGCTATGAATCCGCCTTGACCACCTCCTGCGTACATGTGCATTCCGAGAGGATGGAAATCTCCGCAAGTAATCGTAGCCCCATATTGGGCTGGTGGCGCTAATACGCCCAAGCAAATTGGGTCAACGTAGACTATGAACTCGGCATTCTTCCCTCGAACTATTTTGCCTATCTCTACAGCTTGACTTTCCAGAACTCCAAGATAGGACGGGTTCTCGATCAAGACCGCAGCCGTTTTGTTCGAGATCTTCGACTCAAGATCTTCAAGGTCCAACAACCCGGTTGTCTTATCATATGTTACCTCTTTGACCATGATGTCTGGTTTGATGTAATTTCTTACTGCGGAACTGATTTCAGGGTTCATCGTGTGCGGCATCAAAATCTCATTGCGGCCGTTGATGCGCGAAGCCATGCGAATGGAAGAAGCGGCAGCTTGAGCTCCGTCGTATAGTGGACAACTTAAGACGTCCATGTCAAGCAGCTCTCCCATCAAACTACAATATTCGAAGAACGCCTGCCACTTACCATGGTCAGCGTACGATTCCCCAACGTAGGCAGTAAGAAATTCTCCGCGTCCGTTGATTTCGTCGCAAACCGCCGGCACGAAATGTTCAGCGCAACCCGCTCCAAGGAAATTCAAATAATCCTCACAGTTCTGATTCCTCTCCAACAGAGCTTCAACATGTTTTCTCAGCGAAGATTCGTCAAAGATCGGCGGAGGGAGACGGAGTTTCCTTCTGAATCTTAGCCGCTTCGGAATCTCAACGTAAAGCTCCATCTCATCATGAGCACCAACCTCTCTCAACATCTCAGCTTTGACTTCTGGAACAGAATTTGGAATGTAAGGAAAAACGGAGGGCGTTTCAGGCGCAGAACTACGTTCTGTTCGTGCCATAGCCATTCGTCGTTCAAAACACATAAAAAACTTTGGATAATAGTTTCGGTAAGTCTCCGATAATTCTCCTCTGAGGTCAAGGTTACGTGACAAACAAAAATTCGTCACCGGTCCTACCAAAACAAACGATAACAGGACCCATCTTGATTATCATTTTCTTGTGGTAATAACGGCTAAGGCTGCAAATCACCACAGCAAAAAGGAAGAAAAGAAAAATGCCTAGAATCATAGCGTCAAAACCGAAAATCGACGAGGCCACAGCTGACATTCTGCAGCGACAAAGGAATGTTGTACTCATTCCTACGATCGAAATCAGTCTGTTGTCACTCAAACGTGGTCTATTAGTCAACGCGCTAAATTGTCATCTAACTCATAGTAAGCTGTTTCTCTGCTTACGTTCGTGAAGCGAAACTGAGATTTTGACGACATTCCTTGTAACTATGAACTGAGACGACCTGTTTGGTCGAGAGAGGCAGAGTCTGCAAGACAGCCAAGCCCAGATTCTAAGGGATATGATTGACCTTAAGGCGTACCATTCAATTTACCCGCTCAGACAGAAACTCTCGGATCTTCAACTAAGACCTTGGCTGCAACTTACGTATTGGTTCGTTCAATATCAGGCATGCTACTCATAAGTTCTAGTTTGTTCATGTAATCCTCTCTATTTTTGGCTCTGATCAGAACTATGAAATCATATTCTCCCAATACGTAATAGACTCCCCAGACCCCGGAAATTTTCGCAATTCGTGATTCATTTTTTCAACCACTAACTCAAGATCTTTCTCACTCACTCCCAACGGCACCTACCGACAAGCTAGCTGATTGTTTTGGAGAGCGGAGTTACTGTGAGAAGATTAAATTTGGGCTTCCGGTTTTCGTATCTGCGGTTTCGTTGCTTTAGACTGGTAGTCCTGGTTCTCCTTTCCGTTTTGGTGAAACTTTCAGGTCTGGGGATCGTGAGCGTAGTAGGTCGGTGGTTATTTTGGCGAGTCGCATTTCTTCGTCTGTGAGTGAGAGTAGCGCTGACTTCACGTGTTCCCCTGCTGGGAATAGGTTCATGGTTAATGGTATTCCGAATTTGAGGTATATCGGGGCGCCAACTCTGACGATTTCATGTGCTTCTTCTATTCTGACGAATCCTCCTCCGGGTCCTGGTGTGGTTATGTACATGTCGATTGGAATGTTGATCGCCTGGCGTATGGATGCGATTTGTGCGAGAGTTAGGTCGGAGGGTATGTTGAATGTTCCTGCGCCAATATTTTCGAGTAATTTGGCTGAGGCTGGGTTGCATTGTCCGATTGAGAAGGATACTTTGAAGAGGCTTTCTTTTGGTAATTCACCATTTTTTCGCATTTCGTTCAGAACCCAGAGCAGTCCTTCGTCAGCGACCAAGAAGCTCCTTATCCCTGCATTAGCTGCACGTCGAACGTTCTCGATGGAGTAGAGGAGCTGATCCATGCCACGAGCGCGTTTTCCTAGTATGCCTCCTACCGGCGCTTTCACTTGACCACCCGTATCGTATCCTGCTCGTGGTCCGATGAATAGTGATACTTCGATGCTTTCAGTTTTCCCGATTGCCGCCATTTCAAGCAATTCTTCGTCGGTCATCAGGGTGATTCCGCTGTCTTCTGAAACACGGTGCGTGTTGAAGCCGATATTGTTTGGATTTTTCAACAACTCGTTTCAGTTGTTCCGGGTTTTCGACGTCAGGTATTTCTATTCTGAATTGGCCACCATCAGGAAATCGTTTGTTTGATGTAGGCAGATTGTGAAGGTCGCTTGAGGGGAGTCCTAGCTTTTCCAGCGTAGCTATTCGATCCATGAGCGGGGAGAGCGTCGTCTTGCTGTAAAAGACTTCTGGAATTCGATGCTCTACTTCCTTCAGCATAAAATCTGTTCAACTCAAGTGAGCAATACAGATTAATTGTAATCCGTCTTCATTGCTCGTCTAAGCTTCGTCTGGTGGAATATGAGCATGCAAACGAAATCTTCGTCGGTAGTTTCATTGTTGAAAAGCTTGATTCGAATTCCGAGTGTTAACCCAATAATAGAACAAATTCGAGATGAAGAACAAATTGCAACGTTTATCGCTGATTGGTTTCGTCGTACTCGAAAATTCAACGTCATAGAGCAGAAGGTAAGCAAGAACAGGTTTAATGCCGTAGCCATCCTGCCGGGACGAAGTAATGGGCCGAGCCTGATGCTTAACGGGCATATGGACACTGTTGGCGTATCTAATATGACGATCAAGCCCTTCGATCCATTCATTGAGCATGGTCGAATGCATGGGCGTGGGTCATGCGACATGAAGGGTTCGATTGCAGCGATGATGTCTGCGATGCTTTCACTCGCCAATTCCAATCAGAGGTTGAATGGGGATGTAATATTTTCAGGAGTGGTTGACGAGGAATATGAGAGCATAGGCATGTATGAGCTCGTCAAACGATTCCGAACTGACGCAGCGATAGTCGGGGAACCGACGAGCATGAACATTGCCACTGCTCAGAAGGGCTACGCCTGGTTGGAGATCGAGACGACGGGGCGACGAATTCATGGCTCCACACCAGAAAAAGGTGTTGACGCGATAGAGAAAATGGCGATAATAATTTCCCAACTAGATCTGATCCGAAGAAAGCATGCACGTTTACGACATCGACTCGTTGGCACGCCGAGAATTCATACCTCTACCATAACCGGCGGATCTGACTGGGCAACAGTGCCAGCCAAATGCACATTGCGTCTTGAACGCCGGCTAATCCCTGGAGAAAAACCCCAAGACTCAGTTACGGAACTGAGGGAGATCATAGCTCAGTGTTCAAAGCACGACCGCAAACTGAGAGCAACGGTGAAGCTAATTCATTACGCTGAATCGATAGATGTCAAGCGTGCTCGCCACATCTCATTGCTGGAGCAAGAATTGAAGCATGCTGGAATTAAGGGAAGAATTGTAGGAGTCCCCTATTGGACAGATGCAGCAATCTTGGTGAACCGAGCTAAGATCCCAACCTGCCTCTTCGGTCCAGGAAATATCGAGAACGCCCATAGCCCCGACGAATTCGTCAACATCCAAGAAGTAATCAACTCGATTCCGGTTTACGTGAAGACAGCTCAGCGTTATTGCGGCTATATTTGATTCGTTTCAAGATGCGAAGATGACGGTACCGATAAATACGCGGTTCGGATCGGTGCTTAGCGGAAGGCTGAATGTTGAGTTCAGTTTTTGATGCGGTAGTTATAGGCGGCGGACATAACGGATTAGTCACGAGCGCATACCTTGCTCGTGCGGGACTGAGAGTTGCTGTTCTGGAGCGTAGAGGCATTATCGGAGGTGCTGCGATCACCGAGGAAATTTTCCCAGGCTTCCGTGTAAGTCGATTATCCTATGCTTACAGTCTGTTCCTTCCACGCATTGTTCGAGAATTAGAACTTGAGAAAAACGGTTTGCAATTATTATCTTACGATCCGGACTTGTTCGTGCCATTTCCTGACGGACGATACATGTTCGTTTGGAATGATGATCAAAAAACGGCGAAGGAAATCGAGAAGTTTTCAACGCATGATGCGAAGGCGTACTTTGATTATCTTGAGTTCTGGAAAAATATGGCGTGGCTTCTTGGCCCTGCTGGCGAAGCACCTCCTCCGCCGCTTAAGGAGTTCGCGGGAATGTTTGACACTCCCGAAGCGCAGACTCTACTTCGGTACCTGATGTTCTCAAGCGCTAAAGAAATTCTTGATGAGTATTTCGAATCGGATGAAGTGAAAGCGGTGTTCGCTCCTCGCGGACTTATCGGTACGATGGTTGGACCGATGACGCCGGGTAGCGGATACGTGTTGGGTCATCATGTGATCGGCGGGTCGACGGGGGAGCAGGGTAAGTGGGGTTACTTGAAGGGCGGAATGGGCGGATTATCTAACGCTATAGCTAAGTCTGCTCAACACCTCGGCGTGAGCATTCTAACGAACACTCAGGTAACTAAGATACTAGTCAGGGACAAGCGTGCGGTAGGTGTTCAGTTATCTGACGGTAAAAAGATCGAAGCTAAAGTTGGTTGCGTCGAACGCTGATCCGAAACAAACTTTTCTGAAACTTGTTGGTGAAGAACACTTCGATCATGATTTTATTCAGAATGTGAAGAAGATTAAGGATCAAGGGTGTGTAGTAAAAGTAAATGCGGCAATGAAGGAGCTGCCAAATTTCACAGCCGTACCTGGCGCTCCTGGTCCTCAACACAAGGGGATTACCGGCATCGGCCCATCGGTTGATTACTTGGAGCAAGCATTTGATGATGCTAAGTATGGTCGGCCTTCCAAGAAACCAATGTTGAGAGTAACCTTCCACTCTGTCACGGATCCTGACCTGGCACCTCCCGGTAAGCATACTATGTCGATCTTCGCTCAGTACTTCCCCTATGATCTTGCGAAGGGTTCATGGGATGAAATTCGTGATGAAGTTGGAGAGAATATTATCGACACACTATCTGAGTACGCGCCTAACGTTAAGAAATCCATTTTGAACATGGAGGTTCTAACTCCGCTAGACCTTGAGCGGATGTTTTCCTTACCCAAAGGCAACATCTTCCACATGGAGATAACGCCCGATCAAATGCTCTCCTTCCGACCAGTGCCCGGTTGGGCAAATTATCGCACTCCAATTCAGGGATTATACCTATGTGGGTCGGGTGCGCATCCAGGCGGAGGCGTACTGGGAACGCCCGGCTTTAACGCATCTCAAGCGATACTTGCCGATCTCAAACTAAGCAAGTAATACGATGTCCGTTACTCGTGTAGCTGTCTTACCGGGTTGCGCAAAACGCCTACATTGTCGATTGAAATTTCCACCAAATCATCCTGCTTGAGGGCGAATTCATCGGGAGGCACTATGCCTGTTCCAGTCATACATGCCGAGCCAGCTGGAACCGGATTGTCTCGTGTGAGGAACTCTAAGAGTTCGGGAATCCTTCGCTTCATTAGCCCCGTCTTTGTTTCGCCCTGAAAAACAGTAGAATCGTTTCTCTTTACGATAAGCCTGATCGTTAAATCTTCCAAATTTCCTATCGACGAAGGTGTTACTAGCACGGGTCCGAGTGAACAACTCGCATCATAGATCTTGGATTGTGGGAGGTATAGCGGATTTTCACCCTCGATGTCACGAGCCGTCATATCGCTTCCTATCGTGAATCCTAGAACTTGACGATCATTACCTAAGATGACGACTAGTTCTGGTTCAGGAACAGTCCATTTGGAGTCGCGACGGATGCAAACGTGATCATTGGGGCCGACACATCTATGGGGTGTCCCTTTGAAGAATACTTCCGGTCGAACAGCGTCGTAGACGTTATCGTATATGCCCTTTGCTGCTGTTTCGCTTTCTCTGGCAGTTTTGCTTCGAACATAAGTGACTCCGCAGGCCCATATTTCCGGCGGAATTATCGGCATGAGAAGACGCGGACTAACGGATTCAGCCGTGTCTAAGTCACGGAATTTATATTTGGGAAGATTTGCGAGGTCATAATATTGGTTCAGGTAATCATACTCGGACAATTCTGATGTCTTAATTCTACCGATGAGATCGAGCGGATCCAGTAATCCTAGGTCAAGTACGTTTTCCTGAATGACTAGGCCTAGATGGATGTCGTTTTCGTAAGCGAATCTGGCTAGTTTCAATGTACTCCTGTAGTCTGTACAGGCATGTGGTTTAACGTTTTATGCTCAGCTGAATTGGGGCAATTGTGACGCATTATAGGGGCGGGACCATACCTGGGATTCGTGGAAAGGGTTGTACGTCCGCAACATGATCAACGCCGCATAGGTATGCGATGAACCTCTCGATTCCTAACCCTGCACCTGCACATGGTTTCAATTTTCCGTCTTTCGCCAGATTGAGAAGGAAGGCGTAGTCGTCTTTCTTAACGCCATCTCTTTCGATCTTCTTCACGATCTTTGAATATTCAAATTCACGTTCGGCTCCGGAGAGAACTTCTCCGTACCCTTCGGGCATGAAGAGATCGTAGTTCCTCCAAGCTCCTGTAACTTCGTCTTGGAAATCGTAGAATTCTCGTGGTATGTCGGTCAACCAGAACGGATCAGATTCTTTCTCTGGCGCCAACTGTTCCCAGTCTTTCCCGTACTTTTGTTCGAGATCTTTACGGGAATGAACCTTAAACGGAGTAGTAGGAATCCGCAGTTTGGTCTTTCGTAACTTCGAAACTTCGTCTTCTACGGCGCGTATTGCGCTTTTCACTAAATCTTCGTAGATCCTGAATACATCTTCCATTTTAGCGCCGGATATTTCGGTTTCTAGTTGGGTGAACTCGTAAAGGTGCCATCCAGAGGTTGCTCTTTTTCTGGTTTCGATGCGAATGTTCGGTGATATTATGAAGAACTTTTCTGGTCCTAGTGACGAGAGGACGAGTTTGTGAACGATCATACTCTGCATTGTCCTTACGGTCTCATCGTAAATGTCGATTTCTATTCTCTTCTCTATGCTCGCGCCTGGGTCTGGCCATAGTGGATCGGTCGATTTAGCAAGGGTTACTGGAAGAATCCAGTCGAAGCCCTTGCGAACAAGTTCTGTGATCATTGCGTTCAGGGCTTTTGTTTGCACCTTGAAGATGGTTCGTTTTCTATCGCTGCCTATTCCATGGATCATTTGGGATGGATCTAGGGTTCCTTTTGTTTCTCTCATAGGAAAGGCCTGTTTTCCACGCCGTAAGGGGGAGCGAAAGTTAAACTAATTGCATATTTTTTCGTAAATTTTGCAAGAAGCCCAAACTTTTAACGTCCAACATTGTAATAATTACATTATGTCTCTTGATTCGGGCGATGTGAAGATCCTAAGGATAGTCCAGGAGAATTGTAGGCTAACCGCGCGTCAGATCTCAGATAGGACGGGTTTGCCTGTCACTACAGTGTTTGCTAAGATCAAACGTGCCGAGAGGCTAGGATTAGTAAAGGGGTATAATGCCATTCTCGACGCCGCAAAACTCGGCGCTAGCACCACGGCGTTCATCTTTGCTTCTTTCGCTTACAAGAACGAAGAGAAGGCGGCGTCGCAACGCAAGGTGGCTAAAGAGATTGGGGGATTTTCTGAGGTTCAAGAAGTGCATATAATATCAGGCGAATGGGATATTTTGATCAAAGTCAAGGTTAGGGATGTGGATTCTGTTGGCAAGTTCGTTGTCGATAAGTTACGATTGGTTAGAGGCATTGAGAGAACATTGACGTGTCTGGTCTTTGAGTCAGAGAAAGAATCCACTGTGATTCCGCTCTAGGATGCGAAATCGTCGATGCTCGGTTAGATGTTGAAGCGTTTCAGTGATTCTCGTCCAATAGTCGCTATTTCTTCAGGGTCGCTGCTCCCAGTAGGCCGGTCGGAGCAATTCAAGACTTACGTAGTCGTCGTAGCCGACTTTCCTCACATGGGAGAGGAAGTTTTGCAGATCTATTGCTCCTTCTCCTGGGAAGAGTCGATTTGCGTCTGTCATATTCTCTCTGAGGCCCCTTTCGCAATCGTTCACATGTACCATGAAGATCTCCTCGCGGTCGAGTTTGGCTATTTCTGCAAAATCTTCTCCGGAAAGATACGAGTGAAAGCTGTCCAAAGTTAAACCGACGTTGCTCCTTCCTACGCGTCGCACAACTTCCATTCCATCTTTCAGGTTGTTGATGCTACAATTGTGCATTCCAAGGAATTCTAATCCGAGTCTGATCTCCTCGCCGCATACGTCCGATAGTTTCTCTAAACATTGCACGGTTCTCTCGATCACGACCGCTTTACTCACGCCGCTCTGATTTGTAGCTGGCACTGGCAGGAGCTAGATCACAGTCGAGTGTGGTTGCAAATGAGGAAAGTTTCTTCGTTCGAGTCAGGAGGTCTGAGAAATCTCTGTCGGTAAGCAAGTTGAAGTTTTCTGGTCCGTTTATGCTAGCAATTTTCAGCCTCTCTTCTTCAATTTTGGTTCGGAGTTTCGTGGTTTCGTCTGTTTCTAGAATCGGGTCGATTTTGTCAACGGTAAACTCGATGGCTTCGAATCCTGTTCTTTTTGCTATGCTTAGGAATTTGTCAAACGGTGTCTTTCGTAGGGTATCTTGATTGAGGCAGGGTTTCAACTTGTTCGACCTACAGAGGTAATTGTACCGGTTTGCTGATCTTAGCGGAACGATAGAGGGCTTCGATGATTTCTACGGTTTTGTAGCCGTCGTCAACTGTCACGGGAGGTGTCTTTTTCTCTATCAACGCATCTACGAATAGTCGGTCTTCTTCTTCGACGCCCCATGAGGTGGTGGGTGGAAGATAGTGAAATTCTTGGACTTGTGTTGGCAAGTCTAGGCCGAGGGTGTAGCTGATACGGTTGAGTTCTTCAGTTATGATGCAGGAATGGTCGCCTATGACTTCCACTCGTTCGAAGGGTATTATCCAGGATGCGTGGCCGGAACTGAAGACAGGTACTTCTAAGCCAGACTGATGCTTTAGTGTTATCCAAAAATCATTTAGGATATTCGTATAGACGTTCGCTTCGGCTCTGCAGTTTACTTCGACGACTTCTCCGAAGAGCCATCTTGCGAGATCGAACATGTGGATCGGTGTATCATATAGATGCCCTCCAGAAATTTTTGAATCGGCTCCCCAGGCGGGTCGCTGTAATTCGCCTGTCACTAGTTTCATGATTACCATGTATGGTTTTATCTGCTTGGAGTCAATCAGTTCTTTCATTTTTTTGTAAACTAACGAGAATCGACGGTTGTGTCCGACTTGGAAGACGGTTCCTGTTTTCCTCACTCTTTCACTTATGTCGCGTGCGTGATCGAGTGTTATTACCATTGGCTTTTCGCAGAACACGTTTAGTTCTTTCGACAGAGCGTACTTCAAGATGTCGTAATGGAATACGTTTGGCGTGACGACGTAGATCGCGTCTAGTTTTTCCGAATCGATAAGATCCGTGTAGGTCTTATAGTGGGCGCAGGAATATTTCTTAGCCGTTGATTCGGCCAGGGAAGTTATCAAATCTGCGACGCCAACAATCTTGACTCTGCGGTCTTTAGATAAGACGGACAGGTGATTTTGTGCTTGACCGCCTAACCCGACTATTCCAACTCTAACTTCACTCATGATGGTTTCACTTCAAGTGTGTGTTTCTGAGTTACTGCACGATGGAATATAACCGATATTTCTCTTCGCCGAGTCGGAAGGGAAAGGAGGGTTATGCAGTCTTCTGAACGAAATGGCATGCCACGAAATGTTGTGGAGAGATTTCTTCGAGAGCTGGATTCTGCTCTGAGCAAAAAGACTCTGCGTACGGGCATCGCGGGTTGAATCTGCATCCTGGAGGAGGAGTTATGGCGCTTGGCACTTCGCCTTTTATTTCAACCTGTAATAGATTTTTCTTTGTTGGGTCAGGTATCGGAGCCGATGAGATTAGAGCGATCGTATATGGGTGTCGTGGCTTTGTTATCACAGTCTTAGTGGGACCGTATTCGACAACATTTCCTGCATACATGACCGCGATATAATCGGACATATACTGGGCGACGGCTATGTTATGGGTTATCAGCATGTAGGACAGTTTGAATTCCTTCTGTAGGTCTAGGAGGAGTTTCAATATTTGAGCCTGAACAGAGGCGTCTAGAGCGCTGGTGGGTTCATCTAGAATTACAAGACTTGGCTGAGTTGAGATTGCACGAGCAATTGCGACACGTTGTTTTTGTCCTCCACTGAGTTGTCGCGGGAGTCTTTGTGCGTAATCCTCAGACAATCCGACTGCTTTGAGGCTTCTCTTCACCGCTTCTTCGATTTCGTCTTTTTTCCAGCCCATGAGGCCATGTAATGGTTCTGCGATTGACTGCCCTACTTTCATGCGAGGGTCCAGTGATGATTCTGGATCCTGGAAAACCATCTGCATTTCTTTGTATAGTTCAGTTCTATCAACTCGTCCGCTCGAAATGTCTCGGCCTGAGAAGAGAACTTTGCCACCGGTGGGTGGCGTCATGAGAGCGACCGTTCGAGCTAGAGTGGTTTTACCACATCCAGATTCACCTACTACGGCAACCGTCATGCCCTTGGGTATGTTAATCGATACGCCGTCTACTGCCCGAATGAATCTTTTTCCTGCTTTGGAGAAAGGGTTTAGTCCTTTGCGAACAGGAAAATATTTTGTGACATTTTCCGTGCGGAGGATTGATTCACTACTCATACAAGAAACACGACACTGAGCGGTTATTTTCTTGTGAGGTCAAGTGTGGTCGGGTGGTAGAGCATATGTTCATAGCGCGAGGGCATCTCGGAGCGAACTTGCATCCGGTCGGCAGACTTCTTAGATCTGGGATTGTTCCGGCTATCGGCGTTAACTCTTCGGTGTCCTTGTATCCTTTCGGGACGCAGGCGAGCAATCCACTTGTGTACGGATGCAATGGCTTTGAGAAGAGGCTGTATACATCTGCGTTTTCAGCTATCTCTCCAGCATACATCACTATGACCCTGTCCGCTACCTGACTTGCAACTGCCAGATCATGTGTCACCAACAGAATACTGGTCTCGACTTTGTGCATGAGTTCCTTCATTAATTTTAGCACCTGAGCTTGGGTCGTTACGTCTAAGGCGGTTGTAGGTTCATCCGCGATGAGCAGCGCGGGTTCCTCCGATAGGGCCATGGCGATCATAACTCTCTGAGTCATACCTCCTGAAAGCTCGAAGGGGTAGCGATCAAGTACCTGCTCAGCGTCTGCAATTCTCACAAGTTTGAGGTAGTCAATTACTTCATTCTTCAAATCTACCGGTATCTTGCGACTTAGGCGGGGTAGTCGCGAGATCTTCTGGGTCTGTTTCGTGTATGTGTGTTGCATGAGATCGGAATGAACTTTGTGACCTTTTTTGCGAAGTTCTCGAATCATTATTGCTTCCGCTATCTGTTCTCCAACCTTATAGACCGGGCTGAGGCTTGTTAATGGTTCTTGGAATATCATTGCGATCTCGGTGCCTCGATATTCTCTAATTTTGTTGGAGTCGAGCTTGACAAGGTCCTTTCCTTTATAGAGAACTGAACCGCTCGAAACGGTGGCAGTGGATCGCGGGAGGAGACCTATGATGGATAGACCCAGCGTAGATTTTCCGCAACCTGATTCGCCGACTATTGCTAGCAGCTCGTTTGGATGAAGATCGAGGCTCACATCATCTAGCGCGGTGACAGTTCCTGAAGTTGTCGTGTATTGGACACTGAAGTTTTCGATGGAGAGCAAATCCTCCATCTAACGTGCCTCCAAGGCGTCCCTTATACCATCGCCTAAAACACTGAATCCAATAACAATGACCGCAATGACTATTCCGGGGATAATGGGTAGCCAAGGGGCCGTGATGAGGTAATCTTGACTGTTACTGATCATTTCCCCTAAATCCGGCAGAGGCGGTCTAACCGAAAGGCCAAGGTAACTCAAACCCGCATAAACCAGTATAACTGTTCCAACATCTAGCGTAGCATAGACAAGCATGGTAATGGAAATGTTTGGGAGTACATGTTTGAAGAGTATTCCAAGCGTTCTTTGTCCTGCGAACTTGGCTGCCTCGATGAAGTTCTGATGCGCAACACGGAGAGACTCTCCTCTCGCCATACGTGCATACGGAGGCCACCAGATCACTATCATGGCGATCATCATATGCGTTAAGCCCGGTCCGAGCGCTACCGCGATAACCATAGCAATCACAAGAACAGGCAACGAGAAGATAACGTCAGTAAATCGCATCAGCAACTCGTCAAGCAGACCTCCTTTGAATCCCGCAAGTGATCCTAACAGAGCACCGACAATAATTGCTACGAAGACGACAGAGAAACTGACGGCTACATCATTTGGGACACTTGCTATAACACGACTGAACACGTCGCGGCCTAGGAAATCACAACCAAACAGATGATCCCAAGACGGCGCTGAAAGTGCAACACCAACGTTCTGCTGGATGGGGTTGTAGGGAGTAACTCTAATTCCCAGAAGGTCAAAGATAGTTACGATAATGCCAGTCAAAATGAATAATACAACGACAAAGAATCCAATAATACTCTCAGGGGTTTTCTTGAACATCGTTAATACTCGATCGAATGGTGTTGGATCAGACGTGCCTTGCTCATTCTGTTTCAAAAGTCAACCAAGCCTCACTTGTGGATCAACGACGGCATACAAAATGTCGGCTGCAAGATTGGATGCTACGATGACGATAGCGTACACGATTGTTGTACCTAGTATCCCCGGGTAATCTTGTCCATTCAACGCCTGTACAACGTAGCGTCCCATTCCGGGGTAAGAAAAGATGTTTTCAACGAAGATAGTGCCAGTAATGATCCAAGTGACAATAAGTGAAGAAAGTGACACGATGGGAATAAGCGCGTGTCTAAGTCCGTGCTTGTAAAAAATCGTTCCTTCATCCAAGCCTTTTGCTCTTGCAGTTCGAATATAGTTCGCGTGCATTACTTCCAGCATCGAACTTCTTAGTACACGAGTTACAATTCCGAAGAAACAAATTGCAAGAGCCAAGCTAGGAAGAATTACGTGAATTAGAGCGCTACCAAAGTACTGGAAATTTCCTTCAAGTAGGCTGTCGATCATCGGTATACCAGTTATCCAAGTAGGCGGAGTCAAGTTAGGATCAAAAGCTCCGCCGCTCGGAAGAAGCCCAAAATGATAGGTGAAAATAATGAGTAAGACCAAGCCGACAAAGAAGGGCGGGGAACCATAACCCGCCATGTAGGCTGCGCGGATCCCATTATCTATCGATGTGTGATTATACCGCGCCGAAGTGACGCCGAGTAATATCCCGACAATTAATGTCATCACTATTGCAAAGAACGCGATTTGTAACGTGAACGGAAGAGTCTGCGAAATGACTTGCGCGACCGGGACAAAATTTCGTGATGGCGAATACCCTAAATTTCCTTGTGATAAATTAACGAGGTAATAATAATACTGAACGTAGACTGGGTCGTTCAGATGATACTTCGCCGCGTAGGCAGCAGCTAGTTGAGGATGCAGGCCAGCTGCCTTTCCTAGCCATGAGTAGATTGGGTCGCCTCCCAAGCTATGCGATAATACAAAAGTAATAGTCATTACGCTCAAGAGTACGAAGATGGCGAAGATTCCTCGACGAAGTATGTATTTTGCTATGTTCAATTTGACTGTAACCTAGGTGGACATAGTCCCAACTATTGCACGCCGCTGCTTGCGAATTCATAAAACGAAAAAAAGGTGTGGGCAGGGTGGCCCGTTTTCTTTTAGCTGCCGC
>CAWKES010000016.1:0-96769 GCA_963848755.1 Candidatus Bathyarchaeota archaeon | reverse complement strand
AGGCCACCCCGCAGCCGGTGTCACCAAGATTCTAGCAGCTGAAGATGCGGCTCTATTGGCCGCGGTTGCGAAACTAGGACGGAACGAACTCTGTCCTTGCGGTAGTGGAAGGAAGGTGAAGAAGTGCCACGGTGATCCAGCACAATTAAGCGGAAAAAAGAGACCGCTGACCAGCACTGCCAGATAAACTGAAAGAAATTCATGATTGCGTGAAGGTTTGAAACACTACCTGATCATACCACCAGAGCCGTTCGAAGAAAGCACGCGCCATATTTTGTGATGAGTGGCAACGTTCTTTGCAATATATCGCCAATACTGCTGTTCCCGTCAATAGCATCAAACAAACTCTTTTCTGTTGAGTCTATCGGCATGATCAGATCCCTGTAGGTGTGATTCTGGTTGATCAGGACCGCCGCAGCCCCAGGAGGCAGTCGGTCTTGAACACAGATCGTGTCTGACATTCGAATCGGTACATAGGTAAGCCAAGCGTCACCGGCAAAACTAACCAGTTGCCGGTCAGGGCTATCGTTTCGGTAAAGGACCACGCTGTGGGTCACCATGGTGCCTCGAAAAAGTTCGACAGCGGCATACTGCTCTTCTAAGGGAAGTTGTGCGATCCGAGAAGCTTGCGGAATATTTGCGATGGCGCCGCACTGAGGGGTGTAGGGTGCTTGTCTAACCCATCGACCGAATGTTAATCCTCCTCTTTTAATGAAATCGAATAATTGCGGAACTGAGTACGCGCGGTCCTGCGGGTGCAGAAGAGCATCAGCAAGCCCCGCTTCTTCTCGGAAGTCAGGGGCTTCGCGCAGTAGGGTTTCAAGCGGATGTCCGGGTGGCAGTGCCCTGAGCGCAGCAATGAGATCTCGGATCTCTTCATCGGTAGCCTGGATATCGATTCGTTTGCAGAATTCTTGCAGCAAATAAATCCCGGCCCGTCCGTAAGGTGCGTACACCATGAGATGCATCGCCCCGTCCGGTTTGAGTACCTCGCGCAGAGCTCTGAGCCCCAGCGTCTGGATCCGCAAGATGATGGAGAACCCCGGTGCACACAATCTGATCGAAGCTCGTCTCCAGATCGTTCACTTGCTCGATGGGAAGTTGGTGGACCTGGAGATTGTTCAAGTTGTATTTTCGCTTCAACTCCTCAGTACAACGTACACTTGTTGCGCTGAAGTCGATGCCGACAACCTTGAGCTGCAGGCCATCGTAAGGCATGCTTGGCCGCTTGAGATGTTCCGCAGCCGGCGATGAGGATGGAGTAATCTTCCCTGTAAGGTCTGGAGGGCCAGAATAGATGATAATCCGCGCGGCGTCTTTGTCGATCCTGCCAGAGCGCCCGATATTTGTCAAGGTTATCGATCGGCCGAGGATAAGGGTAACGTTCGTAGAAGTCTCGGACTTCTTCTGCCACCTCATGAGATCTCGATTCTTCTCAGTGAGCTCACGCAAATTAGCGCCTCACAGGATTAGATGTCGGGTCATCCTATGCATTATGGATCGAGCGATCATAGCTACTAAGACGCAAATCGCGATTTCGACCCAGTAGTTGTCTTCGATGAGAATGTGGAGTGAACTTAGTGCACTTGAAAACTCGAAGGCAATGAAGAATACGAGTCCATTAAGCGCCCATTCAATGTACTTCTCGGCCTTATCTGCGAGTGCCTGTGCGTGTTCCGGATTATCATCTGTTGCGATTTGAGCATCTGCCAGAATTCTGAGAGTGATGATAACGAGTATCACAAAGAAAGTGTAACCTAAAGCATCAGATCTAGAGGGACGAACGTCAGTAATCCTTGAGTGCTGACATAGTATGGCAATAGTTCGTTTGTAGGTATTTTCGCTCTCAAACCCAAAACTCGAGTTACGGAGATGCTGGCTAGGGCAAGGAATGCGCTTAGGATGAAGCTTGCTAGAAAGATCAGAGACGAGATTCCTCGCGTGCCTCTCCGCGAAAATTTTCCAGTGGCCGTGGGTTTAGCCATTCGGAAGCAGCACTCTTAGAACAGGTTAGATCCGTGGCTTACAATAAAGATTGGTGGAAACTGCAGGAACAAATCAGCGTGGAATTAGTGGGGGCGTCTGGTCGCCGTCTTTTCGAGATGTTCCTTAATGTGTGTGGGGTCGCCGAGAATTAGAAGTGTGTCTCCTTCCTGTAGTGTGAAGGTTCCGTCGAAGACGGTCGCATCAATCTTTCCATCGCGTACGGCTCCGATTATCTTCACCATTTCAGCGACTTCATGTAGTTTCTTGCCTATGATTGGGGATGGTGCGTGGATGGTGAATTCGCTGATGCGTTGGGTCTTCATGTTCTGTGTGAATACTACGCCGACAAGGTTCTTGTTGTCAGCAGAAAAAGCGAGCAGTTCACCAGCCGCGGCGGTGGTTGGAACAACGACGTTTGCTCCCGCGTCCTTCATCACTTCCGTCAGCGATGGGTCGTGGACTACTGTGTGTATTTTGATGTCGGGTCGGAGTTTTCGTGTGGTTAAGATGAATCGCATGTTGTCGGAGTCGTTAACGTCTGCTGCTATGACGAGAGATGCTTTCTCGATTCCAGCTGATTCCAGAGCGCCCATTATGTTCGTTTCATCTTCGAGAACAACGAACAAATCTTTCTTCAGCAACCCATTGTAAACATCAGGAATCCTTGTGATTATGACGTAGTCGTAACCGATCTCTCCAAGTTTTTCAGTTATGAACCTGCCCATGTGGCTATATCCGTAGACGATGACGTGGCTCTTCAGTCTCTTCACTAGTCGGTTCTGTGCTGCTGCTTTGCCACGCTCGCTTACTGCCATACCAACCGTGCTCTGAACTAGTGATGCTCCTGAACCAACCGAGACGATCATTAGCACTATGATTAATATGACTTCGTTTCGGTTCATCGGAGTAAACGTTGCCGTTGTTCGGCGTGAAGAGTCCGATAGTAGTGACAGTTGAAACCGACGCGAACAGAGCTAGGAGACCTGGGAGCCCCTCATAGCGAACGAAGATCCATGTTCCAAAAATGAACATGGAAAGCAGAATTATTAGCTGCCTGTAGCCAGCCTGAACGAAGTTTAACGGGCCGTATAACATTCTATAAAGTAGGAAACTCAGCTTCCTACTTTCACGCTTACTCTTTCGCCTTTATCGATGATCGCAGCATGCCTACACGCTCACCCCTGGCTTACTGGGATGTACTGGGATCATACAGTGAATATGAGTCTTCGTAGCGAAAGTTTCGAGGCAGGTTTCCTTCTCAATACAACGTTTGTGTTTTGTTAGAAACTAACAAATAGCTGACAAACAACTTGGTAGTCATCTGTTTTCATTGAGGTAGAAGATCGTGGTAGGCGACAAGTTTCAGATTCCGGAAGACCCGAAGGCCAGGGCTTGGCTTATTGAACAGGCTGTGAAGCGTAGGTGTAGGAGCCTTCAGGTGAAAGCGCAGGAGCAGCATATTGAAATTACTGGCCATGCGGGAAGGTTGGAGAAAGATGAGAAGGATGCGCTGCGGAGTCTAGGGATTTCACACTCAACTTATGGAACGAAGTTATACACGAACGACTACGAGGGCGTAATCAAGTCCTTGATCAAACGAGGATTCATAAGCTCAAACCGATAATCGTGTCATTCGATCGCTCTTCACACAACGTCGTCGTAAACTTCGTGCCCGATCTCCTGTCTACGAGGCCGTAGGATTCTAAACGTTACCTTCTAGTCTAATGTCGCAGATTACTTCGATTTGCCCCTTCAGGTTCTCCGAGAACTTAGTTCCTATAGTGCTAAATTGGTTCAATGTAGCAGGATGATCAGTTAGGATTTGAGTTTCATGCCTAAATCTACTCGTCGTCGATCAACGAAATCCGTTTCTCATGTTCGACGGAATGTGCTAATCGCGATTTGTTTCCATAATTGTGGTTTCTTCATCAATTGTTGTGTCATACTACGTTGGGGTACAAACTGGAAATTCGAGAAGTTCTGGACTTGACCCGATCAAAATCTATGCGAACGCAGATCGAAGCGTAGTATTGATTCAGGGGCAGCAGTTCAGTCCGATGATTACGGATTTCGGTACTGGAAATGTTTCGCAAGCCGTCCTAGGGTCAGGTTTCGTAATCCAATACGGAACTTCAGACTACATCGTCACGAATTATCATGTAGTGCAAGGGATGGTAAATATGACGGTAACCTTCTCTGATGGTAACACTTACAACGCTACGGCGACTGCAACTGACCCGTACGCTGACGTAGCTCTCGTAATCGCGATGGCTCCAGCCAATGAGTTTTATCCGCTTCAGCTCACCTCTTCATCACCTCTCCAGATAGGAGACCCCGTAGCTGCGATCGGAAACCCGTATGGTTATTCGGGTTCGATAACAACAGGAATAGTTAGTCAAGTCGGCAGGAGTGTACAGTACGGATCATCTACAGGCAACGCTACGTTTCCTATCGCCGATGTAATCCAAATCAGCAATCCGATCAACCCGGGCAATTCGGGTGGACCGTTGCTCAACGTGAATGGATTGGTGGTTGGAGTGACTACAGCTACGGTCAGCGGTTCTCAAGGCCTTGGCTTTGCAATTTCTTCGAATACGATACTACGTGAATTGCCCTCACTCGTAACCACCGGCACGTACACCAAGCATTCGTATCTGGGAATTGCAACAGTTGACATGACGTACCAACTTGCACAAGCAACACAGAGCAAGGTGACTTACGGAGTGTTGATTGAGAAATCAGTTCACAACGGACCAGCAGACCTAGCAGGGCTGAAAGCTGGAACGTATGAAGTCTATGTTCAAGGACAACAATACATTATCGGAGGCGACATCATAGTTTCGATCAACGGCGTTCGAATAGTAAACAATGACGCTCTATCCACATACCTTGAAAGTAACACCCAACCCGGACAGACTATCCAGATCAACATTATCCGAGCCGGCAATCCGATGACCCTAGAGGTCACGCTAGGCACGAGACCACCACCACAACAATAACAAAATTCGAGTGCGATTAATAATCTAGAAGAGAAGAACTCATTCGTTTGTTTTCGAGCACTAGAAGAGAGTTTAGCTGATAGCCATTGGATTATAGAATCGGGGTTGCAATCAGTAACGGGATTGACAATTTTACCAATGATGATGAGAAGGATCTGGATCTCGTTCGCGGGTATTATTTTGGAGTACTCGATTGTGATCCAAAGTTAACTAAGGAAGATAAGGAAGAATTCAGGATTCAATTCGAGAAGAATAAGAGTGAAATTTTAAAGTTAATCAAAGAAGCCCGTGATTTGAATTTGAGAAAATAGGGCACGTAACGCTACAACTTTAAGACTAGAATCATGATCCGTGAAAAGGCTAATGCAGTTTATATTTACCAGTAAATTGGGGCCAGAATCCCACGCTCCACCTGTGAGATGCTACGATACTGGCTTCGTTGAATTTCAATATTCGTCGGTCTAATTTTTCATTAGATCATATTCTATGATGATCCAAATTATACTGGCGACGAAAATTACTATGCCCGCAGCCAACCACGGTATGTAAGTGTAACTGTTTCCTATGAGAAGCCAGTACACGTCTGCAAGAATTATTATTACCCCCATCAAGATGGCGGTATACGATTTAATTTTTGCACTCATAGAGTTCGCCTTCACCAAAGTTTCCAACCGGGACTTAAAGGGATTGGCTTAACCAAGTCACAGCTGTACTAGTAAACTGGTGCTGAAATCCCACGCTGTGAAATGCGAGTGGGTTATTCGATCAGCAAAATAGTTGAATTACTATACTTATGTGGAATTCACGTGTTTGCCAGCAAGAATCTTTGATTATTAGTCTAGGTTTGCCAGTAGTTGATGGCGTAGAAGCTTGATCGCAGATCCAACGGACGTCTGTTTCGAGTTTGTGTTTCATCGTATGGAGTGATGGTTGATTGCATGGCAAAGAAATGGGTATGAGGACAAGAATTTCAATCGCTATCCCGATAATGTTGTTAGCGTTGTTGCTCGCTAGTACTATCGTTGTTCCAAAAAGCAACTCGATTACTGCAACGCCGATAGAGCATTTAGTAATTATCTTCCAAGAGAATGTGTCCTTTGATCATTACTTCGCAACTTACGGATTTGCTTTGAATCCTCCAGGAGAGCCACGATTTATCGCCGCTCCGAATACTCCGACGATTAACGGTCTTTCGGGAGTGCTGCTCACGAACAACACGAACCTGGCGAACCCGTTCAGGTTGGATCGTTCTCAGACCATCACATGTGATAATGATCATGATTACACTGCAGAGCAGAAGGCGTTTGATGGGGGGCTTATGGATAAGTTTGTTCAGAGCACGGGGCCGACTCGTGGTTCATGTAACCCAACGAGTGTTATGGGTTACTATGATGGGAACACGGTGACCGCCATGTGGGAGTACGCTCAGAACTTTGCCATGAACGACAACTCTTTTGGAACAACATTCGGACCATCAACGCCGGGTGCGTTGAACTTGGTTTCGGGCAATACGGCGGGTGCTATTCCAGCTAATCTTCCCGGCATCTCGGCAAACGGTACTGTCATCGGCGATACTGATCCGACGTATGACGACTGTTCCGCGGGTACGACGATTGCGATGACTGGACAAAACATAGGGGACCTCTTGAACGCCGCTGGCATCACGTGGGGATGGTTCCAGGGAGGCTTCAGACCAACTAGTCGCTCCGCACATGGGAACGCTGGTCTGCGGATCGTCACACATCAACGTAGGTGGGGCTAACGTGACGGATTACAGCGCTCATCATGAACCATTCCAGTACTATCAGACAACCGCCAACCCACATCATCTTCCACCAAGCTCTCCATCAATGATCGGTGAAACCGATCAGGCTAATCATCAGTACGACTTATCCGATTTTTGGGTTGCAGCCAACGCAGGCAATCTGCCAGCAGTCAGCTTCCTAAAAGCCTCGAGGTATCAAGACGGACACGCGGGATACTCGGATCCGTTAGACGAACAACATTTTCTCGTACAGACCATAAACCAGCTTCAACAGTTGCCTATCTGGAAGAGTACCGCAGTAATAATTGCCTACGACGATTCAGATGGATGGTACGATCATGTTATGGGGCCGATTGTAAACCAGTCTGGCGATCCAGCAAATGACGCGCTCCTCGGTTCGGATCTTTGCGGCATTACTCCCGCAGGAACTCCCGCAGACAGATGCGGATATGGGCCACGCCTTCCATTCCTAGTAATTTCATTATACGCGAAGCAAAATTTCGTTGACAACACTCTAACGGACCAAACCTCTATTCTACGATTCATAGAAGACAACTGGCACTTAGGTAGAATTGGTGGGCCTTCTTTCGATCAGAAAGCCGGTTCACTCCTCAACATGTTCGACTTCACAGATCATCATGCGGCAAACAGACTCATTCTTGATCCAATTACCGGCCTACCCGTAGAGTAATAGGACAACGTTTTTCCAAAATTTTTCGGTGTCACGATTCGTTAGTAGCACAGCGGCTGCAGGGTTCGGGAAATACGTGTTCTTCGGAGGCGATGGGATAGGCATTTATCTGTGGGAAATCTTTCGAGTTAATTCGATAGCTACAGCAGGATACGAATATCTTGAGCCCGGAAATATCTAGAACAACTCGACTCTCTTCGGAAACAGCAAGGGTTAGACCGGGGCAGATCGTTACTTAATGTCAAGTCTCAAAATTGAACTGGTCAATCCGCCGAGGACCGGGGTTGAGACCGTTCTTGAAACAAAGGCATTGACGCGGTGCTTTGGGACGCTGACTGCGGTTGACCGACTCAGCATATCCGTCGGATCAGGTGAGATGTTTGGACTCGTTGGCCCAAATGGAGCCGGCAAGACAACTGTGATCAAAATGTTAACAACGCTTCTGGGGCCCACATCAGGAGACGCTTGGGTAGGCGGCTATGATGTAGTGCGCCAAGCATCCCAAGTTCGACGGACTATAGGATATGTTCCTCAATCGCTTTCAGCTGACGGTTCTCTTACAGGGCACGAGAACCTATTGATCTTCGCAAAACTCTACCACATCCCTCGCAGAGATCGAGAAGGGCGTATTCGTGACGCATTGAGTTTCATGGAGCTTACTGACGTGGCGGATAAAATGGTTAGAGAGTACTCCGGAGGTATGATTCGACGCCTTGAGATTGCTCAATCCATGTTGCATAGACCGAGAGTGTTCTTCCTTGATGAGCCGACGGTGGGATTAGATCCAATTGCTAGAAGAGCTGTGTGGGAGCACATTCAGCGCCTCCGCACAAATTACGGGACGACGATTCTGCTAACTACTCACTATATGGAAGAGGCTGATGAATTATGCAATCGAGTGGCAATCATGCACCTGGGAAAGATTGCCGCAATAGGAACCCCTGCTCAGCTCAAAGCATCCGTAGGCGACGGTGCGACGTTGGACGACGTGTTCGTACATTATTCAGGTTATGAAATTGAATCGGGAGGAAATTATCATGAGGTCTCAAGGACAAGACACTTGGCACGAAGACTCGGTTAGCCTTACGGCAACGCCAATAGGGAAACTATTCGGAGCGATCTTCAACTTCATAATTGATACTGCAACAGTCGCAGAGTTGGAGGCACGCAAACTCCACCATGACCCTACCGAACTCCTGACACCGCGCTGTACAACCAGCGCTGTGGCTGTTGATTTTCGGCGAGGTTCTCTCTCAGATAAGAGCGATCCCTACCGGAAAGATATCGTATATGGACTTCATGACTCCGGGCATTCTAGCGCAGAGCGTTTTGTTCATCGCAATCTTCTCTGGCATAGCTGTAATTTGGGAACGCGACTTAGGGATATTGCACAAAATGCTGGCAAGTCCAGCGCCTCGCGCTGCCCTGATCTCAGGTAAGGCTCTTTCCGCTGGTGAACGTGGATTATCGCAGGCTGTCATCGTCTACTTGTTAGCCCTTTGCCTAGCAGTCGACATCAAATGGAGTTTACCTGCAATCGTTGGTGTAGTGTTCGTGGTGATTCTGGGTTCTGCGCTGTTCTCCACATTCTCATTGATCGTGTCATGCCTGGTAAGGACACGGGAACGCTTCATGGGTGTCGGCCAGTTACTTACGATGCCGTTTTTCTTCGCCAGTAATGCGATCTACCCAATCTCAATCATGCCACGTTGGCTGCAAGCAATTTCGAGAGTTAACCCGTTAACGTATGAGGTTGATGCATTACGTGGCCTAATGGTGATCGGGGGAGTCTCGGTCTATGGAATCCCAGTAGATGTTGGGGTATTGCTTGCGTCAACAGCAGTTCTCGTTATTATCGCTTCGAGGCTTTACCCGAGAGTAGTAGTGTAGTGAAGCACGACTGAACATAACGCTTCCCAAGCGAAGAATTGTGTGAATACCAATTCTCTCGTTATCGTCACAAAACTAGGTCTTCACACTTAACTGGTTACGAATTCACGTAAACTAAACTCATATCACTGAACCGACCGTAGGAGAAGACGAAATAGGAGTATGCGAGGGTTGGAGAAATTACGTGTTTTAGGGATTTCGACAACTGCCATGAATCTGCAACATCCACGTCCAAGTACTTCTGAAACACTTTTGGAACATGGGTTGGATCATGCGAAGAAGAAACATGCTGAAACTAATCTCATCCGGGTGAGAGAGCTGAAGATTCGACATTGCGAAGGCTACTACAGTAGAGGTTTGAAGTCGTGCACGTGGCCGTGCAATATCACGCAAGATGATTCCTCTGATGAGATGAAGATAATTTATGATGGCGTTGTGGACTGGGCAGACGTTGTTATTGTCGCAACATCTCTTCGTTGGGGAAACGCATGCTCACTCTACTATGAAATGGTTCAGCGAATGAATTGTATCCAAAACCAAATTCCGGCTAACGGACGCTACCTGATTAAGGACAAGGTAGCTGCCTTCATCATAACCGGAGGCCAAGACGGCGTTCAACATGTGGCTGGTGAGATGCTCATGTTCTGGTCCGAATTAGGATTCGTTTTCGGAAGATTTCCCTTCGTGGGTTGGAGTCGAGGATGGTACGCCGAAGACACTCAGAACAATTATAATGCTATGAAAACATGGGAGCCAAGATTCCAAACCGCAACGCCCACATCAGACACCGAAAGTCTAGTAGACAACGCGATTGAAATGGCCACGATACTGAAAACTCACAAACCGATCACGCCTGCACCAGTCTAGAGACATGTGGGATCAACACCGAGACCATTGGTTGGGTCGAAGCATTCGTTCCGAAGTTCATACCATGTATCGTAGATCGTATTATGGCGAAATGCGAGTGCTGGCTTATATGCGCCTCTGTGAACTACACCACTACGGTGGAACATTACTGTGCTGTCAAAGGGACGATTTGGATTCGCAAGATACACGCCTCTAGTATTAGCGGTTGTATACTTGGCTTCAGGAGATTACATCTCTCTGATCAGACAGCTGCATCTCTCACTATAAACGGCGTATCACGTGCTTGTAATCGTTGCACTATTGTAACCTTCTTCAGTATTGGTAGCATACCTAATGTTTTTATGACATACGTCATATTATGTCGTGGTTAAGGGTGGTTTGAGTGTCGTATGCTGGAGCGATGTTAGTGTGGGTCAAATGCTGCAAGTGTGGTCGTCCTTTAGGGGAAGTGAGCAAGAGCTTGTCCGAAGTTGAATTAATGTGTCGAACTTGCAGAACACAAGCCTATACGTCATTGAATTCTGATAGGAATATTTAGGTCGTCAAATTATAATGATAGGAATAGATGGTTGCTTGCTTCGCAGTCATCGGTAATGTACTAAGAGGATGAAGTTGATGAGTAAGAAGACTGTTTTCGTGAGAGACGCAACCGGGCTCGTCAAACAGATTTCTGGAATGGACGCTCTCGGGTTGTGTGTGACCCAGATGGGGTTGCTTTACGTGTTCAACGTGGTCGCGTTCACACCAGGATTTTATCCTGAAGCTAATCCGCTGTTGGGTCCTCTGATCGGGTTACTTTTGGTACTTCCTATTGCGGGAGTGTACATTTTGTTCTCTATTGCGATACCTCGAAGCGGTGGTGACTACGTGTGGGTAGGAAGAGTGTTTCATCCGAGCGTGGGCTTCATAACCAATTTTGCGTTTACCTTACTCAGCATATCAGTTGTTGGGGCAGTCGCTCCTTGGATTGGCCAGTGGTCAATTGCGCAGTTGTACTACGATTTTGGGATTCTCGACAAGAACCCAGCGTATCTTAACATAGCAAACTCCCTTCAAACGCCCGCCTCAGCGTTCTGGATATCCGCGGTCTTCATAATCATTGCAGGCCTCATTGTCATCGCGAGTTCTCGGTTAGCCGCCACGACCGTGAAGTATTGGACAGTCCTGTCGATTATCATTGGAGTCGTCTTTATTGTGACTGTGATTTCAGCAGGTAGTTCTGTCTTCGCTCAGAACTTCAATTCGCTCTCAGGTTCCAATATGACTTACGACCAGATCATTAGCGCAGGGCAGCAGAGTGGCGCGTACAACGGTGTGCCGCCACTGCTCTCCTCTGCGTCACTATACGCCGGAGCGCTCGGACTGTTGGGTTACCTCGGGTTCAACTCTTCGGCGTATTTTGCTGGAGAAATCAAGCAAAACCATAGGTCACAAATCATCGCCCAGCTAGGCGGAACCATATTATTTGCGGCCTTCACGACGGCGATGATAGCAGTAGAGTATTTTGGCGAAGGTCCGTCCTTTGTGAACTCGATGGCTGCGTTGTGGATCTCAGGGTCTTCGGCCTATCCGTATCTTGCAGGAACACCCCCTCTTGCTTCCGGGCTGGCGATGTTCTGGACGCAGAATCAAGCGCTTATTGCAATTTTCACCTTGAGCTTTGGTCTCACAGCTGAGGTCATGAACATCTCGATCTTCTTTACTCTCAGTAGGAACCTTTTCGCTGGTCGTTCGACCGCTTAGCCCCAAGTGTCTTCGCGAATATCAATCGCAGAACTGGGACGCCAGTTTACGCGATTGGGATAATGACGGCTGTTGGGTTACTCTTTACTTACATTAGCATATTCCAATATGGCTTGCTGGCAACCCTATTCACTTATGGGACGGCTGGAACGTTCATGGTGTTTCTTATCGTATCGGCTGTGGCGATTGTCTATCCTTTCAAACGGAAAGACATCTTCGAGTCGGCTCATCCGATTAGCAAGAAGAAGGTAGCAGGGGTTCCACTGATCTCCATCTTCGGTGCGTTGGGTATCGTCGTTTCTCTAGTAACGATCTATGCAATACTCCTACCTGCAATCGGAAATGTTGAGTCCGTCTTCTTGACAGGCATCATTCCTACATTCGTAGTCGGAGCCATCATATACGCAATAGTTTGGAGCATCCGCCGCAGCCAGGGAATCGACTTAAACCTATTACAGAAACAAATGCCGCCAGAGTAGTCCTTCCAATTATTATCATAGGAATACGTGATAGAAAGAAAAACAGGTTTCTTTGGATTTAGGAGGAAAATGAATGAGTCAGGCTGCTATGAGTGATGTGGAACTGCGGGGGTTCCTCTCTCAACCGTTGATCGCTGATGTTGTGACGTTGAAGAAGGATGGCTCGCCACAGATCACGCCTGTCTGGTATGATTTCGATGGTACGTATCTGTACTTCTCGACAACCACTGATCGAGCGAAGGCGAGGAACATTAAACGCGACAACCGAACTTCCGTCTGCATTCGAAACGAGGATGCTCACAAAGTGGTTCTCTTCGCTGGCATCGCCGACATTCTAGACGATAGGGATCACGCTGGTGTACGTAGAATTGCTGCAAGGTACATGGCGCCAGACAAGGTCGACGGATTTCTGAGCGGGTTGGAGGCTAACCGAGTCATAGTTCGAGTGAAACCAATCAGGACGATTAGCTGGGACTTCACGAAGTCAGGCAACTAAGATCTTAGATTCAACAGCGGCAGTCACCAATCAATCAGCACCAGCGAATGGTTCGGACGAAACTCGACCCAGCTTTTGGCGACAAACTTTGGAGTCCCAGAGTCGGTGATCGAGAAGCTCGTACTCGAAAACCAATTCGTACGTAAAGGAACCAAAACCTAACCAAACGAACTTCATTCCCACAGAGCCGAAGTAGAATAGTATTGGCTTCCCTCATCTACACGACGGTCCAAGTAATAGTCCCTGCACTATTACTATTCGTTCTTCTTCTAGGCTACGCGGCCGGCCGAGCCATCTCTGAGAGTTTAGAGAAGTTATGTGAGGATTTGGTAGTCTGCATCACTCTGCCGATAGGTTTATCGTGATGGGCTGACCGGCTGATGAGCCTTTTGCCGTTGATTCGTATGTTATCAGGGTTTTCTCTTCAAGTGTTTCTTGCAGTTTTGAGACGGCTCTGTGAACTTCCGTCTCCTTCTTCGCTCCAGTGCAAACTAGTTTCCCGCTAGCGAAAATCAGAATCACGACTTTCGGATCATCCATTCGATAGATCAATCCTGGAAACTGTTCAGGTTCGTACATGGTGCGTTTCAATGAGTAGGTTACTTTTTCTAAATCAATACGCCCGCCCAAATCTGCTGCCGATACTATATTTTGAATCTGAATCTCAGGCTTACCCAGAATAACAATCCCGCCACGGCCGAGTTCGTCCACAACTTTCATGACGGCTCTACGGGCTTCCCTTTCCGATTTCGAGCCAGTACAAACCATTTTACCCGAACTAAAGATCAAGGTGGTCGCTTTCGGTTTCTTGGTTCGATATACTAAACCCGGAAATTGTTCAGGCCGATACTCAACGCCCGCGAACACCCGAACAATAGAGTTCAGATCAATATTCTGATGGAGAGCACCCGTCGCAACCACGTTTTCGATGTTGATGTAGGTTCTGCTTCCTATTCGAGATGCCACTCCAAAAACCTTGACAAACGCCTGTAGGCTCAGACACATATAAGCCATCTTTGTAACCATCAACTCAGCGCGTTAGTCCTTGTACGTGACAGATAGACACTTAGATTACGAGGATTCCGACAAAACATCCTGCGTAGATGAATACTCCTGTAACGATGTCTCTTTATCACGTTAAAACGCTAAATAGCCGAATACATTCAGATATTGCACGGTATCACTTAGTGTAACTCCATGTGAGAATTATGGGTAGATTGTTGGTTCTTGTTCCCGACGCCTTAGAGCGCAAGTTTCGGTTCGCGATAGTATCCATGAAGGGCGGTAAGAAGGGAGGTTTGTCAAGCGCTGTTACTGAAGCAATTGAGGACTGGCTCAAGAAGCACGATAAGGCCATTGCACGCGGCGCCGTGAAAATCGCGTCATGATCTGTCCGAGAAAATAAAAAAGCAATGATACGTTATGGCAACAGCGGAAGTTAAGCATGTGGAGGTTATGACCTTGGATGCAAAGAGCCCCCTGCGTACAAAGATACGATGTATTTCACGTAGTCGGCCCTCGTCAACTCATGGTGAGTGTCAATGTATTCATGAAGAATGGCACACGTTCCTTCATGAATGCGAACATCATGTGACTTGGCTGTAAAACGGTTCGGATTCACTTAATTATTTAAGTCCGGACTAGGATGAGATGGTTTCTAACCTGGACCATACGTTATTCCAACTCTTCCTATCAAGAGTTGATTATACTGATGACAACACGTGTAGAGCTAATGACGCTAATTGACTTCGCCGATTATGGTGGTTAACGTTGAATTGATATTGTCGAGTCTTCGGATCTTCCAGCTGATAATTTCTTTCAAGTGATCCATGGAATCTGCTTCAACCTTCACAATTACGTCGTACACGCCATACACGAAGTGGGCTTCTTTAATCTCAGGCATCGCCCGAAGCCTCTTCAGGACGGCGACTTCAGTGCCCGGATCGATATTTATGAAAACGAATGCCGCCGCCATCAGTGAATCCCGAACACTATTACCTCCTGCAACCTTAAGGGAATACCTACACAACTAAACAACGACTCAAACACGACTATTCGCAGACGAAGCGCGGAATTTCAACGCCAGTTTACTAGTACACATAACTGCATTCGTGGGTTCGGTGTTCCACATCCAAATCCAGTGGGACCGAACACTGAACCCTGATTTACAACGAAACCGAACGGACTAAACCCCTTGTCACATCATGTGGGCACTGTGATACAATTTGTGACTAACTTGCTACTCTGTGCTTTGGCCGTCGAAGTGCTCTTCGCTTGCCATCGCTTCTTGTTTCGTATGGCGGACCACACCATCCTTGTGTTCAGGTGGAGAGTAAATCGTGTAGAGTCTGAGCGTGACTCGCTTAGAGGTGTTGATGACGTTATGTCTAGCGCCCGCTGGGACGATAACTCCATTCCCGTCCTTAACACGGTGTTCTACGCCGTCGATGACTACTTTTCCTACTCCGCGTTCAAATCGAAAGAATTGATCGCGATCCTCATGCGTCTCAGCGCCTATCTCTTCTAATGGTTTAAGGCTCATGAGCACGAGCTGACTATGCTTTCCAGTATATAACACACGTCGAAAATCTGCATTCTTCCTCGTCTCCCGTTCAATTTGGGTTACGTATCCCTTCATGTTTTCTCACACTGATTCACTTCTCTCGCGTGCTCATCAATCTACCGTATACGACGCATTTTTGGAAATTATGCACCGCAATTTGGTGCGGCGAGTGAGATTTTGGCCCGCTTGTGGCACTCGTTCAATTTTTGGCACCACAAGCACCCCCCAAAAAATTAAACGTGTTTAAAAAAAGAAAAAGAGAAAACAGGCTCTATCGTCGGATTGGGCTAGGTTTGTTTTATGGCACCCTGTAATTTAGACATCAGATCCGGAGAAAGGGCACTCATTCCATGAGTCTTAGCATGGTCCATTCCTTGCTTTAGAATATCGTCTTTGTTCTCTGCTTGTAGCTCAGCAGTGCATCCAGGCATAGGGCATTTCAATTTAAACCCCACAATACTCACCTCGACGGGATGAGTGTTCGTGGCTCTACAACATAAACTCCCCTGCTTCTATCCACACGTTAAGGTAGATCGCAAGAGAGATAATGGAAATTATGCGTAAAGTACTGGATACGGATTCTCCGCGACTTAGAGATGGACCGTGGGATTTCAGCACCACACGAAGCCTTCAGGACGTGGTCAGATTATCTGACTATTAGAACGGAACAGTGCGCGTGCTGGAGTACGCCTGAGGAAACGCTTCCGATGAGCAGTTTTTTGAATCTGGTTAATCCTCTAGTTCCCAGAACTATTAAGTCAACGTTGCTCTTGGTTGCCTCGTCCAGAATTGTTTCCACCACCGAGACCGCGTAATCTCGAATTAGACGAGTGGCTTTCACATCTTTCGCCTTGGCTAATCGGATAACTTCATCCACGATCTTATCCGCCTCTTTATGAGCTGAATCAAAATACTCTTTCAAAGCAACCTCATGACCATAGCTCACCCCTGCCTTCGCCACCGCCGTCGCAGGAACCGCAATTACATATAACACGACCAGTTCTGCCTCAAATCTCCGCGCAACCTCGATAGCCACGTTAGCGGCACGACCCGCGCATTCTGATCCATCAGTTGGAAGAAGGATACGTTTAATCCAAGTTTTCGGCGCGTTCGAACTCATCAAAAATACCTACTGCGATTCGCGACTCATTCTCATGGCGCAAGGAGTAAATACGCATATCCAACGACTGACTTGCAGAGAATTACCGTCAGTTTGAGTCTATTATCGTACCACTAGGACGGGGCATGGAGTGTGTCGAGTTACGGTGTCGCAGACGCTTCCTAAAAGTACGTTGTGTTTACCGGTACATATAACAGAATTCGTGAGCACGGAAGTATTCACTTAATTGAGTAAGTGCGTCCGTTTTACAGCCAAGTCATATGATGTTCGCATTCATGAAGGAACGTGTGCCATTCTTCATGAATACATTGACACTCACCATGAGTTGACGAGGGCCGACTACGTGAGATACATCGTTTTTCTATAGTCAGAGAGTTCGTTTGGTCCAAGGCCATAAATGAAATCTAGTCGATTCATAGTGATAAAGAGTTCCAATCACATGCGACTTAGATCACTGCAAGTCTTTGCCTTTCTCAGCTCGCTCGTAACAGTTTTTGCAGCACAGGCACTTGATTGCAGATTGGTTCAAAGATTAAAGAGCAAGATGAATGAACATGCCACGGATCTAATGAAACGTTTACCAAAAAAGAGCTTGGACTGTAGGAGAGGAAGACCAGTTCATCAAAGGCCATCACTCCATGAATTCACCACTTGTTGGTATCTGATATGGATTTCAAAGAAATATGGACTTGAAACACGCAAGTTCCTTACTCGTTTTCTGGATGCATGGATACATGGGAAATCATCATGCAAGAATCTGTCGATCCAATGCCGCGAGAAGACGCAGACCGACGGAATTTTTCTCGTAACACAAGATCAAGATGTTGTGGCGCAAGTGAGGATGAGTGAGATGGCGTTGAATCGTATGTCAGACGTGGATCTTACAAGTTTTCCATGGAATGAACTCACTGATTGAGAAAAACGGATTAGCAACTCAAAGGTGTAGATGTATTGTTAACCTTATTACACGACATGAATCATACTCTCCTGATAGTATTTGACTAAAATGATGACTCGAAAATGTCAGGAATGCGGAATGGCATTCAAACGTATGGCTGACGGCGTATGGGAACATGTGAAACGTCAACATCGATCGTCACTGAAACATAAGCGGAGAAAAGCTGCAAAGTCACGACGAACCTGATTGGCACGACGTTACGTTACGTTCTTTGCTTCTGGAGCCACAGAAAATCGAACTTCTAAACCATAAACGCTCGATTCCGCTTATCGGGTGTTTGCCGCTGGTTCGTATGTTATCAGAGTTTTCGTTTCAAGTGTTTCTTGCAGTTTTGAGATAGCTCTATGGACTTCCGTCTCCTTCTTGGCGCCTGTACATACGAGTTTTCCGCTTGTGAAGATCAGTATGACTACTTTGGGATCGTCCATTCTGTAGATTAGTCCTGGGAATTGTTCGGGTTCATACATGGTGCGTTTCAGCGAGTAGGTTACTTTTTCCAAATCAATATAGCCGCCTAAACCTGCGGACGCTACTATGTTTTGAATCTGAATCTCAGGCTTACCCAGAATAACGATCCCGCCTCGGTTGAGTTCGTCCACGAGCTTCATAACGGCTTTGTGAGCCTGTCGTTCCGACTTTGATCCGGTACAGACCATTTTACCGGAACTGAAGATTAAGGTGGTGGCCTTGATCGGTTTCTGCATTCGAAATACTAAGCCCGGAAATTGTTCAGGCCGATACTCAACGCCAGGGAACGCTCGAATAATAGAGTTCAGGTCAATATTTTGATGGAGAGCACCTGTCGCTACCACGTTCTCAATGTTGATGTACCTTCTCCTTTCAACACGAGGTGCCACTCCAGAAACCCTTGATAAAGGATTGAGGGCTCACCGCATATAAGCCCTCTTTGCAACCATCAACTCAGCGAGTTCTAGTTCAAACTGAACCCCAGGTGTGCTCGCAGTTGCAGTAGCTTTTGCCGAAATCATCGTTTTTTATCGTCCGAGTACCGCTTTTGAATTCGAAATTGGTGACTCTTGCAGGGTATTCATTGTAGAATATTCCATGCCAGAGCGGTCCGATGAGTGGTTGCGATAATTTCCAGCAACATCGTGCATAGGTCGCGATCTCTATGGTCAATTCGCCTTCATTGGAGAAAGCGTTCACACGGAATATGGGCAGGTCTTTTTCGTAACGTTTAGTTATTCTAACATGTTTCATTAAATATTCCTTCTTTTCTTCAGGGTCGTAAAACCTGAGGGATTTTGAAACCATCATTTCGCCCCAGTCCATCAGACTATCGTGAGATATCGAGCGTCTGAGCATTGGTATTCCGAGATGCGGTAGGAAGTATTGCAGATAAGCGCCATTGTCCCATTGTACTATGGCCCAGTACCAGCATGGAGTTATCGCCATTTGCACTTTCTGAAAATAACATCTACCCTTTAGAGGAGTCTCGGTTTCGCCTATTCTGATTTTTCCAGATGACAGGAGCGCTCTATATTTCAGCATCGAATACCCAATGTTTCCGATGAATTTCTTGCCTGTCGGTAACAGCTCCGACAGTGTATCTTTCCAAGGTTGATTCGATAGTTCGATTCCAACATTCTCGTTACGCATATTCAGTTGGAAATCTCCAGGACTCCCCGCAAAGGAATAGGTTCCCTTGTCGCTCTCCATGCTTATTCGTCCAACGCGATCTTCCCAGCATGTTTCAGTCCTCCCATGATCGAGGATGAATGGGTCATGCATTTTGTTTCCATCATAATACCAGGAAGCCACGATTGAGTCGAAAGCAGCGTGATTTTCATTGATTTCCATCAGTGTTTTTGGTTGCCAGTGATAAGAATCGTTCACGCAAAGCTTTTTGCAATTTCTAGTGACCCAAAGGACCATGAGTTGCCTGGGGAATTCGAGGCGATCGGGATTCTCGAAGAAATGGATCCACCACCACCAGTGCCAAGTGCGGTCTGCAAGCATATTTTCAGGATAAGCCTTCCAAATATCACTGAATACTTGGTGCATGCAAACCCAACAAAGTTGTTGCGTGGGTGCGCACCAGCATCCATCCCAAATAAACAATGTTACGCTATTCCAATTCACATGACGCTGTCGAATTTTCTCTCAAATCGAAAAGTGAAAATCATGGAAAAATGGCATAATTTCATGAGAGGGGGGCAAAAATATGAGGCCCGACACTTTCGTGCTAATGGAGCCCGCGTCGGAATCCAACTTCTAATTGGATCGCCTCATTTCTCGATGATTGGAATGTGCCCCACGGGCAAATCCATGTGGAAACCACCGGCCCAACTCCATCTATTGGGTATAAACTTGCTATTCGATCGTTACAAAACTAAGCACCGTCGTTCAGAACGCTAAGCGAGAAAGCTTCTGAGTTTTGAATTTCGACACAAGAAGAAAACAACAGCAGACGGGAACTTGATGGCGTTCGTTAAGGTTTAGCTTTTGTCGTTATCGGACTAATTCGAGTATTCTTGCTGCGATGTCGTCGTTGAAGTCAATGAATGTCTCTTCTCCAACAATTACGACAGGAACATGAGTCGCCGAACTGCAGTTGACAACCAACTTATCTCCTAAATGTTGGATGCGTGATTATGTTTCGACTAGCTAATAGAATCAATGCGAAGCGCTCACTCATGTCACTTAAGGTCATTTTCTGGTAGCAATTTGGTAGAATTCGGTAAAATCGTTAATTGAATGCCTTGCCTGCTCGCATTCATGGTGGTGAATAGAAGAATGATACATGTAATCATAAATGCAGCCATAGGAATACTGCGCGGAGGATGTGGATGCTTTTGGCCTCACGCACTTCCACAACCCCAGATGATCATACAAATCCTTGGTGGCCACGGAAATGCACATCTCCCAACACCCGGAGCATAACAAGCCAATCAGCGGTCATGAGACACGGACAGGGAATGTTTGTAAGGTCCCCTCAAACTCCTTGCGTATAAGTTCTAGCGCACAGGCTTTCGAAACTCCGCGTATACCGCATTTTTTGATATCAATGGTACGATTGGTTTCGATTAACGGAGGTATTTGTTTACCGTTTCTAGGTCTGATTCAAGTTCTGCTAGTCTTGTGTCCAGTTCTTGACTGGATTTCTTTTTGATTCGCTCTAAGTCTCTTACGTATTGGTTAGCCGCAGACCTGAGAAGATCGCTGTACTGCGGCTAGATTCAGGTTTGCAGCGTTTCCGTGTTCAGTCAATTCGTTCAGGGCTTGGGATAGTAATGTCTTCAACTGACCAAAGGTCAGATATTGTCTGACAGACCCGCTTATCAACGGTTTGATGTCTTCATCATCCGTGAAGTTCTCCAGCCGATACTTGTAATGTTCCAGGATTCTCTTCAGAAGATCCCTATCGCCAAGAAGGTCAACAAGAGGCAAGAGTATCGCTTAGTTAGAGAATTATTAGGGTTTGGTTAGGAATTTTTCCCATTCCTCTTCGTCGTCAACTTCGTCTTTCAAGAGATCTTCGAATATTTCGTGGGTAACAAGGTCTGTTGTTCGGTACTTTTCACACATCTTGCTGTAGTATTCGATTGCGCAGGCTTCCGCATTCAACACGTCCTGAATTACCGTTTTGAGGTCGGCGGGATCTTTGGGAGGTTCCTTGTATCCGCAACCAGCCTTCTCAATTAGCTGGTTGGGATGCATTACTGGTTGTCCACCTAGCTGGATGATCCTCTCAGCAAGTTTCCCGGCGTGAACAAGTTCGTCCGCTGACTGCTTCTCCAGAACCCCCTTCAACGTATCCGCGTCCAGTCCTCTAATCCATCGTGCCGTAAGCCAATACTGATAATGCGCTAACCATTCATCAGAATAAGCTGCGAGCAGATCTTTGATAACCTCGTCAAGTTTCGCTTTAACGATCTCTTTCCCTTTCTTACCCATCCAATAATCCTCCAGAAATTTTGTGACGATCTGAACAAATTTCATCAGTAATGTTGTAATATACTTATTCAGCAGTTCCCAGATTCAGTTTCGGCCGACCCTTTTCCCAAACCGTGATAACGTAATTCGCAGATCTTTTCTCAGATGACCGTTAGACTATAGACGACACAACAGAGATGACGCCCAGGATCACCACGAGGATTAGGCTCAACCAGTAGGCAATCTTCCAGACGCCTCTTGAGGCGTGAACGACCCAATATTTTTGGGTTCGACGCTATCAAACCCATCATCACCGCTGGCGCCATCAGCACGAACACGAACGCTACCATTAGATTCAGTATGCTTGTCAGCAAATTACCTGAGAGCATTAACGTCACTATAACGGCTGGGATTGATTCCAGAAAGTAGATCACAAATGCTCTATTTCTATGCCAACCAATCGCCTCAACTACACCCCAAGCGCTTCCCAACGATATCACGACTAACGCCAAGAAAGACGCCGCGAACAACCCAACCCCGAACAACCAAGGCGCGTACTCCCCAGCAATATTCGTCAATCCCAGTGAGAGTTGTTGCTCAGTGAAGAAATCTAATCCATGATCAAGTGCTGAAATCCCTCCCCCGGCGCCAATGCCGATTATTTTCGCGAAAACTAGATCGGTGACAAATAGTTTGAGAAAAAGTCTTCATCCTCGAAGATCTTGTGACAATTAGTGTGAGAGAAATACGGGTAAATGTCTGTTAGTCCATGACAGAAAGTGTGAGAATCGACAGCAAATAATTCCTATCTCGCGCTTGATTTGATTCGGAGCTCTGGCTTAATTGGATGACGGGTTAAGGCCTAAAATCGGCAGGGTCATTAGGCCTTAAATCGATAACGGCCATTCGGTAACGTCACCTCTACGGTTGGTGATGCGATGTTTTCATTCTTGTATGTGTGCCACAGCTTGGTTTCTCATTTGTTCAATTTCCACTTTCTTTTCCAAGACGGTCTCGTCTCATCCGAACGATAACGAAGGCGACGATGATCGCCAATAAACCTAGTCCCAACGTACTAGAGGATTCCGACGTAGGAACTGTGAGGGCATACACGCCCACCACATTCGCTTGCCCTTCATATGCATAGACCTCATGATTTGCGGTATCTACCGTTCCAGTATGAGTGATCGGACTTGAAGTGTTAACAAACATGATATGTTGAAGTGTGTTGGCGTCGTAAACATCGAAGCCTAACTCGCCGAAGGTATACATCAAGCGCATTCCGGGATCGAACCCCATTTGATCGTCTGGCGCCGTAGCAGGGAGAATGATGATCGGTTTCAGAGTATCCGCATCGAGTACCCATGTTTGATTATTAGTTGTCGCAACCCATAACCTGTTTGATTAGATTGTCGTAAATCATGTTCTTCGTAGCACCCTCGATTCCAATAGTGAGGTTTGTGTTGAGTTGATTCGTTATTTGTCCTGACGTAAGATTCAAAGATAATACCAAATTATCATCCGGCATGTAGAGTGTATTTTTGCTATCTACTAGAACGCCAACATCAGGGCCACTTCGTGGATTTTCTGGGATGAGTGGGTAAATGTTGAGAAGTTTCGGATCTGGTCCACCAGTGTATGATTCGACGTGGTTTGCGTCGTCGCTCGCAACATATACTCTTCCGTAACGCTGGCTATACCAGATTCCGTCGGGTGTTGTTCCGTTGGTTCTCACGATATTAATGAGAGTCCAATTGCTTTTCGATATTACTGCGATAAAGTTCCCAGCGGCCGACGCCGCATAAAGATAGTTAGAATCGTAAGCGATTCCGTTAGGTTGCGGTATGCCGTTTATGTCAGCAATTATCGAGTTATTCGCTGTATTGATTACTATAACATCTGAACCATGATGGCCTCAAGTATATGTATCCATTGGCAGGGTCATAGGTAACCCAGTCGCCGTGGCCTCCTGTGCCTGGAAGTAAGATTTGGTTAACTTTAGTGTAATTTAACGAACGGTTTGTCTGCGCGGTTACTATCGTTAATGGCGTACATGCAACCAATACCACCAATAAAGCAACAGGAAATGTTCGCAGAGTTCGCTCATCACCGTTCTTTCGAATGGGAGTCGACAGTTCTTGATGGATACAACCACTTTCTGAGGAGTCTGCTTAGCAAGGGCATCGCAAAATACGTAAGCCCGATAACAAGCGTTAGTGTCATGATTAGATTATTTACAGGCAAAGGCATGATCGCAAAAATTGGTTTAAAGATAAGATTTGCTGCGAAAGAAAGAATATACGCAGCTGGAAAAGTTACAAGTGCCATCTTCCATCTGGGAGGCGGCACTATGGCGTGGATGCCCGGAATCGCGAACCATGTCTCCAAACCGGTCGCGTTTTCATAATAAGGGCTAGAGTACTCGGTTAACTTCTTCTAACAACTTATGTCTCGTCTCCGTCGTCGTCCCATGCTTCCATCGACGCCGCATCAGTAAACCGATGAACTATGTAGCGCATATTCGGGTTTTCATTTGGAACAATTACTGTTGTGCTCAAATAACCTGGAGTATCACGTAAGACCAGTGAGAAAACGTCGAAGCCAATCATCATAATCACTTCTCATGCCCCGGCATAATATTCCTTCTTACAACTTGAGTTACTTCATTTGGAACAGTGCTCGCCATTTGAATCAAGTCAGATGTAAATTCTCATGACTCTTGATCGGGTTGAGTCGATACTGATTCAACAGCCTTGGTGAGTAAAGCCTCCGAACTTTGCAACCGGAGACCATGAAGGGCTTACTGGTATCGGTGGTGGGGCGAGTCGTTCAAATTCACCTGCACCATAACCAACCTTACCTCCAACGATCGTTAGAACCGACTCAATCCCTTTGATCTGATCCTCCTGTACTGAGAAATAATCAGCCGAGAGCACAGCTAGATCAGCAAACTTCCCAACTTCAATTGAACCCTTCAGAGTTTCCTCGTTCGAGAACCATGCACTACCGGTTGTGTAAAGTTTCAGAGCCTCGTTACGATCAAATCTGTTCTTCTCAGAATAGAGTGTTGTCCCGCCAACTGTCTTCCCAGTCACAAGCCAGTAAAGAGAAATCCAAGGATTATAACTGGCGACCCTAGTAGCATCTGTGCCAGCACCCACTGGTATGCCTGCATCCAGCATCTTCCTTATGGGCGGAGATCCTTCAGCCGCACCTTCACCATATCGTGCAATGAAATGATTCTCCTTGATACGCCATTCTATCCTGAATCGCAATTCCTCCACCTAATTCACTCACGCGTTTAATGTCGTGATCTGATATTGTCTCAGCATGGTCGAGGAACCAACGGAGACCTGTTGATGGGCAGTTTCATCGTTGACCTCCTCGAAGACATTCAGAAATCGTTCAATCGATTCGCCATAGGTGGCGTGTAAACGGAAAGGCCACTTATTCTTTGCAAGTAACGTTACGACCGCTTTCAAATCAGACTCCATCTCCTTCGGAAGATCCGGACGTGGTTCAGGGAAATCCTCGAAATCTGCCGCAGAAAACACAAGCATTTCCCCTGCACCATTCACACGCAAAAATTCGTCGATCGCACCGGGCTTTGTCAGTTTTAACCCAATTCGTAAAGTCTTCAAGTTCATGTTTGGGTCGTTGCGTGAAGAGATTGAAAGCAACACGCACCGTCAGACGTTTCTGACGTGCAAGTTCGCTAATAACCGCGTAATCTTCAGGATAATTTTGAAAGCCCTCCACCCGCATCAATTACGCCTGTAACTCCGAAACGATTCATTTCACGCATAAATTGTAGAGTCGAGTTAACCTGATCCTCGTACGAGAGCTTTGGACCCTTAGCATGAGTTGAGTAAAGAACCGACGCGTTCGGTCTGGAGACAAGCCACCCAGTTGGATTTCCATTCTTATCACGCTGAATCTCGCCCGCAGTCGGGTTCGGCGTAGCCTTATCGTAACCCACAGCTTGAATCGCTGCACGATTCAGCAAGACGCAATGGTAAAGATGCATTACGAATACGGGTGTTGTCGGAGATATAGCGTTAATTTCTTCAAGAGTCGGCATAATACGTTCAGAGAACTGGTATTCTGACCATCCTCCAACTACACGAACCCACTGCGGCGGCGGTGTTCGCTTTACCTGCTCCCGCAACATAGCCAGCCCCTCGGAGAGTGATCGAACTCCGTCCCAACGTAATTCTAAATTATAATTCAACCCCTCCCGAATGAAGTGATTATGCGAATCGATCAGACCCGGTATAACCGTGCGACCGCCTACATCAATAACTTGAGTCTCAGCACTTCGGTAACTCATTATGTCCCTTTCTTCACCGACAGCGACGAAACGGCCATTCCTTATGGCAACGGCTGACTGGAATGTGTCACGCTTATCTAGCGTTGCAATACGACCGTTCACCAGAACCGTATCGGCTTTGTTACTATCGGTTCTGTTGGCCATTCAACAACTCTGCCTATTTAGTTCATAGATGTCTGAATTAACCGCCAGCATGCTCACCAAGCATAGCTTTTGCGTACTGGATTCCTACCCCGTATGGACCGCCATGCTCCTTCGCTACATTCAAGACTGCATCATAGGTCTTCGTTCGCGCCCAATCGCGTTGTAGTTCCAGCAGCACTTGTAGCCAAGTAACTGGGACCGCACCTGCTTGGATCATTCGTTGCATTGCCATTTCCTGAGCCATCGTACTCGTAGCCCCACAAGCGTCAGCCACGACGTAAACTTCGAATCCTTCCTGAAGTGCGTCAATTGTAGGATCGGCGATGCAAACCTCAGTCCAAAGACCCCCCATCATAATCTTCCTACGACCAGTCTTCTTTACAGCCGCAACCACTCTATCATCTTCCCAACTATTCATCGTGGTCCGGTCAATCGGAATTACGCCAGGGAAAACGTCCTGCAATTGCGAAAACATGGGACCGCTAAATGTCTTCGTCGCGACCGTGGTCACTATGCTAGGAATACCAAAGACCTTCGCGGCCTTTGCCAGCCCCACAGCGTTATTGATCAGGGTTTGTCCATCAATGTTCGTAACAGCGAAAGCCATCTGTGGCTGGTAATCAATTAAGAGAAACACACAGTTATCGGGAGCTAAGAGAGTGTGAATCCTAGTGCTGCCTGACCCCATTGAATTAGTCATACGTCATTAATCATCAATCACGAATATAACGTGATAGTATCGACTAGGTAAGTAACGTTCTTCAGAGAAAAGTTGGGTAGTCCAATTATGAGGTTTTCTGCGAGATCATTACGCGAGTTGAAATGCACTCACCAGACCTAGAAAGCATAGTTCTTGCCATCGTATCAGAGCGTGCTTGTTTATGCTTCCGCCCCCAATTCTCCAATGCATCCAGAACTGGTTGCAGACTTTTTCCGCAAGATGTTAGTGAGTATTCCACCTTGGGAGGAATTTCTGCATAAACCTTTCTGACGACGAGACTCTCATCCTCCATCTTCCTCAGCTGCTGACTGAGAACCTTGGGCGTAATTTGTCTCAAAGCCGTGTGCAATTCGGTGGGACGCTTATTGCCTTTGAACAGCTCTCTAAGCACCAATATTTTCCATTTTCCAGAAATTATCCGTAACGTTACTTCCGCTGGGCATTCGATTATTTTAGTCTGGACCAAAGCTGTCTCCTCGGTTGACAGATTTTCTACTAAAGTTAGCTACTTACCTCTTTGAAAGTATAGTGTTATATCTTGTGGCAAAGATGCCCACGACTTCTTAGAGATGAGAGGAAGCCCAGATAGCGAGTTCGAAAATTTCGTGAAAAGCATCCTCAAAACTCATTGACTTCGATTACATGTACCGGTAAACTGGTGCTGAAATCCCACCCCCAACTTGTGAAATGTGGATTCGTTATTCAATCGTCACAAAACGAAGCCATCACACTTAACAGGTTACGGAAATGTTCGGGTAAACCTGGTTATGTTGTCACATAGATCTCTTGAACTTCGTAGCCTGATAAGTCCTTTCGAAGGCGTACAAGAGTTGCTTCATCCGCTGACGATAATAGCGGCAATTTCCATTTGTGTTTGAGAAGTTGAATTCTTTCTATTCTTCCTCCACTCATAACCATCGTCTGAGTTAGCGTCCCGACCTGCTCGATTTTCGCGTTTGCCGCGTCAACCTGTATACCTCGCTTCTTAATTGCTAGACGGATTTGTTCTTCTAGTTCCAGTAGCTTGGCTTTCTCTGACGCAAAGACAACGATCAGGAACATCAAAGCGTAGATCTAGTGCTACATATCATGTCGACCGTATTATAATGTCTCGAAATCGAATGACATGGCTCACAGTGTGAAATTCATGATATACTGGTCCTCTCGTATGCCATGTCTCGAGATAGCTCACATGCTGTCTTATAGTAGTTCTGTCCACTTTTCTGGTTTTTCTATGACTTTGACTTCGCTTGAGGTTCGCATCATCCTTGACTTTTGAGGTCTTGTCTGGTCGATCATGTCCCAGGTGCTGAGTGTCCATGTCGCTAAAGCGTTGCAGTCACGCAGCTTATCTAAGGAGGCCCAGTTCGGCGCAACCCACCAATCCTCGGCATCATAGTCGCCAAAGCCTAGAATCGTGGTGTATGTGTTAACGTACTTGACGCCAGTTTCCTTCTCTATGTGAGAAGCCAATAGCTTTGCCTCGTCTGAGTTCAACCATTTTAGGTACTCTGTAACTTTCCCTGGTTTTCCATAATAACTCCTTACCCAATATATTGACACATTTCCTTCCCCAATATGCTTCGTCGCCTAAGAAAGTAGGTACATGCGCTTATACCACCATGTTACAGTTATCAACTCTGACAATGAGCAGCTCGTGTCGAGAAAAATGAATCTAAATACTCAGGATTAGTCTGACGGTCGCCCCAAAATGGGTCGTTTTTCGGTGCGATACATATTTAACAATATGACTGTATATCCTTATATTGCCGGCTTGATTATAGAGTAATGAAGGCATAGCTATGTCTAAAGAGAAAAAGGGAGCCCTAGCCGTTAGGAAGGTAGAGAAGTCTGTACCTGCCCTTAGGGAACCTCAACCCAGTTCGATTCAAGAGTTAAATACATTGCTAGACACGATATGGGATCCCTTCCGGGGATTCGAATGGCCTGCTGAAGCATATGAGTTCCCAACGCGAATACCCCTTGTTGATGTTATCGACTCTGGCAACGAATATGTTGTGAAGGCGGAGCTTGCAGGAATGAAAAAGGAAAACGTGGAGATTGAGGTTGGGACGAACGAGTTGTCACTGACTGCTAGATCAGATGTTGAGAAGGAGATTGAGAAGGGAAAAACCTACTTGCACAGGGAACGAGCTTTTTCCAGATTCCGGAGATACATAGCTTTCGCCGAAAGAATAGATACACAGAAAATATCAGCTAACATGAATGAAGGTATCCTCGAAATAAAACTTCCCAAACTCGAGCTCAAGCCTGAAGAGAGAAGAACAAAGATAAGAATCCAATAAACCACTTTCAAACTAGCATACGTACCTGCTTGTGACGAAAACGCGCTAGTCAGGATTAGTCTGACGAGAGCCTAATTCTTTAAGTGAATCCCTGCGGATCCACGAATCCAGTTATATGTACCGGTAAACTGGCGCTGAAATCCCTCCCCGCACCAACTTACATGGGTAGTCTTAGATGTACGGTAAGGTGTTGAATTTCATTTTCCGTGTATTGTACGTATAACTGGCGTTAAGTCATAAACCAACAAATAGGCTCAGCAATCACCATTCAACTCACGGTCGATATGCGTACTGATAAGGTGACGGCTCATTTAGCGAATGAGCGAACGTACCTAGCGTGGGTGAGAACTGGGATAGTCGTGATTACGCTAGGTTTTGCAGTCGCCCGATTCGGACTAGCGCTAACGTCAGTTGTTGACGTGATACCTGGCCTTCGGTACTCATCTGTGGTCGGGATAACCCTAGTTTTCTTGGGTGGTGTGATAGAGCTGTTCGCGTTCTTTAGATACCGAAACAATCAACGGATGATATACTGAGAACAGATATGAGACTGCATCCTCAGCTGAAGCTATTCTCAGCATCGCCGTATTCCTGCTAGCAATTTTGATACTTGCGAGACTCCTACTAAACACGTAGACGCCACGAACAAAGCAACAAAAACACAGTTGTCTGAGTTTTCCTAGAAGGACCTATACCCACAAAACTAAGCCTCCCCCCACCCCCCAGTTGAAGCAGGAGCGCGGATTCTGGTTTGCGTGGTTTAGTTTCTTTTTCGTCTTAGGATTGCCGCGGCTAGGGTTATTGAGAGTATGAGTGGTATCGCTGTGCCCCAGATGGGGAATTCTGGGATCGCAGTGTTGACCGTTAGTATGGTTGAATTGCTTGAGGTGAAGGTTGTTGCGGTTGCGCTTGCGGAAACTTGTGTGAGTGTTATGTACGGCGGATAGCTTAGATCGATGGTTGCGAAGCCGCTTGTGATTTGATTTATGCCGTTGTTCCGGTAAACGAAGAGAATGTAGTAAATCCCGTTGGACGGTACGGTAGCGCTGTATGCATTGTTCGATCCGACGACTTGCGTTTGCATGAATAGAGGATACGCGGTTGCGGGTAGGGAGCAGGTGTTGCCTTGGACAAATGCGTTGAAATCAGTTTGAGACAGAACATAGATATCCATAGTTACGTCCGCTGTGAAGTATCCCCAAACTAGCTGGCCTCTCTGTGCTGAAAATTCAAGCGGGAGCAACGCACACTGATACGGTGGAGGAGTGCCAACCGTCACAACCGTAATCGTGAACGCTGAGCCTGTTTGGCTATTTGCGTTTGGGGCCGTAAGGAATGGGATGAAGATTGCGACGAGTAGAAGAATCGAGATTATGGCTTTGCTGGTCATGTTATCACAGACGAGAATGTATGACGTCTGCATTCAGGATCTGTGTTATTAAACTGATTTTCTTTAACCACCGTCCAGCTGTGACCGTGCAGCTTTCGAGTAAGGCACTACGATTTCAGGTGTCTGAGTCTGAGTTTCGTTTTTCCTTTTTCTGCTTTACAGTGCCAGTTTTGCCTGAGTCAGTGTTTTGTTTGCGCATCGTGCGTTGCTTCCAGAAGAGGATCAGTAGAACTATGATGATTGCCAGTCCTAGGATGGTTAGGGTTTGAGAGGTGATTGATGATTGATTGGCTGTTGTTTCGAGAGAGGTGGCGGGAGCAACAGTGGTTGTGTTCGTAGTCATCTGAGTAGTGGTTGAGGAGGTTATGGTTGGGGATACCATGGTTGTGGTGGTGGCGACGGTTTGTTGTTGCTGTGGGGTTCCGACGTTGACTGTGAGGTAGTGTATTAATGCCGTATCCTGAACGGGGCTGAAGTATTGATTATAGACATTGATTACGTAAACGGTAAGTCTCAGTTGCCATGCGACGTTCCCGCTTGGGCATGTGACCAGATTCGATATAGTTGCGGTAACGTTGGGTTGCTGGAGTGAAACGTATCCGATAGGCGCGCTGTTGATGGAAATTTCTTGACCCGAAGCAGCGTCGTTGACCACAACCATCGCCAAATAATAGATACCCGGATCGCTGTAGGCACAACTCGCACTGATCGTTGACGTCAGAAGGATTTGCTGATTCGGTTGAACCTGCTGCGGATAATCATATGCTACATTAGTTATCTGGCATAGTGAGGCAGAGACAAAAGCCGGTGCAGTAACCCGCAGTTGTACTAAACAGAACAGCAGTAATATGCAAATGGTTGTGGTTGCGCAGATCCTGTTCGCTTTCACGTGATCCACTCTCAAGATATTCTCATTTGAACTTTACTCGTATCGGCTCATGAGCGACGTGATCCTCTTAACGTTTCGAATCGACCTCAAACGGTCAGCACGGGAATACTAGGTGGGATTGTTCGATGATCCGGTGTGCGGTTTTCTGGTCAAGAGCGATGAAGGCTTCTTGATTCACCGTTAGAAACGGCACGTGTATCGCCGATCCTGTAAGTGCGGTGAGTTCTTGGAGGGCTCCGGGTGTTCGTTCTACATCAACTTCTTCAAAGTGGATGTGGCGTTCGATTAGGAATCTTCTCACGGCGAGGCAGTGTACGCATTCGTTGTGGGAGAACAATTTTATTGTCAAACGTTGCAAGTGCATCGCCTAACGTAATTACTACGTGACGTAGTAGTTATATTAGGCTTACCGTACTACTACTTGCTTTTTGAAGTTAGCTCTTTAAGTGCTCGGGATATTTTCGTGATTAGGGGTGTTTCAATCTTGGTTTCAGCGGTTAGAATTATGGTATGGTCGTCGTAGCGGAAGAATGCGAATACGAGTTTATCGTATCGAGCAACGACGCCATGAAGGTTTCCGACAAAGCCCTCCAATTTCTCAACCGCCTCAAGTATGAGTGGGGGTGCGATTGGCATGAACCTCCTATCTGTTTCATCTGAGACGAAGGGAACAACTCCCGGGCGATTTTTGGAGAGTATCAGACGGTATTGGTTGTCAACTACTCCTACGTATCGAACTAACGGATCTATCGCAAGAACGAATTCAGCAAAATCATTCCAATCCATATCATGCTACTCCCTAGAATTGACGCGTCTATTGTTGCCTGGTATCGGATTTAGGACTTGTGATGGTAAGTGAAATATTAGTTACCGTACCCATTTGGATCATGTGACTGGTTTGCTGCAAGATGTTCTAGCTTGGATAGGGGTTGCCAGCTTTGTTGTTGATGTGCTCGGGGTTGTCGTTATAATTTTTGGCATAGCTGTTGCTTTTCTTGTGTCTGTTCGAAATGTGATGAAGCACCAACCCGCTGGCTATGATTTGCTTAGGGTTCGTATTGGCAAGGCTCTACTGTTGGGGTTGGAGTTTCTTGTGGCAGCAGATGTCATCAGAACAGTAGTGCTTGATCTTACATTGCAAAATCTTCTCACTCTGGGTTTATTGGTTGTGATTAGAACCGTTCTGAGTTGGTCGTTGGTGGTCGAGATAGAAAATCGCTGGCCGTGGCAGAAGAGCTGATTCAGGATCCACTTGAACCCAAAGTGATCGCGCGAGACAGAAATAAGGAATGGTAAATTAATTTCGGGAGTTTGGCGCTGTCACAATTAAGTGACGACGGGAGATTTAGCTGTGGGTTACTTGGACAATCTTCTTCCTAGTCGCGAAAGGCCTCGGCCGGCTTTTTGCTTGGCCGATTTTGCGCCTTTTTGGATTTTGCGTTTTACTTTTTTGACTCTTGCTTTTCGTACAGTTTTACGTTTCGATTTTGATTTCGGCATGGATTGAGTGAAGTTGATTTCGTTTAATAAGTGTTAATGATGACGCGCAAACTTCATTTTTTCATCAGATCGTAGTCAATGTATATCCAAACTACGCTGGCTACGAATATTATTATGCCCGCGATCAGCCACGGCGCGTAAGTGTAGCTCTCTCCTACCAAAAGCCAGAAAATGTCGGCTAGAATAATTACTATGCCCATTCCTATTGCAAGATAGGATTTCGCTTTACTCATACAAAATCATACATGGATAGCTATCTGCAGCTTAAATGCCTTCCCCATTCGACATAGAGACGAGGGTTCTGAACGACCTGGATGAGAAAGTACATCGGCGCCAACATGTTCAGAGCAACTGTTGTTACTGAACACACTAGTGGTGTTATTGGCCAATGGTAATCTTGAAGAATGTCCTGGAAACATTGTTGATTGTATCCTAGATGAACGTCAACATTCCTGAGAAGATATTCCTCACAAAGGGCGTTGGCAGCCACAAAGAAAAACTGACAAGTTTCGAATTGGCTCTTCGTGATGCAGGCATAGCCTCCTACAACCTAGTCTACGTGTCAAGTATCGTGCCTCCCAACTGCCACGTATTGCCGCGGGCCGAGGTCTTGGGACTTCTGAAACCTGGTCAAATATTATTCTGCGTAATGAGTCGGATTGACACGAATGAGCCGAATAGATTGATGGCTGCAGCGATAGGGATGGCGCTACCGCACGACAGAACAGTGTACGGTTACCTGTCTGAACACAAGTCGTATGGTCAAACGCAGGAGAAAGCGGGTGATTACGCCGAGGATCTGGCTGCTTCAATGCTCGCTTCAACACATGGCGTGCCGTTTGATGTTGACAATGCTTGGGATATCAAGCAAGAGATATGGAACATATCCGGCATGAGGGTCACCACCAGAAACATCTGCCAATCAGCAGAAGGCAACAAAGACGGACTCTGGACGACAGCGATCGCAGCTGCCATAATGATTTAGTCTAAATGTGAATTTTCACTCATAAATACTCATAAACCCAGTACGAGCGGCTGATGGCTGCTGCAACAGTGCGGTCTGCTAAGTGGAAGGTTTTCTGTTTCTTGCTCTACGAAATGTTGTCCAGACGCCTACGGCTATGATTGCGATGATGGCAGCGATCGTTGCGTATAATCCTGTATAGTCGGTTCTCCAGGTTGCTACAACGCTCATCGGACCATTCATCAAAACCGTTGTAGATTGGGTTGAGGATTGTATGGATCCCTGCCAGCCGTTGAAGACAATGTTCACTCCAAAACTTGGAGAGGCAGGTGTGGTTACGGAGATTTGCGCGTTACTACCCGCATTATACCAACCCTGACCGGAGGTCACACCCTGTGGGGATTGGACGGTTAGGTAGTATTGTTGCGTATACTGAGCGACCACAGTATGCGCGGTATCCATCATTAGGCTCAACGAGGAACCCGTTTGATTAGTAGTCCCATCCACGTTCCATCCGTTGAAGGCAAGCCTTGATCCGGCGGTTTCATTGATTGTCTGATCGGGAATTATGAGCGTGGCTGCGTCTCCTGCATTATACCATCCGTTGCCTCCGAGAGGTGTAGGAGCATTCGTTGGTTGCGCGGTCAGCGGAGAGGTAATATTGTAATTGGTAGACGGCCGTGATGATTTTGGGGCTGTTCATGGTTATCGTTACGCTCGTTCCGTTTCCGGAATAGTCACCTCTCCAATGCGAGAATGCGTATCGAGTGTTCTGAGAAATTTGAATAATTGTTTGATTGGTTGAAATTGTTCGCGGTGCTGCCGGAGGAATAGGACCCTCCACCATTGACGAGGCCTGAGAGGCTTGATGGGTCAGCATTAATGGTTAGTTGGTATAGTGTCGGTTGGTAGAAGCTTGAGGATTCTGGAAAGTAACATTGGTTAGTGTACGAGTAACAATTCGGTGAGAAAGTAATAGGCGTAGGCCCACCACGGATAATATGAAACGATTGGCGTATACGGATAATATTGGTAATAGTACGGGTAGTAGTAACCATTCCAAGAATTATACCCACCATTCGTGTAGGCATACGTATTGTCTAGGTGCGCGGAAACTAACGTGAATGCGATCGTCAACAGGAATACCGATACTGCGACCTTAGACACTAACGAACGTCGCATTGTCCGCGCCTCAGAAAATCGCAGGTAAGTGCGCGTATTTGGGGTTTGCTGTTGGTTCACACTAAATAATCATCCATTTGAGAAAGTTAGTGGATTCGAATGAATTCTGATATGTGTTGGGAATGAGACGACCGTTTTTATGTAAGCTAATGTGCCAGAAGGGTGAGGTTGAAGCTTTGAAAAGACGTTACCAATTGGCTTTCCTCTTGTTAGTCGTTTCGACGATCGCACTATCTCAGAACGTTTCAGCTCTACATTCGCTTTCCACTGTGACAACCGGAGCGACGGTGACTGTTTACGTTGCCTCAACCTCGACTAGTTTCACCCCCACTACCGCTTCGCAGACAGTAACGGTTCGTCTAGTTACCGCTACAACAACGATTACAACAACCGCTTTAACCTACGCACCAACGACCGTGACTTCAAACATTACAATCACCGAACCATAGACGCAACTTGCGATTCCTGAAGAAGTTCGTTTATGCGAAGTGTCAACACTATCGTTCACGCGACAGAATTCGAGTTCATCTTTCTCTGGTCACAATTCTGACTAGACTAAGGAGTGCCGGAGAATACTCCTCTCCAGCGTTAGCCACTTAACTTGATTCGTATTTTCGACTGCGGTACTACTCGTAGTGAGTGTCCGAGTTTCGTGGCTAGGCTTTCTCGGGTACTTGTTGTGTTTGTTGTACTTGTTGTGGTGGTGGGTTTTCTCGTCGGTTTTTGGTTGTGTAGAGTAATGCGAATGCTGCAACCGCTATGACGGCTATGATGGCGCCTACTGTTATGTATAGTACCGTGTAGTCTTGATGCCACGTAGCGGTTACCGTCATCGGCCCATTCATAACGACGGTTGCGGATTGGGTTGAAGATTGCATGGATCCTTGCCACCCATCAAACACCCAGTTAACACCAAACATTGGTGATGAAGGTGTGGAGACGGAGATCTGCGCGTTACTACCCGCATTATACCAACCCTGACCGGACGTTACTCCCTGTGGGGATTGGACGGTTAGGTAGTATTGTTGCGTATACTGAGCAATCACAACATGTGGTGAGTTCATTTGTAATGATAACGTGGAACCACCCTGGTTACTGCTCCCGTCAACCATCCAACCATTGAAGACTAGTTGTGAACCAGGATTCTGGCTTACGGTTTGTGATGGTACGGATATTGAGGCGGTGCTGCCAGAGTTGAACCAACCACTTCCTTGTGGTGATGGAGCACCTGAGGGTTGTGCGGATAATGTTAGCAGGTATTGTGGTTGATATACGGCGGTTACTGTGCTGGATGAGGTCATGGTGATTGATCCACTAGTCGCACTACCCGTATACCCACCAGTCCAACCCTGAAACACGTATTGTGTATCCGGAGCCGTTTGAACAATAGCTTGACTTACAGAGAATGAGGCGGTGCTACCGTAACTATACGAACCTCCACCAGTAACCTGACTCGCCAAACTAGACGGATTAGCACTCACCGTCAACGTATACTGAGCTGGCGAATACGCCGAGTAACCGTTGTAGTAATTGCTGTAGTACGGATAACCCCAACCGTAACCATAGGAGTACGGGTAATAGTACGAGTAGTATGGGTAATACCAGGAAGAGTAGCTACAACACCAACCACCATAGCCTCCACCGCCCCAGCCACCGCCACCCCAGTGATGACCTCCACCCCAACCACCACCCCAGCCTCCACCTCCCCAGTGATGCGCGTAAACTGGACTAGGAGCTGATCCTGCAGCAAACGTGAACGAGACCGCTAAAACGAGCACAACGATTACTACTTTCGTCCATATCGAACGATGCATATATCCTCGGTTAAATTGTGTGATTTTCACATATTTGTGTCTTTTTGGTGGCTATCAAGAGAGAAGCTCGTCTAGAGCTGATTAGTGTCAGAATTTGTGCTATTCTAGGTCTAGGTCTTTGCGTGGATTTCCAACCATCTTTGCGGGTACGACGATCTTATCGAATTCTTCAGCGGTTATGCAACCACTTGCGATTGCTGCTTCGCGGAGTGATATGTTTTCTTCGTGGGCTTTGTGGGCTATTGCTGACGCTTTGTCGTAGCCTATGACCGGGCTGAGGGCTGTGACGAGCATTAGTGATTCTTTTACGAATCTGGAAATTTTCTCTCGGTTTAATGTGATGCCTTCGATGCTGTATTTTCGCAGCTTTTCGCATGCGTCACCGAGGATCCGGGCTGAGTGTAGTACGTTGTTGATCATTATTGGTCGCATGGTGTTGAGTTCGAAGTTGCCTAGGGCTCCAGCGAGGGCTATGGCGTTGTCTTCTCCAATTACTTGTATGCAGACCATCATCATTGATTCTTCTTGTGTTGGATTGACTTTTCCGGGCATGATCGAAGAGCCTGGCTCGTTTGGTGGGAGGTTGAGTTCATGTAATCCTGCACGTGGGCCGGAGCCGAGCCATCGTATGTCGTTGGCTATTTTCATCAGAGACACAGCCAATGTCCTCAACGCGGCGCTTGCATTGACTGTTGGGCCGGCGCCGCCTTGAGCCGCATACTTATTCGGCGCAGTTTCGAACGGTTGACCTGTGAGTCGCGCGATTTCAACCGCCATCCTATCTCCGAAACCAGCAGGTGCGTTGAGACCTGTTCCGACCGCTGTTCCGCCTACAGCTAACTCATAAAGTCCGTTCCTGGAATGTTTCACTAAATCGAGTGCATGTTGTAGTTGGGTTGCGTAACCTGACCATTCCTGTCCGACTGTTAGGGGGGTGGCGTCTTGTAGGTGTGTTCGACCGATCTTGACCACTTCTACCCATTCGACCGCCTTGTTCCAAATTGCCTTAATCAATGATTCAACGGTCGGTATGAGACGATTGGAGAATTCCATTACGGTAGCGATGTGCATGGCGCTTGGGAAAGTGTCGTTCGATGACTGAGACATGTTGACATCGTCGTTTGGATGGATGGGTTGTTTGCTTCCTAGTTTTCCGCCTAAAAGTTGGATCGCTCTGTTGGAGATGACTTCGTTCACGTTCATGTTCGATTGGGTACCTGATCCTGTCTGCCAAACGTAGAGTGGGAATTCTTTGTCAAGTTTGCCTGCGATTATTTCGTCGGCAACTTTGCAGATTACTTCTGCCTTCCATTCAGGCAACAGACCATAAGAAGCGTTCACTAATGCCGCTGCTTTTTTCACGTACCCGTACGCTCGGTTGACTTCGATCGGCATCCGATCGTAACCGATGGAGAAATGTAACAGGGAACGTTGTGTTTGTGCACCCCAGTAATGTTCGGCGGGTACATCTATCGTACCCATCGAATCGGACTCAGAACGAGTGCCCGTCGCTCCAGTTCCGATGGGTAGATCGAGAATTTTCGGGGTCTTGATTTCGTTCCTAATTTGGCCCGTCATGTGAGACACCGATTGAGATACACGTTCCAGATTCAGAGGCGAACATAAGGACTTACCCCTCAACTGCTCACAAACGTCACGCAGACACGGGAACTGTAAGGTAGGGATTTTCGGAAAAGATTACGTAGGCCAAGTTAGATGTGCAAGTGGTTGGTCTTAGGCCGTGGAAGTCAAAATTTACGATTTGTTCATGGATATTGATTTCACTGGATTGAAGTTCAACGGCAAAGTGCTTATCGATCTGACATCTGAACGAGATGTTGTTTTGAATTCTGCTGGACTCGAGATACTCCACGTGACTTCTGGACAGAAGAATTTTCAGTTCAAACAGAGCGACGAAGAATTGACGATTAGTACTGGGACTTTTGTTGGAACGTTAGTCGTCGATTACAAAGGATCGATTCCTGATTCGTTGGCTGGAATTTATCGAGCGCCTTATGATCACACTCATGTTGTGACAACCCATTTTGAGGCAGCCCAAGCCAGACGGATGCTACCATGTGTCGATAGGCCCGATGTGAAGGCCGAGTTCAAGGTCACTGTACGAGTCGACAAGAACCTCGATGTGATTTCGAACATGCCTATTGCCTCCGTGAATGATGAAGGTGAGAGAAAAGTTGTCACCTTTCAGAAGACACCACGAATGTCCACATACCTCCTGTATCTCGGTGTCGGAAGATTTGAAGAGCAAAAGGACAAGCTAGGCAAGACCGATGTGATCGTCGCTACCATTCCCGGGAAAGCAAAGTTAGGCAACTTCGCGCTGAATGAAGCGAAGAAAGCGATCGTTTCCTTCGAATCATACTACGGTATCCCGTACGAACTTCCTAAGATTCACATGATCGCCGTACCAGAATTCGCGATGGGGGCTATGGAGAATTGGGGAGCAATCACTTTCCGAGAAACCGCTCTTCTCATAGATGCGGGGAGTAGCACGCTGGGCCAAGAAACGGGTCTCAGAGGTTGTAATTCATGAATTGGCTCACCAATGGTTCGGAGACCTAGTCACGATGAAGTGGTGGGATGATATTTGGTTGAATGAAAGCTTCGCGACGTTCATGGCGTTCAAAGTGATTGATTCTCTTCATCCAGAATGGAAAGTCTGGGACGATTTCCTTAGAATGGAAACTAGCGGTGCTGGTGCACGAGATGCTTTGAAGAATACGCATCCAGTAGAAGTGCATGTGAATTCGCCAGAAGAGATCGAACAGATCTTCGATGATATCAGTTATGGTAAAGGTGCGAGTATCCTGAGAATGGTCGAAGCGTACATTGGGAAAGAAGCGTTCCAAAAAGGGATTCAGCACTATCTAACCCAGTATGCTTACTCTAACGCTACTGGGAACGATCTATGGACCATGTTGGAGAGTGCCTCTCGGCAACAGGTGAAGAAAGTGATGACTTCCTGGATTCGGCAACCAGGGCATCCTATCGTCACGGTCTCGTTAGATGGAGGAAAACTGAAGTTCCATCAGGAAAGATTTCTAATATCGGGCGCGTTCGAGCGAGGGACCTGGCCGATACCGATCAATATGGAAGTAAATGGGGAACCACGCAGCCTTCTCTTCGAACGCGAAGATGAGACAGTTGACGTGGGTCGTATTTCCTCTTTGAGAGTCAATTTGAATCGAACCGGCTTCTATTTAGTGCGTTACTTGGACCTCGATGAGGTAGTGTGGAAAAGCAACCTTACCGCGATCGACAGATGGGGAATAGTTGCTGACGCTTTCGCGTTTTTGCTTTCCGGCATTATGACGTTCACCGATTATCTCAAGCTTCTAACTCGCTATCATGGAGAGGTGGAATTCCTCCCAGCGTCTGAGGTTTCAGACCAAATTGCTTTCCTCCAAATTCTGCTTCCAACTCGGATGTTGGAGCTCTCTCGAGAGTTCCATCGATCACAGTTGCGAATATTGCAGGGTAAGACTGATGAAAACAGTCTGATCCTACGTGGTACCGTGGCTTCTAGATTGTTGTTCGTTGACGATGGCTACGCCGACGAATTAGCGACCAAATTCAAACAATATGACAAAGTTGAGCCTGACATGAAGCAATCGGTAGCATTAGCATATGCGAGACGAACCGGCGACTTCGACGGTTTGGTGAAGGCGTTTAGAGGCACGAGTTCGGATGAAGATAAGACGAGAATTCTGAATGCTATGACTGCTTTTGCGGACCCGACATTACTCAAACGAACCTTGGACTTTGCTGTTAGCGGCGAAGTAAAGAGGCAAGATGTCAGAACCACAGTATTGGCTGCAGCAGGAAAACCTAACGCTCAAACTGTGACTTGGGCATGGGTGAGAAGTAACATCGAAAAATTGCGTGAGTTCTACAGAGGAACCGGCATTCTTTCAGGGACTCTTCTCGGCATGATACCGATATTGGGCGTCGGCAGAGTTTCAGAAGTGCAGCAATTCTTCGATCAACTCGAGATACCCGAAGCGCACGTGGGGATCTCGGCGGGACTCGAAAAAATGCGTGCTTACGATCGATTGGTATCAAACATACAATCCAGTAGCTAAACGCGCTTCGTGAACACCCACATAAAAATGGAACGGTAGTATGAAGTGTTGTTTTACTCTGGTGGAATTTCTTTGAAGGTCAGGCTAAGCGGTACTCCTTCTCGTTTTCGGTAAGCCCAAGCGATGCCATAAATGATCGCGCCTATGATCATCAGTGAGACCGAGAAGGATAGGTAGCCTGGTTGGAAAGTCCCTTGGTACGCAGGGGCCACGCTTGCGTATGCTATGTAGATTGAGCATATGAGGCATCCGAATCCAAGCCATGTGATCGTTGGTAGTCCGGCAATTTTGCGTTTGACAATGTTAGGTGATGCCTCGAAGAGATCTTTTCGTCTCCACGGGAAGATGATGCCCGCAATTGAGACGAATGCTTGCATGACCATCCAACCGAAGCTCGCGTAGAGGAAGTAATTCAATAGATTAGTGTAAACCCAGAGTACCATGGCTGCGATAGATGCTACCGTGGTCAGAATTATGGCCATGTACGGCGAGTGATATTTGTCGTCAACTTTGGCAAAGGACGCCGGTACTAATCTGTCGAACGACCAAGCGAATATCATTCTTGTTCCACCAAACACGTAGGTCAGTGGGGCGGCGATACTCATGAGGGCGAATCCTATTGCGACGATACTATACGCAGCTGGGTTACCGAGCGCCGCGAATCGAAAGAGTTGCTGGAAGTAAGGTGAATACGGTAATGTGTAGGCAGAGTTTCCTCGGCCTGCCAAGAATGCCATCGAGCCAATGAATTGTGATCCCATAACGGAGACCGTGACTGAAAAATCCACCCACAGTATTATCGTGTAAATTAGTGTGGCGCCGATTATGGCGATAAATTGAGACTTCTCCACCTGTCTGATTTCGCCCGAATAGTATACGGACGAGTTGAATCCTGTGAAGCTAAAGTAAGTGAAAGCTACAGCAAAAAGTGTCGAACTCATGACATAAGAGCTTGGATACCCTGACTGCGCCGCCACCGACACTACTTGATTGTAATTCATACCTGACGCGGCGTTGAAATTTGCTATGAACCCACTCGAACCGACGGACAGCAAGGTTGCGCAGTATACCACTGCAGCGAGAATCGTCATTATGAAAGTTATCCAGAGGAAAATGTGCATCACGCGCGTCCCACGGGTGATCAAGATGGCGAATAATACGTAGAGAACTGCGGCAACGATGAAAGTGCCTAGTGATCCTTCCAGAAAAGTTGCCACGCCTGCCATGCCGAGGACCTCGAACATGGGGCCCAAAGAATATTGGGTAACCCAGAACATCGTCGCCCCTCCTATGCTCAGCAAAGCTACGTTGAAGAAGAAATTCATCGAAAGCCCTACGACGGGATGGATGACTCTGCTATTCCAGATGTAGTCGCCTCCGGTTCGTGGCATTGAAGTGTTGAATACGGCATAGAATATGGCGACTACGACGGCGACAATTTCTGCGATTAAGACTGTTGTCGGCAGGTCGGCACCGGGGAAGAGATTGTCGGCCCATATTCCATAAATCCAGGTTCCTAACGGAGCCATCCACATTAGATTGAAGATTAGAGCGTCTTTAGCGGAGACTGTTTTGACTAGACCAGTAGCTTCTCTAACGAAAACGCGTCGTGTTGCCAACGCTGGTACAGGAAGTGTGGCGAGCTTGCCTGTTATTTAATCTACCCGCGAATTTTCAGATCTGATGGGCACAGAATCTGGCGAACGAAATAGCTCGGGTTCTACGGAAAACTTTCAAGACCGTTCAGAGAGTACTTTAGATTGTTCTTGACAAGCGAGAATAGCGGACTCATAGAAGTAATGGGTTTCAAACTCTTCTACCGAAGCTTCGGATCAGGAGATAATGTTCTACTATGCTTGCATGGTGGGCCAGGCGTGCCTCATTACTACTTACTCCCTCTCGCGAAACTGGCGAGCAGCAATTTCCGTGTCGTCTTTTACGATCAACTTGGCGTTGGAGGTTCCGAGAAACCGGAGGATTCATCATTATTTAACATAGAACGTGGTGCGGAAGAAGCTGAAGGGGTAAGAAAAGCACTGGGCCTTGGCAAAATCTATCTGCTCGGTTCTTCTTATGGCGGTGCTCTAGCCCTTCAATACGCTTTGAAGTATCAGCAGCACATTAAGAAACTAATAATCGCGAGTGGCCTAGCTAGTGTTGCGGAAACCGTAGCCGAGATGACGCGTCTTAAAAACTCTATTGCCAAAAGAAGTCCAAGAAGTGATGAAAAAGTACGAACAGAAATCGGCATTTCTTCATCCTGAATACCTGAAAGCAGTTGAATTGTATTACCATAATTTCCTCTGCAGGCTACCAGAATGGCCCGAACAGGTTGTTCGAGCACTGAATGAACTCAGCGTACCTGTCTATTTCACTCAAAACGGACCGAACGAGTTCACAATAATCGGAACCTGGAAAGGATGGGACGTAACGGAAAGATTGCCTGAGATTAAAGTCCCGACGCTTGTGACCGTGGGAAAGTATGACGAAGTGACGCCAAAAATTGCGGAGACAATTCACCACGGAATAAAAGGCTCATTGCTCAAAGTCTTCGAGAATAGCGCACATCTGACCATGTGGGACGAAGAAGAAGAGTACTTGAAAACTGTCAGAGAATTCATAGAAAGCTAAGTCCGGATCGTAGCCTCCAAAAGTTTGAATTATCGAAATCGTGGAACTAGCATTGGGAATAGGTTTGGCTAAAGTTAGAGATGTGATGTCGACCGACGTGGTTAAGGTGAGCGTATCTGACACGGTACTTGACGCCTGCAACATAATGAACAGTAAGGGTGTCTCAGGGGTTGCTGTTTTTCAAGGAGACAAACCGATTGGCATGTTTACCGATCGAGGGCTATTGCGACGCTTCGTCCCATTGAACAAACGCCCCGATGAGGTCAAGCTTGGTGAGGTCGCTTTTCCACTTCTCAGAATAGATGCAAACGCTTCCACCAAAGTCACCGCGAAGAGGATAGTTGAAAATGGTTTTACTCGTCTAGGAGTCTTTGATGGCGAGAAATTCGTGGGTTGGATCACTCTAACTGACTTAGCGAAAGAAGCATCGAAGAGGAATCTGAAGGACGCGCTGCTAAGTCATGATGAACCGGAACGGAGGGATGTTCTATGTCCGAATTGCAAGAAAGCTTTCTTGCAGAAGATTATGAATGTTAACGGTGAAGTTGAAAGATGGCAATGCCCAAACTGCAAGTACGCTCTATGACTTGCAGAATGACGCAATCTTACCGATCGTGAGTGGGGATTCTTGAGTACGACTAAAATGCCGGCAGATATGCGGATAGGGCCTCCAATATTGCGAGTAAAAGATCTTGAAAAGGAGCTATCCTTCTATGAGCCAGCTCTTGGTCTACAAGTGAATCGAAAATATCGAACAGATGACGATATCGAAGCGATCGAACTTGGATTTAACGGTAAATTCAAAGAGTACGGGGAGCCGCTTCTGGTCCTCAAGCACGATCCTGATGCGAAGCAGACTCGTCACAATTTCGCCGGGCTATTTCACTATGCGATCTTAGTGCCTGACCGAAAAAGATTAGCTTACGCCTATTCTGCATTGCAGAACTCGGGCGTACCCTTCGAAGGATTCGCCGATCACCTTGTGAGTGAGTCACTGTATTTGCACGATCCTGAACATAATGGAATGGAAATTTATCGAGATAGATCGCGTGATGAGTGGCCTCGTGATCAAAATGGTCATATTGTTATGGATACCCTGCCTCTAGATTTGAGCTCGCTCGAGGCAGAGCTGAGTGAAGACGAACGGGACAGCGCGGCGCCGTTTCCAGGTGGTGCTAGATTAGGGCATATGCATCTGAGAGTCACAAACTTAGAGAGGTCACTCAGTTTCTATCGAGACAGGTTAGGATTGGAGATGACCGCAGATTGGCGAGCATTCGGAGCAGGTTTCCTTTCAGCCGGCGGTTATCATCATCATGTAGGCATGAATACCTGGCATAGCGCCGATGGAACCCCCCATTTGAACGGTGAAGCGGGACTGGACTCTTTCATCATCCGCGTGAGAGATCGATCATTCATAGAAGCCATAGCAGCGGAAGTTAGAGGTTCGATTATTTCTACGGAACCACATGGCCAACTCTTGATTGCCGACCCGGACGGCATACGCATCATGATTGAATTGCAACCATGATGCTGTAACTAACTCGAACATTCAGGTCGACTACACCTGTTATAAGAGGATCCCCGGACATCACGGTTGGTTGAAATTGTGCGAATTAAAGTCGAATATTACGGCGTTGCCAGAGTGATGCTCGGTAAATCGGAAGAGACCTTGGAGGTTAAGAAACCGACAACACTGCTTGAATTGATTCGATTGATCGCAAAACTTCACGATGGACCTTTGGGCTCTTACCTGGTTGATCCTGCCACCTTGAATGTTCGTGCCCACCCTGCACTGACGTATTTGGTCAACGGAGAAATGATTCCATATCACGAAGTTGCAAATATTCCTCTTGAGGACGGCTCTACAGTTTCAATTACTCCTACGCAAGCCGGTTGACTCAGCTTACTATGCCGATTTTCCAGGGGAACGATCGCGTGACTCTTGATAGAGCAAGTACGCGAGTAGATGCGTAGCGGATATGTTCTCTGAGAGCAGGTTGAAAATTGAGCCCTCTTCGACGAATGCGACTTCAAGTTCTTCAACTGTATCCAGCTTCTGTCCGACAATTCTGCCTACGCGGCCGGTATAGATGTATGCGAGTTGATCGGATCGGCCAGCGTAGGGAAAGAATTTTGATAACAAAACGGGGTTGATGAGTTCGTGCCCTATTTCTTCGATAAATTCGCGCTTTACGCAATCCAGTGGTGTTTCGTTTTGTTCCATTAGTCCCGCAGGGAATTCCCAGAATGATCGTTTCGCTCCGTGGCGATATTGTTTCACCAACGGAATTTTGCCGTCTTCTCTAACTCCGATCGCTAATGTAAAGTCTGGGACTTCAAATCGCCAGTACGGAGCGGTCCTGTTCGATCCATATCGAAGTGTATCTTCGAAGATCTTTGCGCGCCATGATTCAGCCAATTTTCTGGACTCAACGACTTGTGGGAGTCTGGTTTGCTGAGGGTCATTCATCTTTCTTCTTATCCTAATGTCGGTATCTCAGAGCGAGATGTTGGTTACTAAAACGCTTCGACGTTGAATGGAAGCTCTACAATGTAGTAAAGTGCTTTATGCATGCACACTCGCTCAGACTACAGAGACATTTTGCTTTTCGAATGTCCTATCTGTCCCGAACTGAACTGCGAGGCTATCTTCGATTCGGAAAATATGTTGCACTGCCACCTGACGAAGCATAGTACCACAAGCTTGTGTCCGTACTGTTCCGCATTCAAGTGTTCCAGCTAGTTATTCAATGATCGGATTTGCTTTTATTCGCCTCAGTGAGCTTCCACAGTTTTCTCTCTAACCTGGCTTCTACCAGTGAGCTTTGCCAACTGGTTATCAGGTAAACGTATGTGCTGATTCCTGAGATCGCATCGAAGATGAACAATATTTTTCCAAGAATGGTGTGCGGTGTGATGTCTCCGAACCCTACCGTGGTAAGGACCGTTATTGTCCAATAGAGCGAGTCGAAAAAAGTATGCTTTTCAATGTAAGAGAACGCAACTGTACTAACAAAGACCAGAGACGATCAGGTATGTGAGCGCATATTTCCTTCTGCGCATTGTTTCCAGGAATGTTTCAAAAGCTTCTCGTACTGGTTCCAGCAACGCGCCTTATCGGTAATACTTCACGGTTACCGCACTTAAGCCTATGCGCCGCGAATTCAAAATTTGACAAGACTTTAATCTCTTCTGTGCACTAGTTTCCCTCGTTACCCTTGTCAGAAGTTTTAGAGGACATTCTCAAATCCGTTATGTCTACGAAAGTCGAGACAGTCAAACCAAAACAGCCACTCAAGCTTGCATTGAACAAGATGATCCGTCGAAACATTGGAAGCATCATAGTAGTCGACGGTGGCAAGCCGGTGGGAATAGTCACCGAACGAGACATATCCAGAAAGATGGCTAAAGGCCTAAAGAAGCTAAACACGCAAGTGATGCGCGTAATGGCGCGGAAGTTAATCGTCGTGTCTCCGGACACTACAATTCAAGCTGCTTTTGGACTAATGCTGGAGCATGGAATTAGACGAATCCCAGTAGTCGATGATGGAAAACTTGTCGGAGTGGTCACTGAACGCGACCTGCTCCACTGGGTCTTACAGGTAAGCTACGAGCCAAATATCCCACCCGAAATCATCAAGATTCTCGCACGACCTTTGTCGTCGAGATCTTGACCATTACTGGTGACGTCAGCGTGTTTTGACGAAAAACGGTAGTGACCTTCGACCGTAGACTTGACGTTACCAGTAGTAACAAAATTTATATGTGGCTGTTACTATTGGTAACAAGGTGAGCTAAGAAAATGTCAGAAGATGATTTCTTAAGCGATTGGTTCAAACGAGGACGCAGACCGCTTTTTGGCGGGATGGATAAATGGTTCAGTGACTTCGACGAGATGTTCGAACGAATGTTCGAGGAAATGGCCAGAGGTATACCCAAAGATACAACGAGGGAACGGAAATTGGGTGACGGTTCTACTGTCAGGGAATTCGGCCCGTTCGTGTATGGCTATTCGATGACAATGGGTCCCGACGGCAAGCCCGTAGTTCAGGAATTCGGAAACGTCAAACCCTCCAAGAAACCAGGAGCGTTCGGCTTTAATCAACCAGCGCTAGAACCGCAGGAGGCACGCGAACCCTTAGTTGATGTCATCAACGAGAACGAACAAGTACGTGTCATAGCAGAGCTCCCGGGCGTTGAGAAGAGCGACATCAAGACAACCGTTGCCGACGACACTTTGACCATTCGAGTTGATTCACCGAGGAAATACTACAAAGAAGTACAGCTTCCCACTAGCGTAGATCAGGACAGTCCGAAGGCATCCTACAATAATGGCGTCCTAGAAATAGTTCTGCGCAAGCAGAAACCGAAAGCTAAAGGAAAGGAAATTCGCATCGATTAGATGCGGTAGACTCCTTTCCTTTCTTTACGACTTTCTATATTTTTTCAGAGTCTAACTGCTTTCGGACGCTTAGGAAATACGAAGAAGAGTTATCGCGAGTTCGTTAAATTTTAGTAAGCGCAGTTTTGATTTCTTCGTAGTTGGGTTCTTTCATCGGATCGTCAGAAACCCATCTGTAGCGAATTGTTCCCTTGTCGTCGAGGACGAATATTGATCGCTTCGCAGCGGTGTATCCTTTCAAACCAGCAAAGTCGTCGTGGTTGATTTTGTAGGCTCTTACGGTGGTTCGTGCATAGTCACTTAGAACCGGGAATTGAAGTCGGTTTTCATCGGCGAACGCCTTGTTCGTGAATGGGTCGTTAACGTCTATTCCGATGACTTGAGCGTTTAGTGTGTTCAAGTTTTGGGTTGAGTCTCTGAATGTACACAACTCCTTGGTACAGACGCTGGTGAATGCGCCTGGGATAAATGCTAGTACAAGCTTCTTACCTGAGAAGTCTTTCAGTGACTTTGTTTTCCTATCCTGGTCGGGTAATTGAAAATCTGGTGGTTTCTGTCCTACTTCAGTTGACATTTAACTCACTTGTGGAGGTGACAGCTGCGAACTGACAATTAACCGTTACTTGTGTGACGTAAGTCTTGCTTATGCGGAATCAGTGAAAGTCGTTGAAAGCAGTGTCCGAGCCAGTGTTGTTAGCTTTACTTGCAGTCTTCCTTGTTTAAGGTGCTTGACTTCTACGAGTCCAAGGCCTAGTAGCCCCCGAGTTTGCTCTGTTCCTTTGATGTGATAACTCAGGAGAGGTTTGCCGTAATTGGACGCGCGGGCAAGGTCTTTCAAGCTGTTAACCTGTCCTATTTTCTCTAGGGCATGTAGAATTTCCAGTTTCGCTCCAGAAACCATTTCTCGGTAACCAAGTTTCAGTACTGGAACGATTACTGGATCTTCACCGGTTATGTCAAAGGCTCTGACGCCGTAGATGTATGCTGCGGCGATGCCGGCGGTTACTTGACTTCTACTCGCTGATCCTACGTTGATTAATATCTCTTGGAAACTATCCGCGTTTTGTTGGATGGTCTGCGTTATGACCCCAAGAATCGTTGAGAGGGTATCGTCTTTTGCTGTAACGATCTCAATTGTCAGCCTGTGAGTGTCGTCGTGGAGTTTAGTTGCGAGTTTGTTTGCCTTCTCAACGGTCTGGTTTGGTGTTATTAGTATGAGTTTATGTGTTGGGAAATTTCTCAAACCGATTGAGACTGCGTTCTCGTGGTCGCCTAGGATTGCGATCTGTAGGGTTCGTTCTACCACTGTACACGCCTCTTGATACAGGTAGAGTTGTCAATAGAGCGTTTAATGAACTTGAGCAGCGCACACCTCTCTTGGTGGGTACGGTTTAGGAAATCTGTGAGTTCTACGGTGGCACGGTTTGACGGGGAGTGGGGAGGCCTTTGAATGTCTTATCGATCTTCGCAACGATATTCCAAGGGAGTATGTATGGGTCCTGTATGACTCCGGTCACTTGTACGTTTTTGACGGCCAGTGAGTTGATCAATACTGTGAGCCCTCCGCAGATGGGGTGCAGGTAATCTTTGTGTGGGCCAGTTGCGATGGCTTCTAGGTTGACGAATTTGACTGTTTGAGCTTTGGATTTGTCAATCTCGTCTGTTAGGGTTTTGAGGAATTTCTTCTCGATTAAGTCGAATACTTGGCCGGGTAGTAGGTGGTGGAGTTGTGTGGTTGGTTGGACTGCTTCAAGATTGTAGGGTTCTAAGAGTTTGTTGATTGTGTTTCCGTCGATGACATATTCGTTCGATTCGGACATGGCCATCGTTTCATCCCACGTTAGGCTGAGTAATATTTGTTGCTTTCGAAAGACTTGTTATCTTGTGCTGTGCGTGTGATCTCGTTGTTGAGCGTTAGTCAATGAGATATCTGATACGGTTGAAGAATGGCATTGGTGCTGTACCGCGTGACAGGAGGTCTTTGAGCTATCTGGCTTACGATTCGGTGAAGGGTCTTGGGGAAGACATTGGAAATTTGCGGATAAGTCCATCAGCAGTGGAATTGGACTTATTGCTGGATTCGCCCGAAAATTTGAAGTCTGCAATTGAGATTCTTGAAAGTAAGATTGGCTCTTCGTTGACTATCAGACAGTTGGATACTGAAATGCCGCAGATGGAGAAAGGGGCTGCGCTGAGACTGGGGCTTGATCTGTTTAATCAGGAACGGTATTGGGAGAGTCATGAAGCGTTGGAGTCTGTTTGGTTAACGGCGATCGGACGGGAGAAGAGGTTGTTGCAGGGTCTAATTCTCGCTGCAGCCGCTCTGGTGCATTTGCAAAAAGGCGAGGATGACGTGGCGCTTTCAATTTTAAACCGTGCTTCCGAAAAGTTTCGTAACGATAAGGGATCATACTCTGGAATTGATATCGGTAAACTCGAAGAGATCATCAATTCAATGCTCTCGTCGTGTAAGCCCGCTGTGTTTAAGCTTCAGTGCTCTTACGCATTGTAAACTCCTCTGCACGGTATAGCCCGCACACCGTCTTTGCATCACATATTTCCCCGGAACGGACTTTTTGTAAAGCCGCTGAGAAGGCGATCGATTCGATTTCGATTCGTTCATCTTCATCTAGTTGAGGTTTTGACCGTTGGAGGTTGGTGGCGAGGTATACGTGAATTTTTTCGGTGGCGTAGCCTGGCGCCATGTAAATTTCCGTGATTTTCGTCAGTCGCTCGGACTTGTAGCCTGTTTCTTCTTCAAGTTCTCTCTCGGCGGCGGTCTGCGGATCTTCTCCTATTTCGAGTGTGCCAGCAGGGATCTCTAGCAGCTCTTTTCCAATCGGGTAGCGATATTGGCGAACTAGGAGCACATGGTCGTTGTTCAGCATGGGTACGATTGCTACCGCTCCGCGATGTTCAACAACTTCACGTGTCGATTGAGTTCCGTCCTCCAAGAGGACTTGGTCTACTCGTAAGTTCAAAACGCGGCCATCATAGATGCGGGACGATGCCTGGCATTTCTCAAACATGCACGCTCCTTCAGCTTTCGTACTTAAGATTGTATGCTTAGGTAGTGTTGACGGAGGTTTGTGTTTGGTACTGTTTTTATTGAGACCTTGTTAGTAGCGGGCAAGGATACGTTCGAATTTGACGCAGATACTGGTTCCTGACACCTCGATAATAATTGACGGCAAAGTTTCGTCCATAGTTGAGAGCGGTGAGTTCGGTGATGTTGAAATTGTAATTCCTTATGCGGTGCTTGATGAACTTCAAGCGCAAGCGTCGAAGGGTAGAGACCCTGGTTTTGTTGGTCTGGGTGAGCTGAAGAAGCTGCGCATATTTTGTGAGGGTAAAGGAATCCGGATGTCCTTCGCGGGCGGGCGTCCAGATCTCGATGATATCAAGCTTGCGCGCAGCGGTAGATTAGACGCGTTGATTACGGATGTTGCGAAGTCTCAGAATGGGGTTCTGCTTACAGCTGATTACGTGCAAGCGTTAGTTGCTGAAGCCGGAGGAGTTCGGGTAAAGCATGTTCCCGGAGTCGTGAAAACGAAAGATCTGGCATTTGAGCAACTGTTTACGCCGGATACGTCCAGTGTTCATCTGAAAGAGGGAACTAGGCCTCTCGCGAAGCGGGGAAAGCCTGGTAAGTTCGAATTGGTTCAGATCTCGGACAAACTCAGCACGGCTGAGGAGGTTGAGGAAATCATCCGTGAACTTACCGAGGCAACAAGAGTCAGCAGAGAAGGATTTGTTGAGATTAACCGATCCGGTGCATTGGTTTTACAGCTTGGACGATTTCGTATAGCAATAACTCGCCCACCTCTGTCAGATGGGTTGGAGGTTACGATTGTTCGACCGGTCGTCAGTCTGTCACTACAGGACTATGCATTGTCGAGCAAATTAATGGAAAGGTTATCTGCTGGAGCGGAAGGAATTTTGATCGCTGGCCCTCCGGGTTCCGGTAAGACTACCTTCGCCTCCTCCCTTGCAGAATTCTATCTGCGACAGAACAAAATCGTGAAAACCTTAGAGTCTCCTAGAGATTTGCAGGTGGGTCCTGAGATTACTCAGTATGGGCCACTCGAGGGCGACTTCGAGAAGACCGCTGAGATTTTGCTTCTCGTGAGGCCTGACTACACTGTGTTCGATGAGGTAAGGCGGACTAAGGATTTTCTGATCTTCGCCGATATGCGTCTGGCCGGCGTTGGAATGATCGGAGTCGTACACGCTAGTGAAGCAATCAATGCGATTCAACGCTTTATTGGACGTGTTGAACTCGGGATGATTCCGCACGTGATAGATACGATCATTTTCATTCAGTATGGAGAAGTCAAGAACGTGTTCACGTTAAACCTAACCGTGAAGGTTCCGACGGGTATGACGGAAGCGGACTTGGCACGTCCAGTTGTTGAAGTGAAAGATTTTGAGAGCGGTAGTTTGGTGTATGAGATTTACACGTTTGGAGAAGAGAACGTTATCATCCCCGTTAGTTCAGCGCAGCCGACTGTGAGCGGTAGTCAGCGGCTTGCCGAAGAAATGATCCGTGCAGAAATCAGTCGATTCGACCCAAACGTCGAGGTAAAGTTGGTTTCTGCAAATCGTGCGGTCGTCAAGGTCGATAATGAGATCGTTCCGATTCTAATCGGAAAGAAAGGCGTTACGATTACGAAGCTTGAAGAGAAACTCGGGGTGAAGCTGGATGTCGAACCGTTGGCTCCGAGCAATGGGAAACAAGTTCGTTATGACATCAAAGAGGTCGGCAGCCATCTTGATATCGTTTTCAAGGACGATTTGACGGGAGAAGTTGCGAATGTGTATGTCGGTGACGAGTACTTGTTCTCAGCAACCGTTGGAGGGAAAAGCCAGATACGGGTTTCTAAGAAATCAGATCTCGGACGAAGCCTTTTGCGCGCTCTGGTTTCGAAACAGCGGATTCGGGTCCTAATCTGACGATGTCTGAATTTTTAGTTGTGTTCCGGAAAGTTTGGATGAGAAGTCCTCAATCTCTCGAACCAGATTGCTGATCTGTTCAGCAGCTTTCCTTTCGGACTCTGATGCTCTCTGTAACTCGCTTTTCAAATCCTCCTGCACTGCATGGTTTGCTCTCCCTTTTTGTCGCACTTCACGCAGGCGGAGTACTTGTGAAGCGATCTCTTGATCTGCGAGGAATTGGTCGTAGGTTTGTTTCAATTCTTTGGCTTTTACGTGGATTGTAGAGAGTGAATTTCCGGAAATTATTTGTTGGCTTCTGTCGTTCACTTTATTAGCTTCTCGCTGTTTCAAAGCCATTTTGCCGCTTTCAACTGCTGTTGAGAGTGTCGAGAGTACTTTCTTGAGTTGTGGATATCCCTCCTCTTCGTTCAGGAAGGTGGTGAATGGTTTCCGGATGTATTCCTTGAGACTTTCTCTGACTTCTACGGGGACCGGATAATCGCCTCGTTCAGAGATCGAGACGAGTTTGCGCAGAGGTCTTCCGAGTCTGCTGAAGCCGACGCGGAGGAGTTCGCCTCTTAATGATCGAAGTTCAGCGTCCACTTGCATGTATTCCTTCATTTTCTGGTTATGTTTGATTTGATCAATCTCTGTCCGAAGTGACTTCTCATACTGCTGAGCCTCGTTGAGTCGACGTTCGACTTTCTCTCTTTGGCCGGTTTGGGTGTCTTTGATTGTTTGAAGTTTGTCGAGGGATCTCATTTTCTCATCGAGTTCCTCTAAGGATCGGAGTGTGCTTCCGCGTCCTTGCAGGTATGTGTGAAGTTCCTCGCCGAGTCGTCGAAGTTTGTCAATGTTTCCGCCGAAAGTCATCATGTCAATTATGTAGAATGGTCTAATGTGACGTAACCATTCGGCTCTGACTCGTGAAGCGTCAGATCCTAGTTTTGAGATTTCCCGCTGTAGGTTTCTCAATGATGTTGAGTCTTTAGTTGATGGGATCGTCACTGAGCTGCACATTTCAGGGATTATCGCGGTTAAGCGTCCGAGAGCTTTGGCTGACTTGAATTGTGCTCTGTTTTCGTGTTTTGTTTCCATGTCTTCTTCTGCTTTTCGTGACAGTTGACTGCAGAATTCCGGGATCGAAGTTAGGGCTTTGGTGATTTCAGCGAGTAACTTGTCTCGTTCTCGTTCGGCTTGGGATATTTTAGTAGATAGTGACTTTTCCAGCCACTCTTTGAGCTGGGTTATCTGCACTGAACTGTTCCTTGAGGACATCGGGATTTAGCGCCAAGACGATGGCAGGTATGTCCAGGCTTAACTATAAGATATTATCTGGACGGTTAGCGTGCTTCTTCTCGTAGAGTGATCAGTACTGTCTCTACGGTCTCCTCTGATTTGTCGATGCGTTTGGAGATGTCCCTGGCGACAGTCTCGTAGGTTTCTTTGGTGAGTTTCCCGGTGCGATATTGGACTCTTACTTGATCGAGACTTGCCCGTGATGCTGCCGCTTCGGCTTCAGATTTGTCAATTTTGCGAATTAGTTCATCGAGTCGTGGGCTTATTCCTCGGATTTCCGATTTGACTCCCATGAGTAATTTGTTCACTTCGTCGAGTCGTAGGTCGATTACTTTCCGTCGTCTTCTGTACTCGTGTTTGACTAGACCACCACGGTTTACTTCTTCTTCCATCGAAAGAATCTCTCTCGAGAGGGCTAGCCTTTCATCGTACAGACCTACAAATTCACGTAGTCTCTCAACAGGTATTGGTACGGCGAGCGTTGGTCCGCGACGGCGTCTTTCGAGGAGAATCAACCCGAAGATGGCAATCTCCAGCGCGAAGAGCCAGCGTATGATTCCGAGACCAGACAAGAACGGTATGTAATTGACTATTGCTGAAAATGCCAGATTGTTCTGGCTTGTTATTCCAGCTAATTGTAGAGTGCGTTGGTCCGAGCTAAGTTGTATTGGAGGTACAACTGGTGACTGGGGTGGGATGTTCAAGTTGTTGATTTGAACGCCGTTGGGTGTGATGATCTTGACGGTGGCATTCGCTATCAGGAAGTCTTCATTGTCGTTGAGTAACGATAGGGTTAGATTGTATCGTCCCCACCAACCCAATGGTTTCAGGTATTGCGATTGTGGGAGATTGTAGGTTAACGTGAAGTTGAAGTTTTCACTTCCCTTGATGCTCTGATATCGTGAGGTTACGGTTACTTGGTATGGTGGTCCAGGGTTTTGAGGAGCCGCCCACAAGGTGCCGACCAAGTCGTAAGCCATCACGTTGTAGGCGCCGTCGGGGAGGGTGATTGAGAGGCTGGCGAGGACGATGCCTGGATTATAGACGGAGTAGGTATCACGCACCATTAGAGTGCCATCGTTTCCAATTATGATGTCGCGTTCAACGTAGTTCACGTTGATGAGTTGCTGATTTACGGACCGGAAGGGTGCGTAGAATAATTCCTGGGAATACGCCTTCCATGGAGCGTAATGGTTCTGATAAGCGGGGAACCCTCCGACTCTGGTTGAAACGTATGTGGTGTTCGGAATTACAACGAAGGTTGAATCGGCCGGTGCGACGAACGTTACGTTAGCTGACCTAGCGTCCTGTGTGAGAACGGGGGCTGCTGTGAAGTTAAGTTGTAAACCAGTTTGAACCACTTGTATCAGGTCGTTGTATACTGAGCCGACTATGACGGTGTAGGTGTGTCCACTGGCAAGGTCTTGGGCGAAGTGAATGCGTAGCCAGTAGAAACCAGGTGCGTCGCTTACTCCAGCATCGATAGTAAGTGTATTGCCCAAGCTGTCTTTCGCGCTGACGTAGTAGAGGTTTCCGCGGAATTGTTCCGGTACGCCAATATCTAGGTATGAGGCGGTGGTCGTTCCGGAGTTCAATATTGTGAATTGATCAGTTACGTGAATAACTCCGAATGGTCCGTCTGTCATTGTGCGCTGTATGTCGATTACGAGAGGAGGCGGAGTTGTTTGTCCGCTAACCTTGAGCGGAGCAACCATGATGACGGTGAGGGCCAAAAATAAAATTGACCATATTAGCTTCGTCTTCAATCTGCGCTTGGCTCCGCTTCAATGAATAGTTCAATTCGAGGAGCCGGTCAATATTGCGTTCAATATTTATCCATTCTGTTGTCCAAGGCTTCGTTTAGTTGCCTAGTAACGCCGAATGCCACTCCTTCGGGACGGTTCTGAGCTTTTTGGCCGGGATTCCTGCAAAGATTGTCCGGCCTGGCACATCAGAGTTCACCATTGCTTGCGATCCGATTACCGCTCCCTCACCAATTGTCACCCCTGGAAAGAGCAGCGCGTTAGCTCCTATGCTTGCCCCCGTCTTCACTATCGGGCCCACGAGCTTGAATGGCTTCTGCATTACGTATTTGTCATTAGTGAACACGCAGCGTGGCCCTAGGAATACTCGGTCCTCAACGGTAGAATATGTGCAAATGTATACCCCAGTTTGGATGGATACCTTAGACCCGATCCGTGATGATCCGTCGATTACTACATTCGTTCCCAGTTTAGTTTCCTTGCCAACTGTAACGCCTTCTCTTATGACGACATTATGCCCAAAAATGACCTTGTCGGCGATGTGAACGTCGGAGTATATTGTAGTTCCAGACCGAATTATGCAGTTTTTACCAATTATTGTGGGTTTCCTCGTTGGTAGCTTCTCTGTTCGTGCAAATTTGGGCAGTTCAGATGAGTCTGGGAAACCAAGGACGCAGTTCGGCGCTAAGTAAGTGCCAGATCCCAGTGTAACCGGTCCATAAATAACGGAATTGCAATCAATGAACACGTTTGATTCTGTCCTGACATCGCCAATTAACCGCGCGTGACTACCAATCCTCGTGTCTGATGCCAGAAGGTGTTCGTCGTCGACTATAGCCGTCATGTGAATTCGATTGGCGGGCATAAAACGATCACTTGAATTACCTGTTAAGTTGATCGTGAACATTTAATTGTGTTTGGTCCACGTTTTGGCACCGAATCGAATAATATTGTGATTTGCAAACTTGAGGCGTAGTGAGGAGATGTCGAAACCCCATCCATTCATTCCGAATAGTGACAAGTCAGCGTTTCGCGAGATGCTGCAAGCTATAGGGCTTGATTCCATCGACCAACTCTTCCTTGATATTCCAGAATCAATTAGATCAAAGGCGGTTCTGGATCTTCCTTCTAGAATGTCGGAAATTGAAGTTAGGAAATATGTGGAAGGAATCTTGGCTAGGAATACGTCAACTCGTGATATTGTATCCTTCTTGGGCGCAGGTATCTGGCCACATTACGTTCCCGCTGCGGTTGAAGCCATTGTTAGCCGCGGAGAGTTTCTGACATCCTACACTCCGTACCAAGCTGAAATATCGCAAGGAATGCTTCAAGTAATGTTCGAATTTCAAAGTCTAATTTGCGAACTTACCGGGATGGATTACGCGAATAGTTCGCTATATGACTGGTCAACTGCTCTAGGTGAAGCAGCAAGAATGGCGAGTCGAGTAACGGACCGCAATGAAATCGTTACCCCCCACTATATCCACCCCGAACGGCTGGGAACTCTGAAAGCATTCTCAAGTCCAGCAGATATTCGTCAAGTTGAGGTGGCGCAGGAAAGAAAGACTGGGGGTATAGATATTGCAGACCTAAAAAAGAAACTAACGAAGAACACGGCCGCCGTCTACTTGGAATATCCATCTTTTCTTGGGTTCGTCGAAGAAAGATGCGAAGAGATCGAACGTCTAACCCATGAGGCTGGCGCTTTATTCATTGTTGGAGTAGAACCAACATCTCTCGGAGTGCTCAAGCCGCCCGGAGATTTCGGAGCGGATATAGTGATCGGAGAAGGGCAGCCTCTAGGATGCCATATGAATTTTGGAGGCCCTCTGCTCGGAATTTTCGCGTGCAAAGATGAAAGGCTGCTAAGACAGATGCCTGGTCGAATTATAGGCAAAACTACGACTCAAGACGGAAAACAGGACGCTTACTGCATGGCATTACAAACTCGCGAACAACATATCAGACGGGCAAAAGCAACTTCCAATATTTGCACGAACGAAGCACTATTAGCGTTGGCTGCATCAATTTACCTCTCCCTACTCGGGCCCGATGGACTCGCCGATCTTAGTTCGACAATACTCGATCGAACGCGGTACGCATGCGAGGTCCTGCGGAAAGTTAACGGAGTGACCACCCCGGCATTCGACGCGTTTCATTATATGGAGTTCACTGTCGACTTTAACCGAACCGATAAGAAAGTCTCTGAAATTAACAACACGTTGCTGAAATTTGGAATTCAGGGCGGACTAGATTTGAGCAATCATTTCCCAGAACTAGGTCAGACCGCTCTGTATTGTGTAACCGAGGTTCATTCCAAAAACGAAATAGACATGCTAGCAAACGGGCTGCAAAAGATTGTGGGGGCTCAGAAAATTTGAATTTCGCTCAAGCAAGGTGGGAAGAACCTCTCATATTCCAATACTCGAGGCGAGGAAAAATTGGATACCATAGTTTTCTGAACGACGATCAACGCAAGGCTGTCTTGGCAAATATCCCAGAAAAACTCCGGCGAAGAGTCCCTCCAACGCTGCCAGAGGTTTCGGAAATAGAGGTGATACGGCATTACACTCGTTTGTCCCAAGAAAACTATGGCGTGGACACAGGAATTTATCCACTGGGCAGCTGTACGATGAAATATAATCCCAAAGTATGTGACGCGATAGCTGGCTCACATAAAATCCAGGAACTTCACCCGTATCAGAATCCTACGAATCTACAAGGGATACTCCAGATCATGTATGACGCTTCAAAGTTTCTCGCCAATATTGTTGGTATGGATGAGATAACTCTGCAACCGGCTGCTGGAGCCCATGGGGAATATACAGGAGTGTTGCTGTTGCGTGCTTACCATAACGATAGGAACGACAAAGCCAGAGACGAAATAATTGTTCCAGATTCTGCGCACGGTACTAACCCTGCCAGTGCTGCAATGGGGGGCTACAAGGTCGTTGAAGTTCCGTCAAAAGACGGATGTGTAGATACGGACGCGTTAAAGAGCGCTGTTGGACAGCGAACGGCAGGGCTAATGATCACGAATCCAAACACTCTGGGCATTTTTGAGCGAGAGATATTGGAGATCGCAGGCATAGTGCACGACTCGGGAGGACTACTGTACTACGATGGAGCAAACCTAAACGCGATAATGGGAAAAGCTAAACCTGGACGCATGGGTTTCGATATAGTTCACATTAACCTTCACAAAACCTTCGCAACTCCGCACGGCGGCGGGGGACCAGGATCCGGTCCGGTGGGTGTCACAAAACGACTTGCCGATTACCTTCCGGTCCCAACGGTGGAATATGATGGCACGAAATACCTCTTGAACTATAATAAACCCAAAACGATCGGAAAGGTAAGGTCATATTACGGCAGCATCGCAGTCGTCCTCCGAGCATACGCGTTCATGCTCCTGCACGGTAAAGAAGGGCTTGAAGGCGTATCTGAGGTCGCCGTGCTCAATTCGAATTACCTCGCCCAACAACTCCAAAAAATCAAAGGATTCTCCCTCCCCTACGCAGAAGGCGTACCGAGGAAACATGAATTCGTCCTCTCCGCGTCTACCCTATCCAAGGAGACCGGTGTCTCTGCACTTCTAGTGGCGAAACGATTGCTTGATTTCGGCGTCCATCCACCCACCGTCTACTTTCCTACCATCGTCGAGGAATCAATGATGGCTGAACCAACTGAGACTGTAAGCAAGAACGAGCTAGACGCGATGATAGAGGGGTTTAAGCGAATTAGCGAAGAGGCCTACTCGAATCCTGAATCACTACGAAACAGCCCTACTGCGACAAGCGTGACCAGGATTGATGAGGCAAAAGCCAATAGGCCTAAGACTATGCGACTAAGATGGAATAGTAATCCCTGAAGATGGTGAATAAACTCTGAAAGTAACAGTTCAATATTTCGCCATAATACGTGAACTGGTAAACTTGCGCGAAGAGGTTCTGAACCTCAAGGACGGCATCACGGTGTTGGAGCTTCTCGCATTCTTAAGCTCCAAGCATGAAAAATTGAAGGAATACATAATCGACCCCAAGACTGGTGAACCGCGAACCTCAATTCAGTATCTGTTAGGAGACAAACTAATTTCTGCGTTGAATGGATTTTCTACGACGTTGCAGGATGGAAGCGTTTTCGCGATAATTCCTCCAGTCGGTGGAGGGTAATTTCCGCCGCAAGTAGACAACTTGTCAATCGCTGCTCACGACATCGTGCTTCTTTCGTTATTCATGCGTAGAGGAGTAATACGCTATCGCGTTTACTAATCGACGCAGAGGTACTGTGACGTGTCGACTCCGTTCCAACGTCAACGCGAGTTTCCTGAATTAAAGCGAAAACTTCAACTACAAAATCTACTCAACGAGTTATACCAGATGGAGTCAGAACCGGACGGCGAAGTTGCAATTGATCTCCCTCTCACGCAGCTAGAAAAATAAACAATTAATTGACAAACTTATAACGCAACTTCCGAACTTTATTCAGTATCGATGTTGCGCTTCCAGCTGGAGATACCTTACCTGATTTAATTGCTTGCAAAATATCCGCTATGTCAGTAGTCGGGCTATTAATTACCGTGTAAGCGTCACCAACCGTTTGAGGGATATGCGAGTCACTGCCTCCAACTTGTGGAAGTTCGAACTTAAGTGCATCTCTTCTTGCCAACCAATTCGATATGTGAAACGAGACTGCGTCTGAATTAACCGTCTCGACCGCATCAGGTCTCACTTTCAATCGTCCGATTTTCACGCATTCGCATACTGGGTCGTATGGATGTGGGACTACGGCAACTCCGCCTTGTTCATGTATTCGATTGATCGTCTCATCTGCTGATAAGCGAGGAGGAATTATCTCATGAATACCTAAACCGATTATGTGCCCATCGCGCGTAGTAACTTCAATCGAGGGCAGAATTATTACTCCTTCACATTGTGTGGTCGGATTGAAGTTGTCGTGCTCTGTTATCGCTACTCCGTCGAGCCCACGGCGTCGAAGTAGTTCAGGCAGTACTTCGATTTTCGTGTGTGCGTCATTTGACCCCGTAGTGTGAACGTGGAGATCTAATTTCAGGATGGGCATCTGTTTCACCTATGTTTTGTTTACTAGAATCTTGTGGAAAAGCGGTTCAGATTTGTTAATGATATGGCCTGTTTTCAAGGTCATCTTCCCTGCATCCCACCAGTTTTGTTTCTCTCTGAGGTTGAGTTGATTTTGAATGTGTTCGGATGTTTCGGGTAAAAATGGTGCGAGCATGATTCCGATTGACCGTACAAGTTGGCTGGCAAGATGTAATGTTGTAGCTGTCTTTTCTCGGTCGGTTTTTATCAGGTGCCAGGGTTCTCTTTCGCTCAGGTACTGGTTGCCGGTGCGAGCGATATCAATAATTGCCGCGAGGCCGTTTCGGAGTTCAAAATTGTCAAGTAACGCAGCGATCTTTGCAGGTGAATTCGTGATGAGGTTAACAATTTTCTCGTCCGTCTCATTAAGATTCTTAGCATCGGGGATTGTGGAGTCGAATGAGTTGTTGATAAAAGTGAGCGTTCGATGAATGAAGTTTCCGAGTACATCATTGAGTTCGCTATTCACGTGTGATTCGAAGTCTCGCCAAGTGAAATTTGCGTCACGCGCTTCTGGTCGAATGGCAATCAAAACGTAACGCCAATATTCGCCGGGCGCAATTTTCAATGCGTCATCTATCCATACGCCGATCTTCTTGCTTTTGGAGAACTTCTGTCCTTCGAAGAGTATGAATTCTGTTGAGGAAACCTGCCACGGCATTACGTAGTGTTGGTTGCTAGCCAACAGTAGTGATGGGAAGATTATCGTGTGAAATGGGATGTTGTCTTTACCTATGAAATGGACATTGCGAGTTGATGGATCGAACCAGAAGTCCTTCCATGCTTCAGGTTTTCCGTTTTGTTCAGCCCACTCAATTGAAGCTGATACGTATCCCAGTACTGCTTCGAACCAGACGTAAATTGTCTTATCTTCGGCACCGGGAAATGGCGCAGGGATTCCCCACTTATTATCACGCGTCAACGCACGTGGCTTAAGACCCTCCTCAAGCCATCGTAGTGAGAAGTTACGTGCGTTTTCTGGAAGTCTCTTGTTATTTTGAACGATCGATTGAAGCTGGTCACGGAACTTCGGCAAATCAAAGAACCAATGTTTGGACGTCCTTACTTCGGGAGTCGATCCGCAGAATACGCATCGAGGATTCAGAAGTTCTAGGGGATCCAAAACTCGACCGCAGGCGTCACATTGATCGCCTCTCGCATCTTCGAAGTGGCAGTGTGGACACGTTCCCTGTACAAAACGATCGGGGAGAAAACGTTGGTCCTTTTGACAGTACGGCAAGGTTACGTTTTGAGTGTAGACATGGCCGTTGTCGTAGACTTGTCTTAGAAGATCCTGCGTATATTTCATGTGAACTGGGCTTTCTGTTCGAGTATAATTGTCAAATCGGATATTATATGCTGCTAAGAGTTCGCAAATATGCTTGTGAATCTCGTCTGTAAGCTGTCTCGGTGAAACTCCTCTTTTGATTGCTTCAATCTCAATTGGTGTGCCATGCTCATCAGATCCTGTGACCGCGATCACTTCTTCTCCTCTAAGGCGTAGGTAGCGAGCGTAGACGTCTGCACTCAGAAGATGTATGAAGGTGCCGAGATGCGGCACCGAATTAACGTAAGGCCAAGCAGAATTAATGATCCATTTGCCCATATCATACGCCTTCCGTTGTCATTTTCCTTTCTGACATCATCGCACATACTTTTGATGACAAGCGTTCATTAGGATCAAGAAATCTGCTAATTCGAGTGTAGGCTGATTAATGTTTGGTTCAGAAAAAAGGGAATCAACAAATATGACTCTCAACAGGTTCACTCTTAGATGCGAACCTTTGAGCGATGAATACGCGAAACTACTGGACAGGGCATATTCGAACTTGCCCAGTACCCAGGGTACAGGAGAAAGGTTCGAAATTCCGAAAGTCGTCGGGATTAGAATGGGAAGGAGAACGATCATTCAAAATTTTGATGACATCAGTACCAGAATTAATCGAGACCCGCATCATCTGCTCAAGTTCCTAACACGAGAGCTGGCTACCGCTGCTTCTCTAGATGGATCAAGAGCTATCTTCCAAGGGAGATTCGATGTGGCTACGGTAACTAGGTTACTGAACATTTACGCCCAACGATATGTCATCTGTCCAATTTGTAATCGCCCAGACACTAAAATCGAGAAGGAAGGAAGATACCTTTTTCTTAGATGTGAGGCCTGCGGTGCAAGGTCATCGATCCTTCCTGTGTGAGAAAGTGCAATTAAGTGAGCGAAGTATTCCTCAAAGTCTTCAAAGATTCTAAGTATACGATGGTAGCCGTATGTGATACTGGACTGATAGGGGAAACTTACAGAGACGGTAGACTGAAGCTTGAAATAAGATCCGATTTCTATAAGGGAGTGGCAACGACGGTTCAAGAAGCATTACGTGCAATCTCAACCGCCGATATTGCAAACTTGGTTGGTAATCGTATAGTTGACGCGGCCGTGAGCGCGGGCTTGGTCAGTCCGTCAGCAATACTTCGAATCGCAGGAATCCAACACGTACAGATCGTCCGAGTATAATCCCGCCTCGAAATCCTCCGAATCTCGTGTTTGAATTATGATAATCGCATGAAGGTAAGAAACCTCTAATACTTCGGTCGCTTCTCATCGAACCTAGTGCGGCTTAGCTTCGGTGGAAAGCATGGGAAAGAAGAAAGTCCTGAGCGAAGGCGAACTTCGAGAAATGGTCATGCCTGAAGAAGGCCAACTGCTTGGAGTTGTCACCCAAATGCTCGGCTACGATAGGTTGATGGTAAAGTGTGGAGACAGCCATGACCGAGTCTGTCGCATACGCGGAAAAATGAAGCGCAGGGTGTGGATAAAAGTCGGGGACGTCGTATTGGTATCGCCATGGGATTTTCAAGTCGACACACGAGGTGATATCCTCTGGCGCTATACCGAGAGCCAGGCAAATTGGCTGCGAGGCCAAGGACGTCTAGCTATCTGATCTCTGAATGCTTCGCGGAGCGAATTCTCCGATGGAATCTCTAGCCGAGCGAAAGCTTAGACGAAAAGTAGCTCATTACGAAATTCATGAATTAATGAAAGAAAAACGCAGCGAAGAAATGGATTCGCTGGAAGAAGTATTCGATAGATCCACGCTCATGATTATCTATAGGATGCTAAACCGCGGAACCATCAAGAACATCTTCGGTGTCTTACGTTCAGGCAAGGAGGCTCGAATTTATTGGGGTTATGGAAAGAGGAAGGAAACCATAGCGATAAAAATTTTTCTTACGACCTCAGGAGAATTCAAGAGAGGACGTCTCGCTTATGTGCGAGGAGATGAGCGATTCAAGAACACGAGAAGTGACACACGTTCTCTCGTAAACTTGTGGACCTCAAAGGAATTTAGAAACCTCCAGCAAGCCAAATCTGCAGGAGTACGCGTTCCCGCCCCAATAAAAGTTGCAGGAAATGTTCTGGTGATGGAATTTATTGGGAAAAACGGCAATCCGGCTCCGTTGCTACGGGAAACTCCGCTTGATCATCCTGCACGAGTTTACGACAAGATCGCTGAAGCAATCAGAACACTATATCAGAAAGCACAACTTGTACATGGCGACCTGAGTGAATACAATATAATGATGCTCGGTAAGCAACCAGTGTTGATAGATTTCGCTCAAGCGGTGCCCCCGGAACATCCAATGGCAGCCATCTTCTTGAAAAGGGACTTAGACCAGCTAAACGGATACTTTACGAAAATCGGTGTAACGGTTGCACCTATCGAACGATTGACAAGGTGGGTTACCGGTGTCGACTGAAACCAAAATTAGCACCACTATTCCTTTGGAAAGGGTTGGTGTCGTTATAGGGCGAGAAGGGGTAACAAAAAACAAGATCGAAGAAGCCTTCAACTCTCGGTTGTTAATCCAAAGCGAAACGGGTGTAATTGACATCGTCCCGCCAGCAGACTCATCCGATCCGACTACCATACTTCGTGCCCGAGACGTTGTCCTCGCCATCGGCCGCGGTTTTTCTCCAGAACGTGCGTTGAAGCTTATGGATGACGATATAGTTCTCGACGTAATTGATTTGAGAGAAACACTTGGAAAGAATGAACGCGAGATCGCAAGGCTGAAAGGACGAGTGATCGGCCGTGAGGGTAAGATCAGGAGATTGATCGAGGAAATGACTAATGCCAAAATTTCAGTGTACGGACACACGATCTCTATGCTCGGTGACTATGAAACCGTTACTGCCGCGAGGGAAGCAATAGAGTTACTTCTGAAAGGCAAACAGCATTCCACCGTGTACAAACTCCTTAGAAAGAGAAAAAGCGAAAGCAAGAAGAGAGAGACGCTTGAACTCTGGCAGAAACCACCAACGTAACCGTTATGCTGCGCCAAAGTTGAGTTACTCAGTACTAATATGGGAAAGTTAATGTCGCTTCAAGAAGTTTTCCAGGAAATATCCGCAGCCGACTTCTTCTACAGAAACCGTGACATTGCAGGCTTCACCAACCCATCTCGAGCGATCTACTCTACAATAAGAGAACTTGTAGAGAATTCACTGGATGCATGTGAGACTCGAGAGATCCCGCCAGAAATCTACCTTCGCGTCTCTCACGAGTCAGGACCAACGGAGGGACCCGGAATCTACCGCGTCCACATTGAAGATAACGGAATAGGGATCCCAGCCGACATCGTTCCTTCTGCTTTTGGTCAGGTACTGTTCGGATCTAAATACAAACTTCGTCAGACGTGCGGAACATTTGGATTAGGCGGGAAGATGGCTCTGCTATACGGCCAGATCACGACCCATGGAAAAGCTACTATTACTTCCAGTGTCGGACCAACGAAAATTCATCAGTACGAGCTTGCCATTGATATTCAGAAGAATAGACCGCTCATACTGAATCACCGAACAATTCCAAACCAAGATCGGTGGCATGGAACAGTCATAGAATTTTCCACGGAAGCTGACTATACACGTGCCATGCCTAAAATATTGGAGTACTTGATGCAGACTGCGATCGTGGCTCCTTACGCCTCTATAACATACGTCGATCCGAGAGGACGATTATATCGATTCGACAGAGCCACATTGAAGATGCCTAAACCGCCTCTAGAGACGCTGCCTCATCCCTACGGAGTAGACGTTGAAACGATGAGACGACTAATCGATGTCGCCAAGGAGCACACGATGGTAGATTTCCTTAAGAATAACTTTCACAGAGTCGGTAAGACAATCGCAACAAGTTTCCTTCAACAAGTAAATATTCCGAACAAGAAGAATCCTAAGAAACTTACACCGGACGAGATAGTCCAACTTGTAAATGGCATGAAAAACTTCAAGTTCCTACCACCAGACGCCAGTTGCCTTTCACCACTTGGCGAAGAATTACTTGAGGCTGGAATCCGAAAGGAATTATCACCCGAATTTGTTTCTGTGTATCAGAGAAAGCCCTCAGCCTATTCCGGCTTTCCATTCATTATTGAAGTCGGTGTAGCGTATGGAGGCCAAATAGAGCAAGGCCAAGGTGTCAAACTGTTCAGGTTCGCAAATAAAATCCCGTTGTTGTTCGACGAAGCAAGCGATGTTTCATGGAAGGTCGTTAACGGCGGAATAGATTGGCGGCACTACAAAGTCTCCCCAGACATGCCGATAGCGGTGTTCGTGCATATTTGCTCAACCAAGGTTCCGTACAAAACCGTCGGGAAAGAGTTCATAGCGGACAGACCTGACGTTGAAAGGGAGATAGTCAATGCGCTTCGTGAAGTTTCTCGTCAACTATCGTTATTTTTGTCTAAGAAGATTAACTTAGCTCATGATAAACGTAGGCTTGATGTTTTCGAAAAGTATCTTCCGAAGATCGCAACGTTCTCGGCGAAACTAGCTAAAAAGAAGCCTGTCGATGTAACTCCGTTGCTCAAGGGCGTGCTAAGACATGAAGAACAAGAAGACGAAGGCAGCGAAGAGATCTAATCGAGCCGAAGAGAAGCGCACAGTAGTTCTTTCAAGCCTGAAAGACTTGGGGGAGCAACTGTATGCGCAACTCTCCCACAAACAGTGGCCCGCAGTCAAAATGCCAAGCAGATCGATCACCAACATAAACTACGATAAACATGTCAGACAGTACGTTTTAGGTGACCATTATGTAAATCGTAGCGCCCGCAACATTCGACACGTCAGACCTCTTACGCAGCTGGTTTGGACAGGTTCATTCGTCAACGAACTATCTTCTGAACGGAAGACTTCGACTCTTCGAGATGTATTCTATTCTGCTCAGGCATATGAAATGAGCTTTACCGATCAGGCTGAAAGCGACGACATAATTACTGATCTGGAAACTGTACTCGGACATTCGAGAGAAGACTTCAACGTTTTTCCTGAAGAACGCAGTGCAATCTTCGGTGATCTCACTATTCAGTATACGGTCCCAGGTTACGAAGGGAAAACGCTGAATCTTTCATCTCATCCGGACGGAATGATGATCGGTCCAGCGCTAACGAACGCAGAATTTGTGGAATGTAAAGCCGACAAAATAATCGCGATCGAAAAGGGCGGTCTTTTCACCAGATTCATCGAAGAGAGGGTGCACGAGAAATTCAAAGCATTGTTGATTCATACTGCCGGACAGGCTCCTCGAGCTACTAGGGCCTTGCTAAGGCGAATGAACAACGAATTGGGACTTCCAGTCTACATTTTCTGTGACGCAGATCCCTGGGGTATGCACATAGCGAACGTCATAATCTCCGGCTCGGCCAACGCAGCACATTTGCGAGATCTAAACACGCCCGACGCGAAATGGGCAGGGGTTTGGGCATCTGATATTGTTGATTACAAGTTGCCGAGTGATCCGCTTACCGACCTAGACATTAAACGACTCTACGAGCTCGACAAAGATCCACGATACGAAGGTAAATTATGGAAGCAGGAAATTCAAACGTTCTTGAAGGTAAAAAGAAAATCTGAACAGGAAGCATTCAGTCGATACGGTCTTGCCTACATCGTTGACAAATATCTGCCAGCAAAACTAAAAGAGCTAGGCTAGCCAGGCTGCGTGCCAGTGGCTCGTTTCGTTAGGACAAATTTGCCTTCATCTGAAATGTCGTACGGAGTCCATGTTGTAAGGTGTTTTATCCCGATCATTTTCAGGATTCGTAGAGAACGTGCGATCCCTTCGTTGCTTTCCTCTATTTTCAGTTCGATGACTCCGTCCACGACGTCTTGGCCTGAAGCTACCATGGCCGGATGGAATGCTTTTCGGTTCATGGTTACCAGTGATAGGCATTTTGCCTGTCGTGCTCTTGCAACCATTACCCGTAAGAATTCGATGGCCGATCGCACTCCTCTCCTTCGGATCAAGGTGTTGAATGAGTCTAGGACGATGAGTGAGATAGTTTTCTTGCTCATTATGTCGGAGATCGCGATGCTGATGGCTGATAGGTTTTCCGGATCTTCAACGTGAGGTTCGTCGCTTTCAACACCTACGGTTTTCGAGTAGCAATCTACGAAGATAAGAGAAGACCAGTCTACGGTTTCGCTTGTCATTTGAGATTGAACAATCTGTCTGATGTTTGCTGGGAAATTATCCAAGGTGACATATACGACTGGTTTCCCTGCCTGAACTTGTCGACTCACGAAATGAGCAATCAGGCTTTCTTCACCTGATCCTGGATCGCTGAGAAGAAGTACGGTGCCTATTGTAGGCAGTCCGTCTGGAAGCACTTTATCAAGTACTTCGAGGCCGGTTCTTATTCTTGGTAATCCAGTGCCCGCTACAGCCGATTGGGTGGTTTCAACGATTTCGCCTAATGCGAGCTGCTTCGAAATCGCGTCTTGAATTTCTCGGTCTCTGTCTAGCCCGAACGAGTATACTTCAACTTTTTTCAGTATTCCTAGTTCGCTTAGATCGTCAAGTTCGCGTTGTATGTCAGCAGTGTTTCGTCCAATCTTTCTCGCCAGCTCGTCCGCGGTGTCGGACATATTCGGATCGTTGTGGAATAAAGTGAGTATGTCCGCTTTTAGATCGGTATCCAGCAGTCGCTCAAAGAGTTTCATTGATCTTTTCATTGAGCGATCCGCCCCTTTGGAGATTATAAGACTCGTGACTGAACGTTTTAACCATTTACTTGTGCTAGATCTCGCAAGCTTTTCCTAAAACTGAGTTGCAGCTTCAGCGAAGATTTCATAGTTCTTAGAATTGCCTTGTGGTCCGAACGATGCTACCAGATACTTCGTTTCATGGTTCACTTCGCTTCGTAGTGTGGCAAGAATTTTTTCCTTATCAAGCGTCCTTTGATGCAACGATCCTGACCAGGATTTGACTATTTTGTCAAATGGGCGCTGTAATGAGAGACATTTTTTTCGGAGGTACCGTAATCTTTCGTTGGATTCGCTTTTCTTTAGTTCCCAATAGTTCCAGCCGTCGCATGACTTGGCGATGATGTCGATTATCTTTCGATGTTTTCCACCTAACCATATGGGCGGATTTGGTTTTTGGATTGGTTTAAGATTGTTCGTGAGGTGTGAGATTTGGTAGTGTTGACCTTTGAATGTGAATTCTTTACCGGTCCATGCAGCTTTTAGAATTTCTACAGTTTCATTTAGACGACCGACTCGTGTCTCAACGTTGTCGAATGAGTAGCCATAAGATGTTAGTTCAGTTCGACTCAATCTGTCGCCGGTTCCAAGTCCGAGGATTAGCCGACCCTTGCTGATTACGTCGAGGCTGCTGGTTATTCTTGCTAAAGTGACGGGATGTCGCAGCGTCACGTTTGTGACCATACTTCCGATTTTCACTCTGCTGGTGCGTTCTGCTAATGCTGACAGGACACTCCAGCATTCTAGGCTATTTCTTGCTCTAGTCCAGTATGGTGCTAAATGATCAAACGCCCATACACTATCGTAACCTAGCTTCTCACATTGCCGAGCCGCTTCCACGACTCGATCAAAATTGCCTGTCTCTAGAGGGAGTATGCAACCAATTTTGACTTTAGTCAGGGGAGGCAACAACCGTCGATGAGGGACCATCGATCAGTTATCGATGTAAGCCACGGCGCTTTGAGGGATAAATTGCGAATACTCCTTTCCACAATGCGTCATATGCTCGACTCATAGTCTCCGTGAATCGTTGGCTGTTCGTCCAGAAACCTACGTCTGCTCCCACATCAAAGCTGTTATCGTCCGGCAGTCGTTCGTACAATAAGAGTTCACGTTGATCCGACATAATTATGCCGGCGGGGCCAAGGGCTTCCGAATATCTGAGTTCCGAAAACGGTACAAGTTTTCGTGCACCGTCCGTATTTTCGCTCGTGATTGGTGCGATGATCCGTATTTTTACTCCTCTTACTTTCGCCTGCTTCAGTGATTCTAGATGAAAGTTCGCTAGTGCTTGAATTCCTCGCATCGTAGTCCAAATTTCAACACTGTTTTTGGCGCCTGCGATCATGTCGTTCAGCTTGCTGTTTACTTCTGCTCTGCCTTTCACGATGCGCACGTCGTCTGGTTGGACTCCCTTTTTCAGGGCTTCTATCCTTCCATCAGAAGGTGTTCCGGAGTTCCACATCTCTTCAAAGTAAGCCTGCAGATTTCTTACAAAAGCACGACTGTTTATCCATAAGGCGACTTCCTCACTTCGGTGGGTTTCGTCACCGGTAGTTATTTCAAAGATGGCTTCGTTATCATCGATGATTGAAACGCGAGGAACGGGTCTTGCTTTCAAGTCCAAATGCCTGACCTGAATTCCTTCGTCCAGTTTCTGAAGAACTTCAAGGTTTGATTGGTTGATTTCGGTAATTACTCGAATTCGCATTTTGTTCCTAGCAACCTGGGCTAAGAGATCAAAGAGCCCTGAGGTATCGGCTCGAACGATTTCGGACGATGAGAATACAGTCATGACAGACTTTCGTGCTTGATTGTACATGGATTGAAGGCGCTGTTCTATTCGTATTTGACCTTCAATCACTTGAAATCTTTCGACATCTTGGGCAACATGTTCAACGCGCATGTCATCGAATTGTCGGCGTAGGCTTTCGCCACGTTGCTCTAGTATTCTCAGTCTGGCTTTTCTCTCATGGATGAGTATGTGTAGGCATTTGTCGAAGGGGACCGATTGAAATCTGACAGGCCTTTCCAGTGTTGCCTCGACGAGTCCGCGCCGTTGCAGATTCCTGATGGTTCGATATGTCTCAGTTCGGTTTATCTGAACTTCATGAGCTATCTCGCTTGCTTTCGACGGGCCAGTCTTAGCTAGAAAGAAGAGTACTCGAGCCTCATTTCTGGTCAACCCATATTCTTGCAGCTCCGCGACAATGTCGGCTACGTTCTGCTGAATTTGTATAGGGTTAGGCAGGCTCGTACCGAATCAACTCCAAGTCAAGTGTCTGAAAGCGAAGCGACAGCCACGGATATAAACGCAAAGTTTGTCTGTTCAAAGTGGCGAGTGGGTGCGCCTTGCAGTCGTGCGTAACTGCCTATATCAAGCCGGTTCTAACTCGAGTATAGGTTCTTTCTGTGCCATATGGCTTGAATGCTGTTCCTTCACCTGAATAGAACTTTAAGAAGAATTCCACCCACATCAGTCGAAGTGACTGCATGAAAACGAACGCAGTCTCGAGTATCAGAATCATTACGATTGTCAATGCTGCGAAGAGAGTGTATCCTAGAACCGTACCAGTGATTGTTCCCCAGGCGGTGAAGAATATCAGAACAGCCGCGAACAGGTTGTAGAAAACACTTTCAATCAATTTCATTGCGAGTATTCGGACGTAAGATATTGTATGAGATAGAGATGCGAGCAGATTCTCGAAAGCATGCATTAGGCCCATTGGGCCTTCAGTTATGATTTTCAACACGAACATTGCGATTATTGGCACACCCATCCTAAGGAAAAGGTCCATGCCGTTTTGCGGGTTGAAGAGATAGTTCGGGAATCTTAGGCCGTATTCAAGCAGTGTTATGCCGAAGGCACCGTAGAACCAGAGCCAGACGAGAGGGCCGGCGATTAATTCGCGGAATTCTCTGACCCTAGCCTTGTTGAAGATGTCCAACGTTATTCCGGAAATTATGTGGATTACTCCTATGGTTATGGATAGTCTTAGCATTAGTCGAATGTTCTCGAATGGTTCAAACCATAGTGGACCTGGAAGTCCAGTCAGCATTCTGAACCATTGAGCGTTTCCGAAAACTGTGCCGTAAAGGAATCCTACGACGAGTGCCGCAGCACCGCTGAAAATAAGCAGCCCTGCTCCCTGAATAACCATGTTGAAGACTCCGCCCATACCACCATAGGCGACGTCGGGAATCACCAGCCCGCGTTTTTTGTACATGTAAATTATGCTTGAGACAATTATGACCACTATCCCGCTTCCTACGTCCCCGAACATGAATCCGAAGAAGATCGGGTAAGTTATGAGCCAGAGTACTGTTGGATCTACTTCATCGCTCTTCGGGATTCCAAAACCTGTCGTCAGCTTCTCGAAGATTCCAAGCGATTTCGGGTTGTTCAAGCGTGTTGGAGCATTATGGCTGACCCAGTCTCGAAAGATTAGTTCTCCGTTGCAGATCGTCTTGAGTTTTGAGGAGACCTCGTTTATGTTTGCTGTAGGCATCCAGCCTTCAATCATGTAAGTGGATTCAGTTTTTCCGCACAGTCCCTTTGCTTGTTCGAACGCTCGTTCGGCTGCGATAACTTCTCGTTGAACGAGAAGATATTCGCCGTCGCTTCGTTTAATCTCTACGATTTTTTCGTTTAGTTCGCTAAGTCGGTCTTTTGCTTCTTCAATTCTGCTTGAGCTTTGGTACGATAGCCGGTTGCTTCTTGGCTAAGCTCTTCAGTTTTAGGCCTAATGTCGCAGTGATAGCGGTAGCGATTGCTGCTTGATCGCCTTTGGCAGCTAAAATTCTCGCTATCTCATCGGAAATGTCTTTGACTACGGCGTTTTCGATCGCTTTTGCTTGAACAATGTCGCTGATCGGTCCCGTAATTTTCAGTTCCGAAGGTTTCAAAGATTGGTATATGCTGGCTACTATCTCCTCAAGTTTGTTCCGTCCCTCGGGGGAGTCTATGATTTCGATTTTCATTATTTCTTCTATGTTTAATCTGAGCTGGCGTTCGGCGTAATCAATGGTGGATTCTAACGACTGCTTTTCGTTGGTTATTGAAGTAACTTGCTGTTCGATTTCAGAAACTCTCTTTTCAATTTCGCCGAGGCTATCGTCGGATATTCGTGCATCTACAGGAATTTTTTCTTTTGCGGGAAGTGAGATAATCCCCAAAGCGGTGGTTACGGAATTTATTTTTGATTCAAGGGTGGTTAATCTGTAAAGTCTATCCGAAACTGTAGCGGAACTTACGCCTTCTCCATATCCCTTGATCATCTCTTTTACGTCGAGTAATTCAATTATGTTGAGTTCACGAAGGTAGAGCATCGCGTCTTCGAATTTTCTTTGTGGAACTATGATTTCCACTCGTTTCATTTTTGTCGGAAGTAGCATGGATGGTTCCTCGAATCTGGCAGATTATGTTAATTCCTACGAGGTTTCTCTGTCACGTATTTTTCTCTGTTGCTGCTTCTGCGTCAGTACTCGTTTAAATCTGTCTGTTACGGCATCATAGATGCTTGGTAAGTCCCAGCCGCTATCTTCGAAGCTGTATGTGTCCTTTGATGTCCTGATGTGTACCGTAACCTCGTATCTTCCTCTCTCCTTCTTTGGGTCGCTGAGTTTCGTCTTAATTACTGATCGCGCTTCGATAATGTCCGGGACCACTTTATGCAACTGACTTACGGCTCGTTTGAATTTCGTTTTCGCTGTTTCAGCCTCGAATGGATCATCGGGCAATCCGACGATATACACTGGCACTTCTGGTTCAGGCTCAGCTTCCGCTAGAAGTGTCATGAAATCTCGATGAGTGGCTATCCCCTGGAGTTCTTCCCATTGGGTAACCAAAACATATGTCTTATCGCTTTCGAGCATTAATTGAAGCGCTTGCGTCGTAGTGGTTTGCGGATTGCAGGTCAAGGGGTTGGAGTCCATAATGCCTTTCACCGGAAAATCCAGGTTTCGTTGAATTTCAGGGCTAACCGATTCGTGGCCGACACGTTCCGGAACAGAAATGTGGGGAATGATCTGCACCGAAGTCAGTATGCCCACCAATGTCTTATCGGATCTTATGGGTAGATGATCAATCCGCTTTCTACCCATGATTTCTCGTGCCTTGGCAACGCTATCACCTAACCTCCAAGGTTATCGGGTCGCTCGTAGTTATCGATGTTATGGGGGCCTCACTGGCTCCTTTCAGTTGGCCGATGAGGTTCGTCGAAGTTACCTGAGAAATTATTTTTTGACCGTCTGTAACGGGGACACTTCTTATGCGGTAATCTGACATTATTCTTGCAGCTTCACCAACCGTAGCATCAGAAGCCAACACAGGCACGTATGATGTCAGAATGGAGAGTTTCGTACTGCCAATATTCGTGCACCGAAGGATGTCTCTTGCGGAGATCATGCCGCACCGAGATTCCTCGGGTAGAAATACTTCATAGACACCGCGTTCACGAATCAACGCTATGACTTTCGACACGGCACTTCCTGATGGGACCTGCACCAGTTCTGTTAGTAACGAGCCGATACTACGGGCACGTACTTGATTGAGGAAGTCTTGTAGTTTATTCGTCATCCTTACTCTCCCTCCCTAATATGATCAGTTCCATCTCTTCCAGATTGGGTGAAGTAGCTAAATTGGCTTTGATAATAGTGTTCTGCTATATTCGGTAGATTGTCGGCGCCGCCGGCAAAATCTGAAACTATCTAGGAGTACAGTAGGAGTCGAAATATTGATCCAACTCGACTCGTCCAGGCCTTCAAGTGAGCTGGTTCAAATTTGACGATGTTGAGCGTAATACGCTGATTCTGAGCATAAGGATGACACTTAGCAGCATTCACGGCAACCTGACGCAAAAATTGCACGTGTTTATTTGATTACATTTGGACTAAGCAATTTATACCAAGTGTCCCAATGAGGCTATGATCTTGATGACGACGGGTTTTGGTGAATTCGACAGCAAAATCCATGACTTGGTTGAACGGGAAAATGAGTGCGATGACCTGTTCGAGGACATAAAGAACGGCAACGGCGAAAACGCACTTCGCTATTTTGCACTGAGAGATACTTGCAAAGAGTTGAGGAAAGAAATTCTCAAAAGCGCCATGTCTGCCGGATTAACCCGGGAAAGCGTCAACATGAAAATCAAGGAAGCAAAAGGCGGGACGATCGCTACTAACGTGAAGCAGAAATAAGAAGAATTAACTGATTTCTACAACCCGAACGATTTTCGCAAGAATCGGACCGTTAGATTTACAAGATTTTTAGTGGCGTAACAATCCGAATCCACTTAGTTCTCGAGCATCTGCTCTGGTACTAACGTTACTTGTTCCGTTACTCCCTCAGCAAATCGTCGGTGTTCGGTCTACCGCAACACGAGAATAGTGTTGTCCCATGGACCAATCGTGGTGTCATAGTTCGATAATTGATAAAAATGTCGACCGAGTAACTAGACGGGATGGCGTTTTCTGGGTTGACGGAAAAACATTCCTTTAAGAAATCTGCTCTGTCGATAGACGAGCGAATTGCTGCTGGGAAGGCGTTGCGAGATGCGACTCCCCTGAGTAGCCATGCTGGTTGGAAAGCCCATAGGAATCGTCGTGACCCAATCAAAGTTTTGATTGAACAAAATAAGGCACGAATTCCATCTCTAGTGCCGATTCGGTTCGGTCGCATGATGCAATCACCCTTTGCTTTCCTACGCGGCTCAGCTGCGGTTATGGCTGCTGATTTAGCAGGTACGCCGATCAGCGATATCCGGGTCCAAGCTTGTGGAGATTGCCATCTGGTAAACTTTGGTGTCTTTGCAACACCGGAACGCAATCTGATTTTCGACATTAACGATTTTGATGAGACGTTGCCTGCACCATGGGAATGGGATCTGAAACGACTCGCTGCAAGTTTTGTGGTTGCAGGTAGAAATAACGGGCTTCCTGAGAAAGAAAGTTTGGCTGCGGTGCGTGAGCTTGTGAGAACCTACCGAACGCGAATGGCTGAATTTGCTCGCATGCACACCCTAGACGTATGGTACACCAAACTTGAACTGGAGACATTCCTGACGGATACCGGGGACTCCAAATGGATCAAAAAAATGAGGGGCAAAGTTAAGAAAGCAAGAAAGAGCGTAGCGGATATTTTCCCGCGATGACAACGCTCAAAGACGGAAAGGTTGTGATCAAAGATGAGCCCCCTCTTATCTTCCATATCGGTGATGCTACCGAAAAGAAAGCTGAACGAGTGATACTCGGAGTCCTTAGTCGATTTCGCGAAACGCTGCCGGAAAGCCACCGTGTCCTGTTGGACAACTTTCGTTTTATTGATATTGCAAATAAAGTGGTCGGCATTGGCAGCGTTGGTATGTCATGCTATGTTGTGTTGTTCATGGCTTCACCGGATGATCCACTCTTCCTTCAACTCAAGCAAGTCAACGCTTCGGTCCTCGAACCGTACGCGGGTAGAAGCAAGTACAAGCATCATGGCCAGCGAGTGGTTATGGGCCAGCGACTTATGCAATCAGCTAGTGACATCTTCCTTGGCTGGACGACGGGCAGAAACAAGAGCCGTCATTTCTTCGTGCGTCAACTGAGAGATTGGAAGATTAAACCCGTTGTCGAATCGTTCAACGGCCCACGACTGTTCCGCTACGCTCAGGCCACAGGTTTGACGCTTGCACGCGCACACGCTCGCTCAGGTAAGGCGCCAGAGATCAGAGGCTATCTAGGTAAGAAAGATGTTTTTGACTCGGCGATAGTGAAATTTGCGAGAGACTATGCGGACCAGACAGAACGTGATCACGCCGCATTTGTAAAAGCGGTTAGGTCGAGACGGATTGAGGCAATAGTGCAAGACTAGTCTAGGAGGTCTTTGAATTTAGTGTGTTAGGCGCGTGGTCTTCCAACGCATGGTAAGATGTCAAACGATGGAGTAGTTGACCAGCGAAGCCACAATTCGCAGACCGTGAATCCGCAGACTTCGCATTCTGCGGAGGCATCTTTTGATGAACCACACTTGCACTTCATCATGTCATGCCGCAGGAATATTCTCTGAAGTCACAGTTAAATCGGTTTTCTAGTGAGCCTTGGTCCAGTTATGACCGAAGATTATCGTAGATATAGAGGAACTATTGATATCACAGTTCAATTTCGAGAAGGTCATGTCCGACTATTACCTCGCCGGTGAAGCTGTTCTTAATGCTTTTGACAATTTCATCCTCTCTTCCATCGCAGAGCGGGAATAGATGGGTTAGAACCAGTTTTCTTACGCCTGCTTGGTTTGCTATTGCTCCAACTTCTGAAGGGATAGAATGGTTAGTGATCCGTGCCATTTCCGACATGTCATCAGGGAACGAGCATTCATGAATTAGTAAATCCGCATCTTCAGCGAGCTCAGCCAAGGACTTGCAAGGTCGAGTATCGCCGCTGATAACAACTGCGCCTTCTTCACTCTCTATTCTATATGCGTTGGCAGGGTCTTTACCGTGTTCCACGCGCGCCATGAAGACGCGGTACTTTTCTGAATGGCATACGAGCCTTTCGGTCGTATCATGGACAGCGAGGTCCAATCCTTCTTTTCGTATTATTCTGATAATCTGTGGAGCATACGGGTACACTTTTTCAAATAGATAGGCCGAGAAATTCGCAGTCCCCGGGGGCCCGTATAGATACGTGCGATCCTTCTTTCCAGCAAGATAACCACTGAAAACCAGAGAAGGAAACTCTAACGTATGGTCGATGTGTAAATGGGTCAGGAATATCCGACTGATTTTTGTCGGATGAAATCCAGCCCTCATGATGTTCGTTCCAGTCCCAGGACCACAATCGACCAGTAGAGGTTCGCCGTTCACTTCAATCACTTGACTGGGTGAAGATCTGTTAGGATCTGGCCACGATGCACCAGAGCCAAGAATCACTGCTCTCATTAGGGCTACCTTAGGCTTTCAGCGGAGTAAAGTGCGTAAAAATCTTATAAACGCATTTCACTAAGGTCGCCGTGACGGACCAATTGAAACTTCGAATTTTTGTCTCGTGTCTACTCCTTGCAGCTCTTTGCCTTCCATTTCTGATCGTACCAAATGTGAACAGTCAAACTGCGAGTACGACTACGATGACTATTACGCAGCCACCTCTGGGCCAGTGCTCGGTGCTCGGGCTAGCTTTCTCAGCGAAAGCAAATCAGGTGATCGGCGGACAATTCGGTGCGAACGTGGCTATTAATCTGTACATAGTTTCCGAAAATGATTATGTCGCGTTCAACAAAACAAGCAGTTGCGCTCTTCCAGCAAGCGCACGTCCTCTATTCGTAGAGACGAATGTTGTCGGCACGCATAATAATTACGGCACCACACCCTTTCCAGCCGACGGCACATACTATTTCATTTTCATTTATCGTAACACAGGCTTCGCTCAACTCACGAACAACTACGTGACGATTGTGCTGAGCTTCCCATCTTCCCTAACTCTTGTTGGTGCTAATTCCAATACGCTCGTGACTTCTATCTCCTCTATTACGTCATCCCAGTTAATCTCGACAACTTCGTCCAGTTTAATCTCGACATCATCAATCTCATCGTTATCCTCATCGTCATCCTCAATCTTCGTAGCAACATCTATCGCTTCACCTATAGCGTCGTCAACGGAGGTCCAGTCCACCTCAAGCGCGATGCCGCTTACGACTCTTTTTCTAGTTCTCGCTGTCGCGATCGTAGCGGCTGGAGGATTGATTGGAGTATTCTTGTTTAAAAGTAGAAAACGTAACGCTCTATCAGGTTACTTGACAAAGATAGACTCGACCTACAATCAATATGCAGTAGATCGCATAGAATGCAGGACTCAGCTTGAGCGTCTTAAGAGTGATGCAATTGAGATGCTTAAGAAAGGCAAGATTGATGAAGGACACTTTCTGATGCTCGATGAGAAGATTAGCCAATATTTGAAGGACCTCATACAAACGACAGCGAAAGAACCGTTATCGGGGACGAGTGTCGATCAGGCCGAAGCGATGTTTTGCAAGAACTGCGGAGCGAGATTGGCTTCAGACGAGACGTTATGTAGGAAGTGTGGCACCAAACGATGAGACAAAGAACAATTCGCTAGGCGAGCAATGAGCCCTCACATCTAGGCTAAGGCTGAGCACGCTCACACAAAAGATCATCGAGGAGCGTCCTGCTTGCGAGAGCGAACCCGTTCAAAATAGCAGCGTCCTAGCTTATCTAAGATCGTAGCCTTCTCTTTCTCTTTACTGCCCGCTAGCTCAATCAGATCCAAAGCTCGTTTGAAGAGCACTATTCCCTGATCATATTCATGAATAGTCATACTGGAGTCGCCAGCAAGAATTAGATACTTGATAGCTCGAGTCGGATCTCCACCTTCAGCAAAATGATAGGCTATCACTGAGGCATTTGCCTCAAGATTTTTAGAATAGATTTTCTCCATAGATTCCGCAATTTTCAGATGGAACCTGACCCTTCTCATCTGAATCAGATCCTCGAGCAACAATTCTCTCATCCGATTGTCAGCGAACTTGAATCGACTCTTCTCGTGTGGAACTTCCATGATCAAACCATGCGCTATAGTGGACTCAAGATGCTCTAAGAGACTCATTTCGTTCTCCTGAATGCTTTCCCGAAGGACTTCGAAGTCGAATTCGGGGCCTATGACCGCAGCTACCGTGAGCATGCTAATGGCTTGTGGTTCAATTTTCTTCAGCTTTGACTGTAGACTAGATTTTGCAGACTGGGGAGACGATTGATCTACAGCGTGCAGTGAAATAGAATAAACCGTTACCGGATATTGGACGTTTTTCAGTTCGTGTTCGCCAAGTTCGGTAATTTCATAAGCGATCTTGTTCCAGATCTGAGCGTATACTTCGCGTGAGATACAAATGCCACTCGGCTCTGCCAACGGTTCAATGCGCGAAGCGATGTTAACAGCGTCGCCGTAAACATCGCCGTCGCGAAGGACCACGTCTCCAACATGAATCCCAATTCTCATAGGAAGTTTCCTGTTCTGAGAAGATTGGCTTGTCAAGGTTTTCTGAATGTCAATTGCACATTCGACTGCCTGTAAGGCGCTCTGAAATTCGACTAGAAATGCATCGCCAATTGTTTTTATTTCATGTCCCGCATGCTTGGCTAAGATCGGTCGAATAATGCTCCTCTGAATGTCAAGCGTTTGAAGCGCGAGCGACTCATTCTCTTGTGTCAGCGCAGTGTATCCTACTAAATCGGTGAACATTATTGCGGCAAGTTTCCGTTGCTCTGCGGTCAACTGTACGAACAGCCTGGAAGTTGAAGCAGATGGAAATAAAGTCTTACAGGTTCCTGGATATTGCTGGTATAACAATCTCCTGTGGACTTCAAATATTACTTGCCTCATCGCAACCGATCTAGAGCCAAGGCAATGTCAAACGCTAGCTAGGTGTGCGAACTCGCTAACTGCAAGAATTCGCCGCCCGTGGCATGCTAGCGAACGTGTGAAGCAGTATATCGTATCGATATATTAAATAGTTCGACAGCCTGTACTATCGAATCGATATATGCCCCTAGAGATGCAAACAAATGAGCCTTACACTTCAGTCAGCATCCGAAACCAACAATGATTCGGAAAAGATGAATATCGTAAGCGTCAGGAACCTTTCAAAAATATTCAACGGAAAAGTGAAAGCGGTTGATAATATCAGTTTCAGCGTCTCGGAAGGAGAAATCTTCGGTTTCCTCGGCCCCAATGGCGCAGGCAAAAGCACTACAATACACATGCTCACAACGGTCCTAAAGCCCACGTCAGGTACCGCAGAGATCTGTGGCTTTGATATTACAAAAAATCCCGGAGCAGTGCGAAGGTCGATAGGCGTAGTACCACAAGAATACACTGCCGACGAAGACCTTACCGGTTACGAGAACATAATGCTCTGTGCAGACTTTTACGGCATACCAAGAAATGTCTCCAAGCCGAGAGCGCAAGAGCTTCTGAGCCTAGTCGAGTTGCATGACGTGGCGAAGAGGAAAGTAGAGACATATTCTGGCGGGATGCGAAGAAGGCTTGAACTTGCATGTGGTCTCGTGAGCCGACCGAAACTACTCTTCCTAGACGAACCGACGCTCGGACTTGATGTCCAGACCAGAGTCGCTATCTGGAATTACATTAGAAAATTGAAGACTGAATACCATATGACCCTATTCATGACAACTCATTACCTGGAAGAGGCAGATGCTGCCTGCGATAAAATCGCGATAATCGATCACGGAAAAATTCTGACGATCGGTACTCCATCAGAACTAAAGGCTGGATTGGGTGGCGATGTCATCCAGATTGGAGTGAAAGAAACTGAATCCGATCTTTCTTCCTTAATCTCGGAGGTCAAGTACGTGAAATCGGTGACTAGATCCGATTCGTCGTATCGTGTAAAAGCTACGTCAGGGGAAGAAGCAGCTCCAGAAATCATAGACCTCCTCAGAAACCGTGGGTACCATGTGACACGCATCTCGCTGACTAAACCATCTCTTGATGAGGTTTACTTGGAATACACTGGCCGTTCAATAAGAGAGGAAGGGGCCGGTGAAGATCAGACAACCATGCTGATACGCACGATGAAGAGGGCAAGGCGGTGAAACCAGAGTTGGCAGAGAACACGCGCATAAACACCAGTCCACTTCATGGATTATTGCCTCTAACAAACAGGGAGCTGAAGAAATGGTACAAGGCACCTGTCATCCTGTTAATGTCGATGATTCAACCCATTATCTGGCTTGCACTATTCGGCAAATCAATGAATTTCGGAGCTATCTTTACTGCTGGCGCCTTCAACATTCCCGGATTGAATATTCCGAAAGACGTGCTGAACAGCATCACTCAGCAGTTAATGCAGTCCACTTTTGGAACACATGATTACTTTTCCTTCCTTGCTGTTGGAATGTTGTCGTTTGTAGCGCTCTTCACCGCCATGTATAGTGGAATGTCGATTGTTTGGGATCGGAGGCTTGGTTTTCTAAACAAACTACTGAGCACTCCGTTGTCGCGAGGTGTGATCCCTATGGCTAAAGTGCTCTCATCGGTTATTCGCGGCCTAACTCAATCGGCGGTGGTATTCGTGATCGCGATCCTTCTAGGTCTAGACTTATCTCACATTACGATCCTTGGAGTGATTGGAACCTTCGTCGCACTTTTCCTCATGCTGCTGGGACTTTCGTCACTCTTTGTAATGTTGGCTATCCGTTCGACAAGCTGGGAGAGCCAGATGGCAATAATGAATCTCCTAAATCTACCTCTACTGTTTGCGAGCAACGCTCTCTTTCCAGCAAAATTCATGCCTAGCTGGCTACAGCCCATCGTGCGTATCAACCCAATCAGTTACGCCACAGATGTCGCACGCCAACTCCTTCTCGGCGCTCCGGGGATGGCCAGTTTGACCTTCGATTTCGTGTATCTTGCAGCCTTCGCCGTCTGCCTTTCAGTGCTCGGCATGTACATGTCATGGAAATTTCTGACAAAGTGAGATTAGAATTGTTATGGGGATTTCACGTTTCGTTTAACGTTGGGCACTATCCCCGACCCCAATTTAGTTACTGATGTGTTGTATCACGAGGGCTAACATTGAGGTTCTGGAAGATAAACGAGCCGTTTATCGTCACTCACACATGTTGCGGAAGAAGTTTACAAAGAGTCTTGCAACTGTTCGTGAAGGCGATGCGTTCTCACATAATTACTCAGTGTGTTTGAGAAGGTATTCCTATCAAAGATCGTACTCCGATTTGAATTTGTGATCGATCGAAGACTACTAGAATAATAGCTTCGTCGTATTACACATTGTGCGCGAGAGAGATGGATGATTCAGGCTCATACTTGAGAGAGATTCTCAGTCTACCTGTAGAAACAAATATGAGGCCTGCCCCGCTCACGATTTCTCCCAAGAGCGCAGTCTCTTTAGTTATGGATCTGATGGCAAGGGAGAATGTGGGGTCCATAGTTGTTGTAGAGAACCAACAGGCCATCGGAATAGTTACTGAAAAAGACATTCTCCAGAGAGGGATCAAGTTCGGGAAGAATCTTGACCTGATGCTTGTTGAGGACATAATGTCGAAACCCCTCGTTACGATCGAAGCTGAGCAAACATTAGCGAGTGCGTTGGAAATGTTGCATAAGCATCATATCAGAAGATTGATCGTCACAAGAAACGGCACATTTGTAGGGCTTACGACTGAAAGAAGACTACTTGAGATCGCCCACGGTCAGTACCTGATAAAGGATCGTGTACCTCTTGTGCCCGAAGCTGATTATGACGTTCACAAGATACGGATCGCGTATGTGAGCACGTATCCACCCCGCGAGTGTGGCATAGCTACCTACACCAACCATCTTGTCGATGCCACTTCCACGTTCTGTTTAAATGCGGTGAAACCTCCGATGGTTGTCGCGGTTAACGAGAGAGGTGGATACTATGACTACGAGATTCGAGTCAAATGCCACATCGATGCAAACGATTTTCAATCCTACGACAGAGTCGCTCAATATATCAACGCTTCCGACGTAGATGTTGTGAATCTGCAACATGAGTATGGAATATTCGGTGGAGAATGGGGAGAGTACATCACAGAGTTCCTACATAAAATCCAGAAACCAGTTGTCACCACTCTACACACTGTTCTTGAAGAACCGGAACCTGCTGCAAAAAGAGTACTGGAACGTGTCCTAGACAATAGTGACCTCGTCGTCGTGATGGCAAAGGTTGGAATAGCGATACTGGAACAACTGTATGGTAGTTTTGCAGACAAAATAAGATTCATCCCTCACGGCTGTCCAAATGTGCCTCACATCGAAACCGCAATGACAAAACAAGGCTTGGGCCTCAAAGATCGAGTAGTGCTATCGACTTTCGGACTGCTAAGCCGCGGGAAGGGAATAGAGTACGCAATTGAATCACTCCCCCAGATACTGAAAGAGAATCCTGAAGCACTCTACCTGATCATCGGCGAGACACATCCAGAGGTAAGGAAACGCGAAGGCGAAACCTACAGGCAAAATTTACTTGATCTAGTCGAGTCACTCGGATTAGAGAAGAACGTCAGATTCGTAAATCGCTTCCTGGCTGAAAACGAATTAATCAACTATCTTCAGGCGACCGACATCTACATTGTTCCATACCCGAATCGAGAACAGATCAGCAGTGGAACGCTCTCATATGCTCTCAGCACAGGGAAAGCCATAGTCACAACACCATTTCTTCACGCCGAAGAAGCGATATCTCATGGAGCCGCATTAGAATGTGAGTTTAAGGATCCGCACTCTATAGCTGAACACGTGAATCTACTGTTGGAAGACCATGAAATTCACAGAAAATTTAGTACAACTGCCTATGAGTACAGCAGAGGAATGATCTGGCCGAACGTAGCAATGAGTTACGTCAACGCATTTTACGAAACCCTTGGTCTCTGAAGTCTGTGATCAGATCATGTTCAGAGACTCCGAGTTTCAACGAGATGGGAAACGAAGCTGACGCGCATGGTGACATCCTCGGATCTGAATGGCAGTCTCGAAGAATTGTGCAGGAAACTACGAGCGTCACTGAAGATTGACCATCTCCTATCCTTGACCGACCACATCGCGCTACTCCAACACGCAAAGTTTTCAGTCCCAGCCAGAAAGGAAGGCTACGCGGTGGACGACAGCGCTCGTGCGCTAGTCTTCGCTGCAAGAGCTGGAAGGCTCTGGCCCGATCAGAGGCTTCCGAAGCTGACGCGAAAGTTGCTAAGTTTTATCCTCCTCATGCAAGCTGAAGATGGTAAACTCCATAACCTCATGGACTCCTCACAAAGAATTATTGACGAACCAACAGTAGGAGATCACCTCGGACGCGCTATCTGGGCAACTGGCAGGGTGATTAACTCTGATCTTCCGATTGGAATGCGTGCCGCAGCGCGTTCAATCTTTGACAGAGCATTGCCTTGGGCGAGAAGTTCAACCTCCCCACGAACGCAGGCCTACGCGTGTTTAGGGCTCCATGAGCGTCTCGAAGCTGAAACCGACTCAAATTTGCAAACGAACCTCAGAGAAATCGCCGACAACCTCGTTGCATTGTATCAGACCAATCGAATGCCTGACTGGAACTGGTTCGAGAACATTATGACATACGACAATGCCAGGTTGAGTCAAGCACTACTGGTCGCGTATCAAACGTTACACGACCACGTCTACCTTGAAGTAGCTGACGAATCGCTTCAATTCCTCGAAAAGATCACAATAATCAACGAAACATACGTTCCAATTGGCAGCAGAGGATGGTATAAGAAAGGCGGAGAACGTGCACTCTACGACCAACAACCGATTGAACCTGGCTCAATGGTCGAAGCCACAACGCTCGCCCATCGGCTAACCGGATCAAAATCGGATGAGCGCAATATGCGGCAAACGCTTGGATGGTTCTTCGGTCTCAACACAAAATCAGTCAGACTATATGATGAATCAACAGGTGCATGTTACGATGGAATAAACGAGAAAGGTCTCAACGAGAACCAGGGAGCAGAGTCAACTCTTGCCTATCTCCTCGCAGCACAGGCCGTCATAGAAAACCTAGCTAAGGGATGAATGGAGTACATGCCATGAAAGACGAAAAAGACTCGTCGAAGTTGCCAAGTATTAGGCGAAGTCGATTCTTAATCTAGACTCGCATTTGGAGTATGTCTTTCTTCTTTAAAATCGGTAAGTGCAAAATTGAAATTTTGCTACGTTTTCGTCAGACTCACTAGACAAGCTTTTTCCCTTGAGCGTCTAACTCCGTTGTGTGTTCGTATTTGTTCCCTGCAACGGGTTTACGCAACTGTCCGAAGTGTCCGAGATGTGGTGGCTGCACCCATCGATCAAACGGAAGATGGTTCTGTCTGTTCTGTAGGATCTACATGTAGAGATACATCTAGATCCTACAGCGGATGTTCGGTCTCAACCGCAAGTGTCCTATGTGATGGCTCGCATAGTCAGGTAATATATCGGAACAATGATGTGAGTGGGATTTCCATCCACGATAATCAGTCACAACCGGTTATAACCTCTCGAACAGGCTAGATTACGAGGCAAGTAATTTTGTCAGGCTCCGAAAAAAAGGTCTTCGCTAGAGAGGCGACCGGACTCATCAGACGTCTAGGGTTCTTGGACCAATTCATCATTTCGATATCAATCATAAACGTAACCGGCGGATTCATCTTCACGATGATTGCGGGACCGTATTTCTTCCCTGGTGCCAACATGATCGCTGTCTTTATGCTTGGTGCCATACCTGCTTTCGCATTCGTGATCACATATTCAATCTTCAGCGCCGCCATGCCACGTTCGGGAGGAGACTACGTATGGAGTGGAAGGATACTCGGCGCAAGATTTGGTTCCGTACTTGCCGTGATAATACTCCTTGCTGGAAGCATTTATGGTCCGTCGTTCAACTTCTGGTTGCTCGATGCCTTCGGATTGGCGCAGCTCCTGTTAGCGTGGGGATTAGTTAGCGGGAACGCTTCCCTTGTTTCGCTTGGGACAACGGTTGCCACGCCTCCATGGGGTTTCGCCATTTCTTTGCTCGCCATAGCAGTAGTAACTGTTGTCGGGCTTTTCGGAACTGAAGCTTATCGAAAAATCAACAAGTACAGTTTCGGTTTCTACACTTTAACCGCAATACTCTTCGTTATTGGGATTGCCTCGATAAACACGGCGACCTACAATGCCTCCTTCGATGCTGCGATGCAGTCGTTTAATGTGACTCATGCGCAAGTGCAGGGAGCTATCACTGCCAACCCGCAACTGGTTGGCTCGAGCCTAGCCAGCACTATCCTCGCTGTGGTTCCGCTTGGTTTTCTTACTTATTCAGGTTTCAATTTCAACACGTACCTTTCAGGCGAAACGAAAGATGTCTCCAGCACAATGCCGAGGGCGTTACTATCTGCGACAGTGGTGACTCTTATCGCGCTCTCCATTATCACTTACCTAGTCTACGCCGTGCTTGGCGGCAATTTCGTTGGAGGCATAAGCTACCTCTACAATACCGGAGCACTGGCTTCGGTCCCAGTTCAGCCCACGATTAACTTCCTAGTAGCATTAGGCCTGCCGATCTGGTTGGGTGTTCTGATCAACATTAACATCATCCTCGGATTCTTCCTTGTCGCTCTAGCATACACGATGACATTTAGCCGAATCTTATTCGCGATGTCGTTTGACCGGCTTATTCCCGATAGAATATCCGGGGTCAATGACAGATTCGGTTCACCACACTACGCTATCCTAATCATCACCGTCATCAGCGTCGTCTTCACGACGTTTTGGTGGTACGCAGGGCTCGTCTTTGGTTACTTCAATGGAACATTCGCACTCGACGTTGGTTACCTAATACCCGGCCTCGCAGCACTGCTCTTCCCGTTCATTAAGAAAGACCTGTACGAGCGGACAGTGGGGTCCCTGGGCGGGTGGTTCAAAATAAAAATCGCTGGACTACCACTCATATCTATTGGAGGGCTTGCAATACTTCTTATCTGGGGCTTTGGTCTGTACAGCCTCCTGAATCCGACCATCTCTTACACATTCCTAGGAGGCGCCTTACCGGCCGCACTGGGAACGACCGTAGCCTTGATAATTACCGGTCTCGTGATATTCGAGCTCTCGAGAGCATATCACTTGAAGAAAGACGGTCTCGACATCTCTCTAGCATACAAAGAAATTCCACCAGAGTAAACAGGCTCTGACAGATGACTGAGAAGTGACCGAAACTCCTCTCACAGATATCGTTGAAGAAACCAGACGCTTAGTTGAGTCTGCGGAGAAAAAAGGAATAACTCTAAGGCTCTTCGGCGGAATGGCAATTCGCTTCCACTGCCCTAGCGCAACTCACCGCACTCTAGAACGCAAATATGCTGACGTGGATTTCATGGCCCTGAAAAAGCAATCTCGTGAAATCAAGAAATTCTTCCTAGAAATGGGTTACTCTCCACGCGTGGCTTTCAACGCAATGTCCGGCGATAAACGGCTAATCTTCAATGACATAGACCGAGGAAGACGTGTGGATATTTTTCTCGACGTATTCGAGATGTGTCACCGATTCGATTTTCGAAACAGATTAACCCTCGATAAGCCAACCATACCCCTCGCTGATCTGTTGGCCACGAAACTTCAGGTTGTGGAGATAAGCGAACGTGAATACCGAGACATAATGGCTTTGATGTATGATCATGAGGTTGGAGATACGGATGCACCTGAAACCATCAACGGATCCTACCTAGCGGATCTCTGCGCAGACGATTGGGGCCTCTACAAGACTCTGACCATCAACATCTCCAACATCCTACTTGCACTCGACGAATACCCACTAGACCCTGAAGTGAAGGAGACGGTGCATAAACGCCTAGACGCCCTTCGCTCACGAATCGAAAACGCTCCAAAATCAATGGGATGGCGAATGCGAGCGAAAATCGGAGAAAAGAAACAATGGTATCAACTCCCCGAAATGGACAAGGAAATCATAGATTCACGCTCGTTCGGTGAAAGAACCAAAAAACGCAATAACCCAATCAAGAGTCAGTAAGTCATGAGCTACCAAAACGTTAGATCTAATCATTCCCTCGACCACATTTCATTACAGGAAGAAAGGACGCGTCTGCTGCTGAATGCCAAGCGAATAATTTCTTTCTCTCCTCATCCTGACGATTCAGAGTTAATCGCCGGCGGTTACCTTGCAAACGCCATCGACAGGAAAGCTGAGGTGAAGCTAGTTGTTGTCAGCGATGATCGAATGTCCTTTACCTCGATTGAAAATGAACTACCAATGGAAAAGATCGTAGCAATTAGGAAAGATGAAGAGATAAGTGCCGTTGAGATGCTTGGCATCAGAGATACTCAATTCCTTGAATATGCTGACTCCCGAATTCCCGAACCAAAATCCCTTATGAATGATTTCCTGGCCATCATTCGAAGCTATGCGCCAGACCTTGTAATCAGCGTTGACCCATATCTGCCATACGAGGCACACCCCGACCATTTGAACACAGGCAACTGCGTTACTGCGAGCAGTACTTTTTCATCAGTATCCTTACGTTCTCAAGTCAACCAGAGCAAAATCGAAACCGCCGACAATCGCACTAGGAGCTACCGCCTCTCCAAATGCGATCATCTCAATTGATAGCTCGATAGATAGGAAAATCAGATCGATACTCTGCCACAAGTCCCAATTCCCGCTTGTCGAAGATATTGAACAGAAAATCCGTAACACTGCATCAATTTTCGGAAAGATGATCAGTTGCCGCTACGGTGAAGCATTCAAAGTTCTTCTACCTGACGAAATCCATATGGGCATGTTAGCTCTGGGATAACGCCTTCTGATTTTTCATTATGAAGGCAAATGCACGCTGCCGGAAGTAAAATCTGCTCAGGCCGAGTCGTTTTCAGAAACGGTTTCGTATCAAAATCGGATCTAGAACTCTTTCAAATACTTCTGGACGGCTTCACGGATGACGAATGAGCGTGATGGTACGGTGTTATCCTCAATTAGTTCGTCGATCCTTTCCAGAAATTCGAGGGGAAGGGTAGCGGTGATGTTAACTCTTCTCTCCGATCTACGACCTAGCGATCTCATTTCCTTAACCCTCATTAGTTGATGAATCCTAGAGTGGGGCTTTCAAGTTCTCTTGCCATATTCCAAGCAACTCTCGTAATCACTTTGCCATTCAATAGCTCATATTTGCTGGTTAACTGAGCAGACCCTGAGAGTGGCTCAGTTGCGTTCTCTAAGTCTAGATTAAACCAATTCTGCACGTGGTAGGTGTGGATTCACTCAAGCCGCTCTAACTTTGCTTGCAATCAGTGATGAGGCCATAGTTCCAGACAGGACAAGTGTCGATAATACGATGGTCGAAGCTGAAATCATGAGAAGCACAGGAGCCGTGAGAACCTCGCCGAGCCAAAGCACAGCAATTCCTGACATCAGGGATCCGACAAGGAATTTCATTAGAAATTTCTGCGATCTCTCAGCTGTAAATCGTTTCGCTCTCGCCGTAGAAATCCGATGGGCAGGCCCAGGTAAACGGTTCCGATCAGAAAACTTGCTTCTAAGCCAGACAGGACAACTGCAACCTCAGGATTACCTTTAGTCAAAGTGAATGTTCCGGAGGATAAGGCGAGGATTCCAACTAACGGGTACAATACAGCCTTCATGATCACTTGTTCTACATGGCTCGATGTTATTGAACGGGCGACGAATGGGCTGAATGAGTAATACCATGCGTTGAAGACGACCATGAACTCGTATCCGGCTCTAGTCTTCATGATTGAGTTGTCGCGGAAGCTTCTCAACAGTTGAACTTCCGGAGCAGCTTGAGAACCATACGTTGCCGTCGCGATTAGACACATCGGTTGTTGACTCTGACTCGGTGCCGTGCTGCTAGGTGTGATCGTGGATGTAATCGTCGTAGCTCCGGGGGATGTCACTTGAACAGTCACATTTGCTGTATGTACAAGAAGTGAGCCTGGTAATCCACTGAACCCATTGACTTGTAATAGGTAGCTTCCTGTGGGGGTTGTGGTGGAAGCGCTTATGGTTAGAGTCGTGGAGGCAACTGCGTTTGACAGTGGTGTTACAGGTCCTCCAAGATTAACCGAGACTCCGGTCGGCGCCACGCTAAGCCAAGATGCTGATAGCGAGACAGTGGAACTGAACGCGTTCTGTGAATAGACCGATATCGTTGACATCGCTGAACTTCCCTGATTGATCATGACCGTCGCTGGCGAAGCGGCTATTGCGAAGTCTTCCATCCCAGGCATGGCTGCCACTATCACGGTTATCGTCAAGAGCGTAGAATGCGACAGTGGGCCGCTTGCTGCAAGTATTGGAATCGGGTAGACTCCGGTTGGGGTTGATCCAGCAACAGATACGGTAAGCTGGGAGACCGCGGATCCCGCTAACGGCATTACGACAGTGCTCGGATTAAAGCTAACAAACAACCCATTCACGGCGGCCGTGGTGAGAGTGACAGCAGAAGAGAATGTGCCGGAAGCCTGCAATGCTACCGACGAGGTCATTTGAGAGCCTTGAATCATAGTAATAGTACTCGGCGAAATTGAAACACTGAAGTCGCCACCTGATATTATGACCTGAACAAGAATATTCACCGTATGACTAAGCGAACCACTAGCACCAATTACACTAAGCGTATACGAGCCACCCTGAGCCGTACTTGAGGCCGATAACGTCACGCCAGCGGGAGTCGACCCATCGTCTGGCGGAGTAGCAGAACTAGGAATCGTGAAGGATACTCCTTGAGGTGATAGCCCAACCCAGGCTGCGGACAAGGTAACGGTCGACGTAAAATGATTAATCGAAGACACATAGACGTTCACACCTGAGCTCGCTCCCTGATTAATTCCGATCAAAGGAGACGACGAGGTGATGAAAAAGTCTGGGTTCGCAGACTGCGATACGGTAACCGTGAAGACTGTAGTGTGCGATAGCCCAATGGCAGGACTGTTTCCAATAATCTGCATCGGGTAAGTTCCAGAACCAGCTGACGAACTAACTGAAATGGTTAAAGTTGAAGTTGCTGCCCCTCCCGACGTTTGATTCAGAGGGTTTGGGGAGAAACTCAAAGACACGCCCGTAGGGGCTCCATTAGCTGTTAGCGATACTGGATAAGCGAATCCGCCGAAGGAAGTCACCGTTACAGTAGTGGTCGTAGATGTGCCCGGCTGAATGCTTATGATCGAAGGCGCAGCTGCGACAGTGAAATCTTTAGGCGCAGACACCTGCAATGTGAGCTGTGTCGAATGAACGATTACACTTTGCGAGGCACCTAACAAGCCGCTTGTACCGGTCAGGGCGATGGGGTAAAACCCAGCAGCCACCCACGACGCTACTGAGATCGAAAGGACTGAGCTAGCTGCTTGGCCGTAAGGATTCGATGAACCTGAAGGTGGAATTAATTGGTTTTGCGAGAAACTCAAAGACACACCCGCAGGTCCTCCACTAGAACTCAAAGCCACGGCTGAAGAGAAACCATTGAGAGAGAAGGCGGTGACGGTAGCTGATCCGATTCCGCCGGGCAGAACGTTGACGACCGGTGGCGAGACTGAAATAGCAAAATCCTGTGGTGTAATCTTCGGTGTTACTTGCAAGTTAAGCGCATAAGCCTGGGTGATTGAACCACTCGTCCCAACAAGCGTGAGATAGTACGTATTACCAGACACACTTGAATCCACAGTGAAAGACGCAGTTGTAGTCACAGTACCTCCCGCGGATGGCGTAACAGGATTCGAGTTAAGATTAACTGTCACACCAAGTGGAATGTCCGAAAAAGCCAACTGCACCGGAGCACTGAATCCGCTCACAGAAGCAACAGTCACAACAACCGTCCCTTGCGAACCAGCCACCAAATTCAAACTGGAAGGTGAAGTAGCCAGCGCAAACGTAGGAGACAGTTGTGCATGCACCACAATCGCAGAAGAGGAGAACAACGCAAGCAGAATTATTCCTGCGTAAAGGAAATTTCGTTAACCTATCTCACTCAAATCTTTCCACACTTCTATCCTGAAAGTTCGCTTCGCGTGTGCTCCGACAATAATTCGAATAACTCATAGCAAGCACTTCAATCACAAGATTTTGCGGCCTTGCAGTAGTCTAACTATTATCACAATCACCGCGACAACCAGCAAAATATTAATTAAAAATCCTCCCACACCAATAATGAATCCCAATAGCCAGAGAATCAAGATAGCAACAATTATGCCCACTAATAGATCCATTAATGATCACTCAACGTAACACGTAGGGCAGAGCGAGGAGGATTAATCCGACGATGAGCATTATGATGCCCACGAACTTCGCCAGCTTACCCGCAAAGAATACGATAATGCCCAAGATTATCAGAATTATTGGGTTCAATGTGAGCAGCCACGAGTAGGCTGAATTAACCGTGGAAGATCCGGTCTGACTCACACCCAACACGTGTCCAACACACGAACAAAATTTGCAAACAGGGATGCTATGGCGGCGTACAAGCTACTCATTTAATTTACCTAACATAAGCATGCCCGCGCGTACACTTAAGAGTATCTTATATGACAATCATATATAATTCTTTCAATAAATCAGTATTAATAGTTATCCGTCCGTAATTATCATTCAAAACGAGAGGAATTAAGGATGAGGGGACTGAAATGGATTTGATTAGAACTCAAGCGTAGATTGACGGTAAAGCCTTTCAAGCAAGTCTCTTAATTGGCGGAATACTCGGCATGCTAGGGCGATAGAAACGCTAACGGCTTCCCACCAAATACGTGCTTCACAGGTAGCCAACCTTCGAGAAGTTCTATCGTTCTCCATGTTACCCAGATTCGGAATCATTCCAAGCTAGGCACTAAACGTGTTCAATAGGAAATTGGTTTTTCACGAAGATACGATACCGCTCGTCGCTCTGCAGATAATGCAGGAGCATCCCCTCTACTTTGTTCGTTTTGACACTTTCTTTGTCAAGAACGTAGCAGCTAGAGCGACCGTTAGGGCGACCGAAATCATCTGTGGCTGGAACTCTGGAACGGGTATCTGTGATTCATAAAGATAGAAGTTGATTGAACTAGACGAGCCGTTAGATACGGCTACGGAGATAGTGTGCGGTAGAAACCCGGGTTCTGTGACGGTCACGTTGTAAGTGCCGGCTAGAAGAAACATTCCATAGTAGCCGCCACCGCCCGTAGAAGTCGAAAGTGAGTATAAGCCATTAGTCGCTGTGACTTTAGCCCAGGCCACCGGCGTTAAATAATTAAGATAATCAAAACCCAAAACTTGACCAGAGAGATAACCGCCGCCACCGTAGTAAGATTGTGTTGGTTGGCTGTGCGCATATGCTAAGCTAGTCCCCAAAAGTCCGACCGCAATTACTGTTGCCAGCACAATTATGCAAATTACTGAAACTTTCATTACGCATCAACCAGGTTTGTTACCTAAAGTAACATTGTGGACGATATAAGTGTTACCTAAAGTAACAGTTCTCCAAGACTGAGACGGTCACATCTCCGAGAAAAATTCAGTGGCCAGCAAATGTGATTGTTGTCCTGAAAATAGAAAGGACAACCACACATACCACGATGCTTTCTCAGCTCTCCAAAGTCGACTTATCGTTATAAAGTGTAAGGCTGACTCTGATATTGCTGCTTTTTTGTCGAACAGCATTACGCGAGGTTCGCCGTGCCTCTTGCAATGCCCTTTTCGTGCTTCGTGAGCCAGTCCTGAATTGCTTCAGTAACAGAGTTTGACAGGCCTCCCTTCTTACCGCCTTTAAGAGATACTATTGCGAACCGGAATTTGCGCTCCAAGATGTCGGGAATAAGGACTAACAATCTACCCATAGTTTTCACCACAGGACACTAAGAGCTAGCGTACAATATAGGTCTATATGTATATCGGTATCCATATAGCCTGGTCCAGCACAAGCGGGGACGCGCATCGTTTTTGATATAGTGGTCTTAGTGGTCTTATCATTCTTGGGACATGCAACGCCCTGGAGCCAGTGCGAATGGAAAAACAATCCACAAACAATAACGACACTACTAATCCGATGCGTAGGCGCAATCTGCCCTTGGCTCCAACATCCGTTAGTTGTTTAGCACGTGCAACCATAAAGGTGTATGTATGTAGCAGAATAAGCGGATATAGCAGCAAACCCTGATGCTAGCTCGGGTTTTTGTTATCATTCTATTGATATTGATAGCTTCCGAAGCTCGTTATGGCCCTTCGATGGAAAGGCTTACATGCATGTGCGTACACATATCCATATTGAGAAGGTGAAATGAAGAAATGGTGTTCGCAAATGGAGGCTATTACGCATACGACCAAAACGGGAATCTGTGTTATGTTGTGGGCAACAGTGGTCAGTATAATTATCCGAACTACTGGTACGGCAATGGTGTATGGAACTATCAGAATTACTGGTACGGCAACAATGGAGCGCAGTATAATTACCCGAACTACTGGTACGGCAACGGTGGATGGAACTATCAGTCCTATGGTTACCACTGTGGTACATGCGGTGTAGACAACAGAGCATGGAACAACGGCTGGCGCTAACGCAGTCCATTAACTAACCTGACTGGGCACCATAAGTGCTCAGTGGCTTTTTCTATTCTTCAATTAGAAGCGTACCATGATTCCTATCGGGCATATGTCAACCTCATCTATGTAGATGCATTCAGCAGAATTGACATGACCATGCGCTCTGGCTACTTATATCAGAACGGTTGCACTGAACTCCAAGGGATCACCTGTAACACGTGCTGCCCAAAGCTAACGATATACATGTATATCCTTATATGTGCAGCACATCTAACCTGTTTTGTGAATCGATATGAAACTAAGAGAGTATTTCTTTACTAAGAAGAGTAGATTTGAGAAACTGAAAGGCCATTTCTCTGCCAAGAAGAATAGTTTTGAGAAACTGAAGCAGCGTGTGCGTGACATTTAGATAGACACGAGGAAATAAGTATGCAAAATATGATCAATGAAACTGAGGCAAAACAAATTGCCCTGGAATATGTAAAAACTAAGGAATCAGGCGCACAAGCGGAAATCAAATCAATCGAACGGCAAGACATGTGGGTAATGGAAACAGAGACAAAAGAATCGAAAGGAATACAATACGCCCATCTAACCGTTTCCGGGACAGGCGAAGTCAAAGATTACACGAGAACCACTTTCCAAAGTGTCTCAACATCAGAAAGAGTTACATCAAAGCTACGGGGCATATTTTCGCACAGCAAGCAAGAAGAAAACTAGATCTTCTTGCTCCTTTGCCTGGGTAGGCGTTAATGCCTCAGGTAACCTAAGAGTAGCCCTTGGGCAGAGTTTGGTGAATCCGACTACGCGGCCGATTCGTTAATGCAAGTATCCCACGAATTCAATTATATGTACTAGTAAACTGGTGCTGTAATCCCACGCTCCATCTGCGAGATGTTGAAACGCCAAGAAATGAACGTCCCGTTGAATCATCGGACCCGTACGAGCGAAGTCTTATCGTCGTAAGAAGCTGCTTGACCCTCAAAGATGAATATCAGAAAGCACAGAGACAAACCCTATGAAAGTAGCGATCATTGTCGCCCATCCTGATGACGAGACTATCTGGAGTGGTGGGCTGATACTGCAAAAACCAGAGTGGGAATGGACCGTGCTTAGCCTATGCCGGGCCGAGGACCCCGATCGATCCCGGAAATTTGAGTCGGTCAGTGGCGTGCTTGGTTTCGACGCTTTCATATCCGATTTAGACGATTCCAATCCTTTGAAGCAGATAAATGCTCAGAGAGACATCGGTAGCAGGGTTCTCAACTTTCTTGCGTCCACTTGTTGGGACCTCTGCCTGACCCATGGCTCCAACGGAGAGTACGGCCATCCCAGACATAAAGCGGTTCACGACGAGGTCCTCAGGCTGCTTCACGACAGAACCCTAGAATGCCACCAGTTATGGACGTTTGCATACGAATGCAACGTTCAGAAAAAACTCTGCCGACCTCATCCAGATGCCAACTTTCTAGTCCATCTTGCAGACAAAGAACTCCTCGAGAAGAGACGAATAGTTCACCGGGAATATGGGTTTGCAGAAGACTCATTTGAGGTCCGTTCCTGCATAACACCTGAAAGCTTCCGACGCTCCATTGTGAGGGAAGAGCAGCAATGAGAGTCCTGGTTATGTACGACTATCCGCCATCCCCTGGAGGTTTGGCCACTCAAGGCGACCTTCTCTACAGAGGATTGCGGGAACTTGGAGTGGAGGCTTTCCCGGTACCG
>CAWKES010000015.1:0-34943 GCA_963848755.1 Candidatus Bathyarchaeota archaeon | reverse complement strand
TACCTCCCACTAAACGAACGACAACGGATTCAATAGAACCGTAATAGATTTCGTCCTAACAGCAAATCGACTCTTCAACATAACCTTCACCAACGACTAACGCGCTGGGTTAAAGATGGCTTATATGTGCCCATGAGGCTACAGACGTGTATCGAGGGTTTTTGCAGTGGCATCCCGGGTAGGAAGGAGAACGTTCATCAACATTGAGAACGTGGTCGCGACAGGCGCTCTCCATCAAAATATTGACCTGAACTCTATTGTTCGAGTGTTCCCTGGCGTTGAGTATCGGCCTGAACAATTCCCGGGATTAGTATATCGAAGCCAGAAACCAAAGGCAACCACCCTTATCTTCAGTTCAGGCAAAATGGTCTGCACTGGGTCGAAGTCGGAACGCAAGGCCCGTAAAGCCGTCAATAAAGTTGTGGACGAACTCAACCGGGGCGGGATCGTTATCCTAGGTAAGCCTGAGATTCAGATTCAAAACATTGTAGCAGCTGCAGCTTTGGGCGGGCGTATTGATTTAGAAAAAGTAACCTACTCACTGAAACGCACCATGTACGAACCTGAACAGTTCCCAGGACTGATCTATCGGATGGATGATCCGAAAGTCGTAATTCTGATTTTTGCTAGCGGAAAACTAGTTTGCACTGGAGCGAAGAAAGAGACCGAAGTTCACAGAGCCATCTCAAAACTGCAAGAAACACTTGAAGAGAAAACCCTGATAACATACGAAACAGCAAATGAACCATCTGCCGACCCCTCTACGATAGTACTACCTTCATAACTTTTGACAATTCTACAATCACACTGGAACACGAAAATCTAGAATTTTGAACAGCGCTCTTTTGTGCCAGACACAGACCGGTGTCTTTCGGGCAGTCCCGCGCATGATTTGCCCACATGCAATGAGCACGAAGAGTAAGAGTATCGGTAGATCTACCGGAAATTTAGGCACAAACCTCGTCAATGGAGGCAGGTGCGAACTGAATTGTTGATGACCGTTTTTCCTCGATGGGAACAATGCTCTCACTCTAAATATGTGACTTCTTTTCGCAAATATCGCTTTGAGCCTTGAGGCAGCCGTCACAAGCAGGAGACAACAGTGAAGATGAGAATAAGTTGGCCTAAACTACTCCTGCTTGTGCTTATGTCTGTATTCGGTCTCTGGGCCTCTTCCATGGTGGTAGTCGTCTACTATACGTTGAAGCAGTCCCTGCCTGCTTGTCCTTTACAGCAAGGTCCTGGAATTGTGTTGAACTGTGAGACCGTTCTGAGCAGCAATTACAGCCAGGTCTTTGGAATTCCTCTTGAGTTATTCGCTGTTGCGTATTTTGTCATAAACCTCTTACTTGTCTATTTCATCGTCTCCGGGAGTGATCGCTTGTCTAGAATATCTCTGAGTGTACTATTTGGATGGAGATTCCTAGGTATTGCAATTGTTCCCTACCTCATATTTGTTGAGCTGATTCTGATTAAAGCAATTTGCGTTTACTGTACCATCATGCACGTCGCCATCATTGCGGACTTTGTTATTATCAGCTACTTTCTTTTCCATAAGAAATCAATTACCTGGCCGACCGTAACCCACTGAGGCACTATCAGATTTGGTACACGCAAGATCAGTATCGTGGAGCCCCGGGCGGGGTTTGAACCCGCGACCTACGCCTTACCAAGGCGTCGCTTTTGGCATAAAGTTTCTACCAGGCTGAGCCACCGGGGCGACAGGCTTCAGCGGTACAAGTCAGCCATAATTAACCTTGGCGTCGCATCAAGTCCTATTTGTTGAGAATTCCTCCCACTAACTGAAACACATCAGACCGCGGTCAAGTTCGTCTTCTTACGCAAACAATTGAAGCGAACAATCCGCTGCAAAAAGATTATTCTACTGGACGAAATTCTGGCGATTTCTCTATGGCTCCTTTATTCGATTAAAACGTCCGCCAAATATTTGACGTTCAAGATAGTGAACGCTGTTCCTGTGAGGAAGTTGATCGCGTACCTTACTGAGCCGATTAGGTTGTACATTGTGCTTTCGAAGTCGACAAAATTTGGGTAGATGGGAGAAAGAAATCGAACGAGGAAGTAGTTGTTCACAACCAAATATATCATCGCAACAATCATTGTTGCAATGAGAAGACGTTTCCTCTGCGGATTCCAAAGTACTACGTCTACAGCGCCGAAGGCGAAGAGGTAGAGCGCGTACTGTTCCGCAACTTGAGCTTTAAACACCAGAAAGACGAGCGTACAAACGATTAATGCTCGGAACAGCCCAGCATCGGTTTCAGTTCGAAAACGCCTGATCGCGATGCAAGTAAAAATCACGATGGCAGGAATCCAAACTAAGCCTAATATTCCGTATAAATTCTGGAGTGCGGGTGGGAGCATCCCCAAGTAATTGAGGTAGGGGAGAACAGCCCAGATTGACATAGACCACCCGCCTTTGCCAGCCGTAGACACTAAGGTTGTACTGACAGTTGATAGCGGCCATCCCATAATAATGAACGTGGCAACGGACAAAACTACGGGCAATCCTATGGCCGCAACAAAACCGCAGACATCTTTGATGCTCTTCAGGTTCTTCATAGTCATTGGAGCGGCGAAAATAATCGGAACGGATTTAACGAAAATGGCTAGACCCGTCCAGAAAGCTCTTCTAACTTGACCAATTGAAGACGCCGAGATAATCAGGAAACAGATTGCGATTGAGTCGAACATTCCCCAGATTCCAGAAATAATTATTGTGAAAGGAGAGAACAACCAAAACGAGAGCACCCAGAATCCGGCAGAACCAGATTTTCTCGATGATACATACGAATACAGTAGGTAGGCCAGCGACACGTCTCCGAATATAATCGGTTGCTTCAACAGGAAATAGTAAACGAATCGGTCATTCACACCGACTAACGAATATGCTGAGTAAATCAGCCCCGTTACGAGCGGCCAGAACGGAAGGTATGCGATTGTAGGCGCATTAGCGGTTGAATAGACGTTTGCGAAACTTAGACCCGGAACAGGTTGCAGCGTGCCGTAGGGGTCCCCACCATGAACCATCGCATAACCCATCCTCACCCACAGTTCGAAATCAGATGGGTGCCCTGTCCAAAACGAGAAAACCTCTCGAACCAAGAGGCCGAGGAACAGTAGCGCCAACAACCTACGTAGAGGCATACAGAAAATGAGGTTATGTTTCTTCATTATACTTTTCATGAAATAACTACCATAATTCCCGCTACAGACTCACAAGGTTTAACCTCAACTTCAATGATTCCTGCCTCCAACTTGCCATCTAGTGGACAATATCTGCGCCTAGAAACAATCGGCCGACGAACAAGGTCTCCCCACAACGTGTTACTCCGTTTCATCGTTCTGGATCGGAAAATAGTGGTCTTTCCACAAAATCAGGGACGGCAAGACTGGGTTGAAAATGTCAGACGGAATCCCCACGTCAAACTGTTTGGCGCTGACAGAACATTTTCAGGGCATGCTCAGATCAAGCAAATATCCGGTTTGAAAGACCCGCTGCTCGCAGTCTTCACGCGCAAATACGGCGAAGACGAAGTACGAAAAAGATACTGGGGCCAAACCCGTTATGTCGATATAGAGATCGTGTCTGAGTCGAGTGCGGAAGACTACGCAGAACTGTATTACTCTGACCTACAAGCGGCTTTTGATGGAGTCGCAGAACACTACGATGATCACATTCTGGGTAATCCGATGAACGTGTGGCTCCGCAACAGATCCGTGAACTACCTGTCCAAAATTTTTAGACCGGGCGAAGTCGTGCTTGAGATTGGCTGCGGAACAGGGACGGAAACCCTCCTACTCAGCGCGCCATGGGCTGAAGATACTAGCCGCTGATATTTCGCCCAAGATGCTTGAAGTTCTCACTAAAAAGGCAGTGAACGCCGGCGTTTCTGATGCAATAGTTCCAATCCACTCACGGACATATGCTCTGAAGGAAAAGCTCGAGAAGATGGGGTATGGCAGTATCGATGGGGCCTACTCGACATACGGCGCCATTAATACAGAACCGAACCTTGGCCAACTATTCCACGACTTGCACTCACTCATTCGACCTGAAGGGCATCTGGTCCTAGGTGTCTGGAACAAGTATTGCCTCTACGAGATATTGGGGTATTCGCTTAAACTAAGACCATCGATGGCATTTGCACGCCTGACGAACCCGGTGCCTGTTGGCAAGTCTAGGTTCTGCATCACCTCATACGCATACTCAGTCGGCACCTTGAAGAAACACCTAGACGGCCTCTTCAAGTTGAGAAAAGTGTACGGTGTCCAAATACTGCTTCCAGCATCAAACCTAATTCGATATCTCCCCCCAGAACCGATGCTTAGTCTTGTGAAGAGAGTCGAGATAGCGCTAGAATCACGTTTTCCATGGAACCATCTCGGTGACCACTTCCTTGGAGTATACTCACGAGCCTAGCCTTACATCATTGTCTCCGCAGGTCTCTAGTTGACTCTCAACATGATAGTCGATCCATGCTCTGTGGATACGCAGATTTTGGGGTAAGAAGCAATTCGATTGTACCGAGTTTGAAAACAGATGCCGGTTTGATTGGCTTCAATAGGAAGGGACTATTGACGAGCTCGTACAAATCATAGAGTGAAAGAAGTCTATCCCAAAGGAATCGCTCTTTCGCTTGATTATCTGGTACAAACATTGTCACGATAAGTGGTTTGGCTTCTTGTAGAACTTCAGTTGCTCCCATTAAGACGGTCGCTTCAGCGCCGCCAACGTGTATCTTCAGGAAGTCAATCTTCGGTTTACCTACAGATTTCCAGAATGAATCAAGGCTAGTCGAAGCGACATTTATGCTTCTTTTGCCTTCTTCGAAGGTGATGGAATGGGATTGAGGTTGCGTGGGATCAGAGAGATAGAGCCTGATCTGGCCGTCTTTGTCGCATATCGCTTTTTGGTATATGTTGACGTTTCGCAGATCATTTACTGAAATGGATTTTGATAGTAGTTCGAAATTAGTCCGTTCAGGTTCAAACGCATATACGTGGCCGCCTTCAACAATTTTGGCCGCCAGAAGCGTGAAGTAGCCGATGTTAGCACCCACATCAACAACCGTCATTCCGGGCTTCAGGACTTTCTTCATCAGAGCCGTTAGCGGAAGGTTTAGCCAGCCTGAGGTGGCTATCGACGTCGAAACCGGAGAAAAATCTAGAGGATTCAGATAGATCTGGAAACCTAATACTTTCTTAGGATGATCTTCGTAGATCTGCTTCAGTGTAACCCATTCTGTCGTTCGCAGCTCGTGAATCCTCACTCGAGCATCCTTTCCCGCTAGAACGTAAAGCAGAATTGAAGGGTATTTCAGCGTCAAGTACGTAGACCGCAAGAAGAACGCCCAACTGAAAAATTTCAACGGCATCTTAGGTCAAGCTCTTCAGAGAACCGCTATCAATGCGAGCAAACATACCTCTCCGCATACGCTCGATCACATTTTTTTCCGATCACTTGAGCATGCTTTTTTAGCAATTTGCTTTGGTCATTTTGTGTAAGATATAGCCGGCTGAAAACGACTTTTCTGTTAAACTGATCAGTACTCATCGGCCGATAACAGATGGACAGGTCATCGCAGGATCGAGACAATTCTCCGACACATCTCTCGACTTCAACCTCGATTTCCTTCACCTTTGCGGCATACGGAAGATCTTCATAAAAGCAAATTGAAGGCTTCCCATCGCACTTTAGCCGCCAGTAATCGATCGCGACTCTTCGAACAGCCAAATGATCCGGATGTCCTGAAATCCCCAGTGGACAAAAGATGTATTCGAATGTCCCGCTGAACTGGTTAAGTTTGGATGCGATTTTCTGCATACTAATCGGGCAACTTCGAGAAGAAGAATCTTCCATCCACAGGAATGACGATCTGACTCGAAGCCGTGTAAGTATAATTCTTTCTTCAAGGGTTCTCATCGGCGTAACAAAGTACTTGGGTAATAATCCCCACTTAGTGAATCGAGAAACGTTGAAGAAAGTCACTCCCGTTCCGACTCCCGAATGTTCCGTCAATGCTGAGAAGGCTGAGTAGACGAGGTCGTCCGGATGAGGAGAAAGAAAAAGTGTGGAAGTCACTTTGTATTCGTCGCAAATTCACTTAGGGGACTAATTTTAGCATGATGAAAGTCGGTAGGCTGCTCGTACCTTGGTACAGATACCCACCGTTCAGGAAGGAAGGAATAGGCGGGCTTTCTGTCGCGGTTTGGGAACTCACAAGAGAGCTAGCTGAACGAGGAGTCACTATAGATGTCTTGACTCCGCTAAGCAATGAGGACGAGACTAACGACACTCAGGCCGGGGTTAGCGTGATCAGCTCGAAACTAGGGGAGAGGTTCTTGAGAAATCAGCCGCTGAGAAAAGAGGAAAGGAAATTTCTCGACAGGTACGAAGCGATCCTGTCTGTAGCCAACTACGCTGCGAGAACGCTCCGCTCCTACGATCAAGGACTGGGTCGAATTACTAGACAGATTCATACGATTGGCCAAGACCGCGGCATCGACACGTACACTTCCTTGAAACCTACTGTCAGCGAATACTTGAAAATGGTTGCCGCGAGGAGGAAAGATAGAAGACTCTTACAACTTCTGGCTGGGAGTAAGACGATCTGTGTGAGCAGATGCTTGAAGGATACTATGCAAGACAGCAATTTGGAGTATTCCAAGAATTTGTTCACGATACCGAACGGCATTCAGACAGAAACCTTTCGACCGATGGATGTAGGGAAGGAATACGATCTTCTCTTCATTGGGAGGTTTCAGAAAGCTAAGGGACTTGATCTCCTCCTTCGTTCTCTAAGTTTAATCCACAGCACATGGGGCGAAGCCTACAAACTTGGGGTCGTAGGAGAATTCACTGACGAACAGCGGACTTTCATCGTGAACGGTACTCCAGATGCGGTCAGAAGGGGGCTTGTGTTTTTGGGCACCGTTCAGAGAGAGAATATGCCTAGGATAATTAACTCTGGAAACATCGTCATCGTGCCCTCGCGTTACGAATCATTTGGCCTCCCCGCGCTGGAGGCGATAGCTTGTGGGATTCCGGTTTTGGCAACGAGAGTTGGTGGTTTGCCCGAAATTATCGATGAAACCGTGGGTACACTAGTGAAACCAGACGATGATCAAGCATTAGCTAGCGCCATACACACGTCTATCAGGGACACCTCGCTCGCCCAACGTGCAGCAATCAATGGTCCGATAAAGGTGCGAAAGTACGATTGGGGAATAGTAGCTCCACAAATCCTACAAATTTTGTTCCCTTAACTCGAGAGAGGCTTGCGAGACGATCCGAGGCCTAAGTCACAAATTTGATTTTCTCTCTGAGCTTTATGTTTGCAAGTTTGTTCCAGTTTTTCACGATTCGCGTAATGTCATATCCGCACACCTCGACTATACCTGGGTAGGGATCGGTGGTAGGAGCGACTCTAATGCCGAGACACTTCGAGCAGATGAAGAAGAAGTAGGCTCTGCTTTTGGTTGTTACCGAAAACAAAATGCCTGTTCTCTCGATTAGAACCTTAAACATGGTGCGCTCGTAGATCAGCTTCTTCATGACTCGCCACTTACACCTCTATTCATTCGTAACCAAGCAGCTGGTTTAGCATAGCCGTGCAGGAATTTCAGATAGAATATCGGAATGTAAAGAATGTTTTTCAGATTTCGACTGTTAAGACTTAGCAAGATGATAACCTTCAGAGCCAAGAAGAGCTCTTTTTTGTTTGAGTCCGGCAGAATCCTCGTATTAGCACCTTCCCATTCTGGTTTGAATTTTCTGAACTGCGATCGATGAATCATTGAGTCATAGACATAGAATGTTCTGAGCTTCCGCTTATCCAACCGTCTTTGGATGAAGAATGTCTCTCTAGCATCGATGTAGTCCGGTACAATTTTGCCTAAGAAGTCGTTCTTGCGCAGAATAAGTAGGCTTGCAGGTAGGCCATAGCGAAAGCGATGGCCTAGGGCCATCCCCACGACTGCACCATATTCCTTCCTACTTAGAGTTTGGATGGCAATGTTGAAGAAATCCTTTTTCACTATCTCAACGTCGCCATCAACGAAAACAATGTATTCTGAGTTTGTGAGGTCGAAGCAAAGCTGTCTCGCGAACCCTAAACCCTTCGTCTCTGAAAATATTTCCGCGCTGAATTTTCTCGCAATTTTAACAGTGCCATCTTTGCTATGATGATCGACAACAAGAACACGCAACGCCGGGCCGACGCTTCGAATACTGCTCAGACAGCGGTCTAATGTATTTGCGGAATTGTACGTGCATACGCAGAACGTCAGTCTCTTCATGTCTTCCGATGACATTGGCTTAAGCCCTCTCGACATCTAATATACAGTCCCAGACGTCCGTTGAAAGCCATAAAAAGCTCCAATCCTTAGCCCGATGACAAGTATGAGTTTAGAGTGCCCTTTTACACTTGAATATTCGTCATTAAATGGCGTCTGGTCCATTCCAATCTCTTTAGAAGAGAAGTAGGAAGGCTTTTCGTAAGAATGGACTTAGCGGTGCTCTCAATCACCTTAGGCTGCTGATTCATTACTACCGTAGTAGTAGCACCATGCAGGCATATATGCGGCCAGAGAATCCAGTAGACTTGTTAATCCGAATCATGTCATCCTAGCTGCGGAATGACGTGGATTGACTGACCTGCACCGAGGCCCTCACGCCAGATGAGGAGATGCATCTCCGCTGACCGCCAATAACGCTTATAGTGACAAGAAGTCTCTTCCGCTGGTAGCGATTGATGCTCGGATGTCGTCTCGGAAATATGTAGCGCCAGGATGGGATAGGATTTACGAGATGTTGCTCGAACTTGCTCATGCTATTCGCTCGTCAGGATTCAAAACTGATCTCATAGTCGGCGTATCCAGAGGTGGATGGGCTCCTGCCAGAGTGCTCTCGGACCTTTTGGAGAATACCCGAACCGCGAGTATGAAGGTCGAATTCTACGTCGGATTAGGAAAGACATCCTCAAGACCCGTTGTCACGCAACCTGTGGGAGAAAATGCATTCGGCAAGAACGTTTTGATAGTCGATGACGTGTCGGACACTGGTGAGAGCCTGAAAGTCGCGATCGATCACGTCGCTGAGAAAGGTGCGAAGGCGATAAAGACGGCTACCCTATACTACAAACCTCATAGCAAATTCAAGCCTGACTTTTTCGCTGAGTCTACTGGTGATTGGATAATCTTTCCCTGGGAACGGCTTGAAGCCACAAAATTACTCATACAGGAGGCTAAAGCTCAGAACCGCGAAATGGAAACGGTTAGGCAAACTTTGAGAGAATGCTCTATGAGTGATTCAATTATAGATTTGCTCTTTAAGCTCGCAAATGGGTCCTAGCCTTTGCTGTTTACTATTCCTGAATTTGAAACCAAAATCATGATCACCGCACTCGTTAACGATAACTTAGATCCTCAGGCAATCCTAACAGCAACTCGACAAGAGTTCGGAGACGCGACCATACAATTCGTGGACCTCGATAAAACGACCGGCCACAGACACATCCTGCTCGCAACGTACAATGCCTTAAAGGCTCGCTCCTTGGACCGGATGATTTCCAGATCATTTGCAATTGAAATCCTGCTTTACGTTGCAGCAGAGCGTCAAATTACCCAAGCCTTTACGCGAATTGGCGTCCAAACGGAAACCAAAAGAATCGGCGTAGTAGCAACGAGCAATTTAGCCGAAATTCTTTCACAGATCAAAAAGCACCTAGCCAAATCGTTCAATCAAGAATGTAACGACGACTTGTTGGACGAGTGGACGGAACAGCGATGCGAAGCGATACGCGGACTCTTCGGAATGACGGACAAGGAGATTCAGACGGTGACTAGAAGTGGCGATTCAGTCCGACAATCAATCCAACGGTTAGCGATAGAACGTTCTGCTCTTCTAGTTGTTAAGAAGTAACATTTGCATGCTGATGTTTCTCTTTCTCAATCGATAAGACATCCTCTGGACAGATTAACGATAATCCGACAGATTGCCCAATTATCTCTATCAAAACAATCTTTCGAGGCGATTCAAGATTCACCTTTCGTTCGATACGCTTTGCCACTGAATCAATTATGACTTTACTCGAAAGATCGGTATGGCGTTTCTCGACTGTGACTCTGAAGTTTTCTTCCTCGCCTATCCCAGCTGCAAGGCCGACGGCAGCGTTTTCAATTTCTGTTAGATCCGCATGAACTACCTTCTGGATTGGAACAACTTTGAGAACATACTTGAACTCCCATGGTCTCTCTTTGAAAAGCACTCTCAGGGAGTGGATTGTTTTAATCGGTTCAAGTTTCGTTTTACCAACGACTAATCCTATAACAGATGTCGTCTCAATATTCGATCCACGATCTCCCACTTCGCCGATGAGATACCACATCTCGCTGCACGCATTACGTTCATTGCCTCGACTAGTCGAGATTATCAGGTTGAATTCGTCCAGCAACAGTAAACCCACATTTGCGTAATAACAGAGGACATTTAATTGCTATCGCACGTCCGCCTTCTAAGGCAGCGAAGGAGTTCTTCTCTCGAAATAGGTCCTTCTCTCAACACGATTAGGTTATCGGACACGTCAACTACAGTAGAAGCTATTCCAAGCCTGGATCTACCTCCATCCAAGATCACATCCACATGGTTTCCAAGTTGACTTGCCGCTTCGTTCGCCGAAGTAGCTGGAATCTGTCCACTCAAATTTGCACTCGTGCCAACAAGACTCCCTCCGCATAGAGCGAGAAGGTTGAGACAGATCACATTGTTCGGCGAACGTACGCCAATAGTACCTTTTGGAGCTACCAAAATTGGAATCTGACTCTTAGAAGGCAATATGATCGTAAGCGGCCCAGGCCAGAATTCTTCAGCCAATAACTTGACCTTATCCGAAACTCTACCGAGCTTTTCTGCTTCATCCAATCCTCTCACCAGGATAGGGAGCGGTTTTGTACGATCTCCCTTTGCACGGATCAGTGCGTCAAGCGCTTTAAGGTTGAAAGGATCGCAACCTACTCCGTACACCGTGTCGGTAGGATAACAGACCAACTTCCCACTGGACACAGCGGCCGCAGCCTCCTTAAAACCTTCAGGATCCGCTCTCAAAATGCGAACCATGCCAAATCACCCAGATGGGTCCTATGCTCTTCTTACTGAAGTTGCTGCCATTGAACTCGCCTTGCTTGGAGACAGAATCTTACAGTTCACAGTGGATGCTAGCCAAAAGACTTAAAATCTCACTCTTAGGGGGTAAGCCTAGATTTTCCGTACGGAGATTCTTTTCTTGAGCGAAGATGATCAGAGTTGGGACGACGGTCAAGAAGACGACTGGACCGATGATGAGTGGAGCGAAGAAGAGGAAGGTTGGGGCGAAGAAGAGGAGTGGTGACTTAGCCCTAATCTTGAGTAACCCCTCACATGTCCGTTAATATCATACCCCGACCATTCTGCAGGCGTGTTTCAAATTGTTACGCGTTGCCACACTAGATAAGGAGCATTGTAAGCCAGACGACTGTGGCATTCCATGTTATCGGTTTTGTCCCGAGGTTCTGAATCGAAGTTACGCGATCAAGTTTCTGCCGGGACAGAAGAAACCAATCATAGATGAGGATCTTTGCACTGGCTGCGGCATATGCATCAAGAAATGCCCCTTTGAGGCCATTAGCATAGTGAAGCTGCCTCAAGAGCTTGAGGGAGAATGTATTCACAGCTACGGCGTTAACGAATTCAAGCTCTTCAGACTTCCAGTTCCCCGCACCGGAACCGTAACGGGCATAATCGGAAGAAACGGAACCGGCAAGAGTACAGCTCTGCGAATTCTCTCAGGCGAATTGACTCCTAACTTCGGTTCTACTGAGGGTGAAGCGGGCTGGGAACAAGTTCTCGCGCACTACCGCGGAACACTCCTACACGAATACTTCCAACAGATAGGAGACAAGAAACTGAAAGTAGTCCACAAGCCACAGCATATCGACAAGATGGGTCCGCTTCTCAACGGAACAGTCTCACAGCTGCTTACCAGAATCAATGAACGCGATAAACTCGATGGCATAGTAGAAGAGATGGAACTAGAGGAGTTGCTTGATCGCAACATAAAGGTTCTCAGCGGAGGAGAGCTACAACGTGTCGCCATCGCAGCCGCCATTTCGAGAAATGCTGACGTTTACGTCTTCGATGAACCATCAAGCCACCTTGACGTATACCAAAGAATTAGGGCGGCCAGAAGCATCAGAAAACTTGTCAACGAAAATAAATCAATTCTTGTTGCTGAACACGATCTGGCAATGCTCGACTACTTGTCAGATGAAGTGTACCTAGTTTATGGTCAACCGAGCGTCTACGGCATTGTCTCACACGCGCACCCAACCCGAGGCGGAATTAACGATTACTTGGAAGGCTTTCTGGCCGATGAGAATATGCGTTTCAGAGATGAACCAATACACTTCCACGTGAGACCCCCGAGAAAAAATAATTTCACCGCAGACTTAAAACTGGAATGGCCAGAAATAACCAAAAATGTGGAAAAATTCAAGCTCCACGTGGAAGGAGGAGACGTGACTGCCGGCGAAATTATCGGTATCGTTGGACCAAACGGCATCGGAAAGACTACTTTCATCAAGGAACTCGTCGAATACTATGGCAAGTCATCCCAAAACCTGCTAGAAGTCAGTTACAAACCCCAATACATTTCGACGAACTTTGACGGTACCGTCGACCAATTGCTCAATGCAATCGCGAAAGATCGATCAACCATATTCACGGAGGAAGTACTCAAGAATTTGACTATTAACAAACTCCTCGACCGAGAGATAAAATCTCTGAGTGGAGGAGAATTACAGCGAGTCGCGATAGCAGCCTGTCTAGGAAAATCAGCACAAATCTATCTTCTCGACGAGCCCAGCGCATTCCTAGATATCGAAGAAAGATTGACTATGGCCCGGGCATTGCGACATATCATCGACTCACGGCAAGCCTTCGCGTTCGTTGTGGAACATGATATTCTGGCGCAGGACTTCTTAGCTGACCGAATCATGGTATTCGGTGGAATTCCAGGCAGGGACGGAGTTGGATCCAAACCACAAGCCATGCGCGACGCTATGAACAACTTCCTTTCAGATATGGAGATCACATTCAGACGTGACCCGGAAACAAAACGTCCGAGGATAAACAAACCAGGAAGCAAGCTAGATAAGGAACAGAAAGACTCGGGCGAATACTACTATGTTACAGCAAACGATTAGCCTGCTACAGGTTTAACTAGCACTTCTTCGACTTAGGGGCGTGGAGTCAAAATTCCAAGTGACAACGAATTATTGCCTCGAATGCGGCGGAGTGCTATCTTACGATAGTGCACTGAAGCAGTATACTTGTAAGAGTTGCGGATTAACGGTTAATTTTCAGCAACTCATGGAAGGACGCAACAAGATTCGCGACCGTGAGACGCCAGAAGAAGAACGCAAGCGCAAACAGAATGAATATTTGAAATGGTGGCTTTCAAAGAAAGCCGATTGATCAGCAATCACGCGCTCTGTTTGCCGTGCGGAATAGCGTAAGCACATGTCGTGCATCGTTGAATTATTGTCTATTGGCAACGAGTTACTTTTGGGAAACACCGTCAACACTAATGCAGCTTGGATCGCTAGCGCAGATAACTGCCGAAGGCGGTCAAGTAACCCGCATAACCACTGTTTCCGACAACATACAGGAAATCGTAAAGGCCATCAGAGAGTCGCTTAAGCGACAACCTGACTTTCTAATTACGACCGGCGGTATCGGTCCCACTTTCGACGACATGACGTTAAACGCAGTAGCGAAATCAATTCACAAAGCACTACGGCTTGACCCCGAAGCGCTCATTATGATCAAGCAAAACTACCTACGACGATTTGGTGGAATAGCAATCAAATTAACGAAGCCTCGCCTCAAGATGGCAAGGATTCCATCTTCCGCGGTTGCCATAACGAACCCTATCGGTACGGCTCCCGCAGTGCGGCTTAGGGTTGGAAGAACAGAGATCTTCTGTCTCCCCGGGGTGCCTCGAGAAGCCAAAGGCATCTTCCGTAACTCAATTGCGATTTTGATAAGATCGAAGGCGGGAGGAAAACGATTCATTCAAAGTTGGATAGAAGTCAAAGGGATAATGGAATCAACTCTGGCACCGATAATCGACGAAACAATTCTGAAATGGCCTGCAGTATACATTAAATCACATCCGCGAGGGTTCGAACAGGCCTCACCAAGGATAGATGTCCACTTCTCGATCAATACGTCTAATTTCGCGCGGGGGAAACAAACAATAGACGCTTCGGTTAAGCACTTCAAACAGCAGATTATGAGATTGCGCCGGGAATCGAAGAGATCCCGACGATAGAACTGCTAGGTAACTAGGGTCACAAGATGTCGGATACGTTATTTGTAGTAGGCATGGCCGGGTCTGGAAAATCAGCCCTAACGGGAGCCTACCTGGACTGGTTGAGAAATAAAGATCATGATACGATCGTAGTTAACTTAGATCCCGGCGCAACCTCGCTTCCTTATACTCCTGACATTGACGCCAAGAAGTATGTTGACATTGAGCAGCTAAAGTTGGATTATGGACTTGGTCCCAATGGTGCCCTCATAATGGCATCAGATATCCTAGCAAACAAAGTTGAAGAGATACGTGACGAGATCAAAGCAGATAACCCTGAAACGGTGCTCGTTGATACACCGGGTCAAATCGAACTGTTCGCCTTCAGAGAAGGAGGACGCTTCTTAGCAAACGAGCTAGTAGAGGAGAACGGTGCGATAATCTACCTAATGGATGCCCCCTTTACACGCTCCCCTCTCAACTATATTTGTAACCTCTATCTGGCAGCAGCAATTTACAGCAGAATACAACAACCACAAATCCATGTTCTCTCGAAAGTCGATTTGATCACAGAAGAAGAATTGGAGAAAGTGATCTCATGGACGTCGGATCCTGAAGGCCTTGAACATGAGCTTACCAACTCCAAAGAGCAAAACTTAACGCTAATAACACGGGATCTCGCTAGCGCGATTTACGAATCTGGACTCGTTACCGATCCAATTCCTGTTTCAGCGAAAAATAATTCTGGGCTCTTAGAACTCGAAGCCGCCGCCACGAGGATTCTAACTGGAGGCGAGGAACCTTCTTCCTAGCCAGCTATATCGGATCTCGATACATCAAATATCTTGATCACAATTGCAACCCACGCCGAGTATGGTTCAATATAGGAGAACCACGCCAAACGATTATATCGAGCAGATCATTGAGTGAGAATTCAATTGGGAAATCAGAGAGCGTAGCCCGCCACATAAATGGGGAGTTTGATTCTTGGCTCAACTTAGCTCGGGAAAATTCAACCACCGAATGTGGCGCTTAGAATTCATGGAAATGCTAACCTAATAATAAAACGAAGCTCTTGAGGAAAATACATGGAGTCCAACCAAGTCACGTCAACTACCGACGACCTCTATCATGAATTAGAGGAACTCAAAACAGTCATAACAACGAAGAAAATCGAAATTTCTGAGCTGAGAAGGTCAGTAGATGAGAATCTAAAATCTCGTGACGCATTCAACGCTGAAGTCAAGAAGGCATCTGAAGAGATAAGGCAACTAAAAGCGAAGAGAGACTCGCTCAATGGAAGGGTTAAAGAACTTAAACAAAAACGTGACGAACTTCAAGCAGTCGCCTCACAGAAACGTGAAGCATTAGCCGTTCTTCTTGAACAAGCACGAAAATCTTCGGAGCAATTACAGGGAAATATGTCTGAATTATACAAGCAGATCAAAAGACTGGAATGGTACATTCAAACTAACCCTCTCCAACCGAAGACCGAACGTAACATAATAGGCAAAATAGCAGAACTCGAAGCCGGCCTCGTGAAGCATAAGGCACTGAAAAACGTTAGAGACAAACTTCTCCAACTCCGAGTTGAAGTTGGAGCCCTTCGCATGCAAGCACAGTCAACACACGACGAACTGACGAAGTTAGCGAAGGAAAGCGAAAAGGTCCACGCAACAATGCAGGAAACCGTAAAAGTTCTTTCCCAGAAAAAGAAAGAGGCCGACTCCAAACATGCACTGTTTCTTGAACAGAGCAAGCTACGCCATGAAGCCATCGTCTCATTGAAAACCAGCCTCGCACGTGTCGAGAAGATTCGGTCAGAGATAGGCGAAATCCAAGTGACTTCGACGGCGGAAAAGGCTGAGAAAATCAGGTCGAAGCATAAAGAAGAAGCCAACGAAAAGCTTCGCTCAGGCCGTAGACTGTCCCTGGAAGAATTCCAAGCGCTGATGGCCGACACAGCATCAGATTCCGATGAGGAGTAAAATCGTGGTAGACAGACATGCCTCGAATCGGAATTATTGGAGGAAGCGGGCTTGAAAAGCTACTCCAAACCTCAAGTCCCGTTCGCGTAGGCACACCCTACGGACCTGCACCGCTGGTTTCAATCGGTTACATCGGAAAAGAAGAGATCGCGTTTTTACCAAGACATGGACCAGAACACGACCTGCCACCACACAAAGTCAACTACCGCGCTAACATGTACGGTTTGAAGAAACTCGGCGCAGAGAGAATAATCGCCACCAATGCCGTAGGTGGAATAAATTCCGAATACGCTCCAGGCGATATCTGTGTCCCTCAAGACATTCTGGACTTCACAAAGTCCAGAGCCGCGACGTATTATGATAGGGGACCGGTAACTCACGTTGATGTTTCAGAACCCTACTGTCCTGAACTTCGTGAACACATCGTCGACTCGGCTAGGGTTCTGCAAAACAAGGTTTGGGCAAACTCGATACTGGCGGCTACCGAGGGCCCTCGATATGAGACACCCGCAGAGATCAGGATGATTCAGAAGTTAGGAGGAGATATAGTTGGGATGACAGGGGCGCCAGAAGTCTTCCTTGCAAGAGAACTCGAATTATGCTACTCGACGATATGTTTCGTCTCCAATAGGGCAGCGGGCATGCAACAGAAACTTTCAGCGAAAGAGGTTATGGAAGTCGGTGCTGCCGTCATGCCTAGAATGAATCAAATAATTGAAAAGACGGTTGAGATTATTCCGAAAAACAGGAAATGTGCTTGCGGCAGAGCAACCGACGAAGCGAGAGTGTGAAGCATGTTACCGACCTTACTCAAAACCGTTGGCGTGTATACGTTCTACGAAAAGTGGCTCCAAAACACAGTGACCTCTGGAGATATGCCCGAGCACGTAGGAATAATCCTAGACGGGAACAGACGTTGGAGCTTTGAGAAATACGGCGATAAGCTCAACGGTCACTTTTATGGAGCCAAAACGGCCGAAGATTTTTTGATATGGTGCCTAGATTTAGGCATCCGAACGGTCACGCTGTATGTTTTCTCAACCGAAAACTTCCAGAGACCTCCAAAGGAAGTCTCTGTAATTCTGTCCATAATCGAAGATGAAACTAGAAGACTGATAACCGACGAGAAAATTCACACCAGCAAAGTTCATGTAAAAGCGATCGGTCGACTTGAACTTCTCCCCCAAACGTTGAGAACGGAACTAGCAGAATTAGAGAGAGTGACAGCAGACTACGACGAACATTACCTCAACATTGCCGTCGCTTACGGTGGACGCGCAGAAATAGTTGATGCGGCCAAGCGAATAATCGGCGAAGTCAAGAACGGCATGTTAGACGTGGCCTCGGTCGACGAAGATGTCTTCACGAAATACCTCTACACTTCACACCTTCCAAACCCTTATCCTGAACTCATAATTCGAACGTCTGGCGAGGAGCGATTGAGCGGTTTTCTAATCTGGCAAGCAGCCTACAGCGAATTCGTCTTCCTCGATGTCTACTGGCCTGAGTTCCGACGTATTGACTTACTCAGAGCGGTTAGAACATATCAACGCAGAAGGCGAAGGTTCGGCAACTAAGTAAGTATGGAAGTGCGATGGGTTTAGATGAACTTGTCTAAGCCAGGAAACAGCGCCATGCCAACTTTGACATGCCCTCATCCATATACTCACACATGAAAGTGTAACCAAGGCTTATCTTGGCAAATTCGCAGCATGCAATGATCTACGTAACGTGCCGGAGTAACAAAATCGCGCAAGTGCGAGTCTGAAGAATACTTGGTCTATATCAAGAGGATTGACCTTAGAGGATTCAAAACCTTCGGCAAGAAGACAACCGTCCACCTCGGACGAGGCCTCACGATTGTTACCGGCCCAAACGGATCTGGGAAATCCAACATCATTGATTCAGTAAAGTTCGCGTTAGGAGAACTCAGTCCAAAAGAACTGAGAGGAGAAACCATCTCCGACTTAGTCCATAAAGGAGCTCAGGCTGCAACGACGCGAGCAGCGTATGTGGCAGTCCAGTTTGATAATAACGATAGACGAATCCCAATCGACTCCGAGATGGTAACCATCTCCAGAGAGTTTCGACGCAGCGGTGAGGGAATCTATCGAGTTAACGGGAAAAGGATCTCAAGAAAGCAACTCACAGATATTCTATCATCGGCAGACATTCAAGTTTCAGGGTACAATATAGTCCCGCAACACGCTATAACCAGACTTGCTGAAGTCACGGCCGAAGAAAGACGCAAGATAATCGAAGACATGATAGGAATCGCAGTATACGACATGAAACGCGCGTCCTCCCAAGCCGAACTACAACAAGCGGACTTGAACCTAAAAGTCGCGTCAGCCAAAATTGAAGAAGTGAGACTACGCGTCGAATCTCTTGAAAGAGAACGCAACGACTACCTCAAGTACGTGCAATTGCAAAAAGAAGTTACTCATCTCCGTGCCAGAGAAACATCTTGCAAAATCAAAAGCCTCCAACAAGAACTCGTAGACATAGAAAAGAAAACTACGCATAATCAAGAACGCCTACAAGAGCTCAAAACGAAGAAAGATTCTCTCATCGACACAAAATCACAGCTCGACGCGTCAAAGAAAGAATTCGAGGATACGCTCAACGACAAAGGCAGCAACCGACTCTTAGACCTACAACGATCAATGGGTGAGACAAGCACTAGAATCGCCAGCCTACGGACCTACGCTAACGGCAGCGAAGCAAACATCAAAACACTCGAGAAGCAAATCGCGGATGCAGATCAAAAATCATCAGAAGCATTACAGCGGATCGAATTAGCAAAAAAAGAAATTGAAGAACTAAAACTCAAACAAACAGAACTAGACAAAACAATGGAAGAGAAGAAGAGACTAGCCAATGAACACTACCGCGGCCTGCAACAATACAGACAATCATTAGGACAGAACAGCAAAGAAGCAGATGACATCCAACAGTCAATCAATAAACTCACTCAGCGCCTCATCAAGTTTGACGGACAAACCAAAGCCAGCACGGCGAAAATTGAACTCCTAGAAAATCATCTCCACAGCCTAACTTCCAAAAAGGAAGAGTATGGTGGTTTATGCGATATAATTGCTCAACGCATAAAACAGCTAGAAGAGATTCAACAGAGAGAACATGCAAACTTATTGAATGCGGCGAAGAGACTACGAGAATACACTGACCTCAAAGTTCAGCGAGCAATCGAAATCAAACAGGCCGAGGGCGTATCCAAACGTGCTAATACAGCGTTCACGGAAATAGACGCACAAAAGAAAATTGCTGAAACTATCGCGTCCGAAGACAAAGCAATCAACATACTCGAAGAGATGGCGAAAGCGGGCGTCATCCCAAATGTTTACGGAAGACTCAGACAGTTAGTCAAGATAAGAGAAGAATATTCAAAAGCCACAGAGGCAGCAGCGGCTGGATGGTTGAACGCTCTTGTCGTCAAAGACATTGGAACAGCAGTAGCCTGCATCGAGATACTGAAGAAAACCAAAATTGGAAGAGTAAAACTAATTCCACTAGAAGGGCTATCCCCACCTGAACTTCCCCACAAACCCAACGGCGTCCAAGGCCTAATTGGTCCACTGATTGATCAGATGACGTTTGATGAACAATTTAGACCAGCAATTAATCACGTGTTCGGCGATACTACCCTAGCCTTAAGTCAAAAATCGGCGTTCCTGGCAGCTCTGAAAGGTTTTCGAACCGTCGCAGTCAGCGGGGACGTTTACGAAGCGGGCGGAAGAATGGAGACAGGCTACTATCGGAGACCTATAGACCTTACATCATTCTTACTAAGCGGAAAAGCCGTCGACCAGCTAAGGAGCACACTCATCTCACTGGAAGGACTGACAAAGAAAGCCAAGGAAGACGTGGAAAGAATCGAACGAGAACTACAGGAACTAACCAAAATCAGTCTCCAAACGGAAAATTTCGTTCAATCAACAGGAAAAGAAATAGCAAATTCCCAAGGATATCTTCAGCGAACACACAAGATTCTAGACGACACCGAACTACGTATCCAACAACTTACCCGTGAAATAGCCACGGAACACGCGATTCTGCAGGCCAGTTCAACTCACAGTGTCGCTCTTCGATCTCGCCTATCCGAACATGAGCAAAACAGGATCATACTGAACCCAGCAGAATCCTCCGCTCTCCTAGAAAGAGAAGAAGAGCATTCGACAATCGAAAAAGAATTAAACGAATTGGTCAGAGCAAAAATAGAAGTAGAGAGCCGTCTCGGATCACTCAACTCAACTCTCTCAATGCTTGAAACCTCTCAAGCCCAGGCCATGGAACAACTTCATGAGGTTCAGAAACAACTCGAAGATCTCAAAACAAACCTGAATTCTACCCTGGGAGAATTAGCCGAATCCGAAGAAGCACTCAAACAACTAGAGACTGCTCGCAACCAGCTCTCCGAAGACTTATCCGTCGTCAAACAGAAACGTGACCAAACCGAAACACAACTACGTGATACTGAAACCGAAATCGCGAAGACCCTAGACCTCCTTGACCCCATAAACACTGAACTCGGTACCTTGACGGCGACGGCCAAGAACCTACAGATGCAAATAGAATTCAGCGTAAACGAACTTAAAGAGCTCGGCTTTTCAGAAGTCCTCGAAGTAGCCATAGACGAAATTCAGAATATTCAAAGAACACTATCCACACTCAAGAAAGAATTAAGCTCGATCGGCGGAATAAACGAATTAGCAGTACAACAGTACGAAGAAGTAAAAGAAAACTACAAGCATCTTGCAACACGTATCTACGAGCTTGAGCGAGAAAAATTATCCATAATACAATTCATGAACGAACTAGATAAGAAGAAACTCGAAACTTTCATGAAAGCATTCAACCAGGTAAGCAAGTCGTTTAACGAAATTTTCTCGACGGTAACCAGCGGAAACGGAAGACTCTTCCTCGAGGAACCAGACTCACCCTTTGAAGCGGGAGCGGACATCCGACTCCAATTCCCCGGAAAGATGGAAATGTCAATAGGAAGCGCCAGCGGCGGCGAAAAATCTGTGGGCACGGTGTGTTTCATTCTCGCGTTACAATCGATCCACCCAATGCCATTCTACATGATGGACGAAATCGATGCCCACTTGGACGTATTGAACTCACAACGTCTAGCGGAACTCCTCAAAGGGAAGTCGCAGGGCTCACAATTCATAGTAGTATCTCTAAAAGACGTCACAATCACTAGAGCCGACTCAGTATTCGGCGTCTTCATTCAAGATGGAGTATCACAAGTAATTAGCCTGCCAATGCAGGAGGCAAAAGTCTCTGGAAGAGCTAGGTAAACCATTCTGGCTTCGTCCACCCTACGTCATCCTGTTCGACCTACTACGTCTACACAGAGTTAAACCGTGGGACGTTGACCTAGTGCTGATCCTTAATTCCTTCCTAGCAGAGATGAAAAAGAAAGGCTACATCGACTTCTCCGCATCTGGAACCGCTTTACTCTCTTCATCAATCGTTCATCGAATGAAATCCGAACTAGTTCTAAAGATGGAAGAACCACCTAAAGCACCAATCCCTCGACCAAACGAGGTAGTTCCACCCGCCCTGCCCTTCCCATTACGATTCGAGTACACTTCCACTTCAGTATCCGAGATCTTACGCACGCTACAGGAAGTTCTCATGAACGAAAAGTTAATTCTAGAAAAGAAGCCATTCGTACTCAGCCCACCAGCAGTATTCGAACAACTTGACGAATTCCTATCTCGAATCGAAGAAAACATAGAAGGGTTCTACGGTGAACTGATCAAGTTGAGCATCAGAGGACCACTATCCTTCCTCAAATTTGTAGAAGGACGAACGCTATTAGACGTCGTCAGAACATTCATCATGCTACTATTCCTAGCCCACCAGAAAAAAATCGTGCTAACGCAAGACGAACAAACATCAGACATTCTCATAAGATTAGGCGAAGTGTCACCACCCATTGTCTGAACCATCAAATCAGACGGTACAGCCTGACGAACGAACACTAGACAAGGCCACGATGATCGAGGCCGCGCTCTACGTCACTGGCCGTCCCATAGACATCAAAACATTAGGTACGATCACAAACCTCCGGTCAGAAGATAAAATTCGAGAACTCGCCAGACAACTCAAGGATAAGTACGTCAAAGAGGGAGGCGCATTGGAAGTATTGGAATTAAGCGACGGACGATTCGTCATGCAATTAAAACCCCGATTTGCACCACACGTAAAACGGCTCGCAACCCGACAACTGCTAACCCCGGGACCGATGAAAACGCTTTCCTTCATAGCATACAAGCAACCTGTAACACAATCGTATCTCGCGAGAGTTAGAGGAAACCTAGCCTACTCACACGTAAAACAGCTTCAAGACGTCGGGCTCATATCTGAGGAAAAACTAGGACGCACCAAAGTTCTTCGCACAACTCCAAACTTCGCCGACTATTTCAATTTAAGCCAGGACATGCAAACCATGAAACGCCAACTTGAACGCATTTTCGAAGGCATCAAGGCAACCAAGATCAAAGAACCATCAAGCCCATCAGACACAACTGAGTCACCTCCAGCCTCATAGAAAGTGCTAAGTTAGAGCTCACCATAAACCAGGTCCTTCCAAAACGGTGACAACAACTTGGTAATGGTGGAATTTAACAAACTCAAGGAAACAGTCGACATATTCATCCCCAGAACCACAGAAGGAGCCTCAATTACCCTAACCATGACTGTAGACAAAGCCAAGCAGCTCCACCAACTACTGCAAAAAGTGCTCTCAGAAAACGATCTTCTCACCTGAAAAACCCACGTAACAACACTTAAATGAACGTACGTGAGCCACACACCAAAATCTCGGCAAGGAGTCTGTTCGAATGCCACAATGGCACGGTCATCAACATAAAAGAAAGAATACAGGCGGAAGGCGTCACCGCTTCCGCGGTAAACGCGCCTTCGAAATGGGAAGCGACGCCGCCGAGACGATAGTCGGCGAAAACCGCATCGGACCTGTCCGAGTACGCGGCGGCAACATGAAACTAAGAGCTCTCGCAGTCAATTATGCGAATGTCACAGACAAGACAACTGGTAAGAGCCAGAGAACAGAAATCCGGGCAGTAATCAAAAATCCTGCAAACGTAGACTACCAACGGCGTGGCGTGATAACTAAAGGAGCTATTCTTGACACACCATTAGGACAAGCAGTTGTGACTTCCAGACCGGGACAAGACGGCATAGTAAACGCAGTCCTTACCAAAAACTCCTGATCCTAAATAACCTGACATACCAGACCGGCGACTGCGACCATTGAAACTTCGCGAACAGATGATCCTTTGGCCAGCCAACCTCGATTCAACTAAATCACGAATACAAGGTAGAAAGATAGCCAAAGGCTCAGCCGTTCAAACACCACGTCTTGACGAAATAAGCGAAGCCGCAAAAAAATTGAATTTAGACGCAGAAACTAGTCCTGGAAAATCAAGACCACGAACTTGGTGGGAAAAAAACGGGTACTTGATCGTCGCAAAGAAAAAAACGAAGAGCGAAGTGCTCCGAAACGTGGCGACTGAGATTAGAAGAATCCGAGCCGCTCGAACTTCTGAGTAAACTCACCGTAGTTCTCCGATCAACGTAACCTTCACAGTTTCTCCAGCCATCACTTCAACCTCATTCTCTTGGAGGGTTACGTATCCATTCGCCGCTACGATACTCATGAAAATTGATGAACTCTGAGTTTTTAACGGCTCCGCAACTAATCCCGTTTCGGTCTTTCTAGCGATAACTCTCACAAGGGTTCGATAACCAGGCACCCCACGAATTTTCTCAGCTAGTTTCGCTTCCAAGACTGGATCAACAATCTCTCCAGAATCCAACAATTTTGCTATTAACGGTCTTCCGAAGACGCGGAATGCAAATACAGCGGATACTGGCACACCCGGGCAGAGACATAATTGGTGTGTGATCGACTATACCAAACCCGGTCGGCATAGACGGACGCATAGCCACCCCATGAACAAGCATACCTGGTTTGCCAAGCTTATCGATGCACCTCGGAACAAGATCCTTCTTCCCAACGGAAGACCCCCCAGTAACAATAACCATATCACAAGACCGAACTGCCCTACGGAGTGCCCTCAACAGAACCTCCTCGCGGTCAGGTACGATTCCCAAATCCACAGGATACGAGCCAAGTTCAGCAACCATCGAACCTAACACGAACCGATTGATGTCAACGATCTTTCCCTTACCCTTCTTAATTGAATCAGTCAGTTCGTTCCCTGTCGACATGATACCAACCGAAAGAACGCGCACCTTCACTCTCTTGATACCCAAAGCCTTTAGGACCCCAACGTCTTCGGGCCTCAACCTACGACCCTTTGAAAGCACAAGCTTTCCAGGACTAACGTCAGCGCCCTTGCGGACTACGTTCTGTCCGGTTCGTGTTGCAAGTTTAATTCCAATCACACCGTCAGAAAGTGAATTGGAATCTTCGATCGGAACAACCGCATCTGCACCTCGTGGCATTATGCTGCCAGTTGCCACCGCAACCGTTTCGCCCGGTTTAACGGCTACCGTGCACTCGTGACCAAGCATACTCTCTCCTACAAGTTTCAAACTCACCGGAAACTCAACCGACGCATCCTCCGTGTCTCCCACACGTACGGCGTATCCATCGACGACCGATCGATCCACGGATGGCAAGTTGACACGAGCAACGATCTCTTCTCCCAAAATACGTCCTATGCTCTCTGCGAGAGCGACACGTTCAACCTTAATCGTGCGGCCAACGGCAGAATCGACGATAAGAGTTACGGCGTCATTTACATTGGCCAAACTCTTGAATACTCCCGATCGAAAGAACTCAGGCAAGAGTTAGATCTCCATGGATCTCGATGTCGTAACAAGCTATAACCCATTGCATTTCAAGTGAACTGTATGGACGAACTTGTGATCGGCATCCTGATCGTTATATTCGCAGCGATCTTTGTTGTGTTGCTATTCCGATTGCTGAAGGGGCGGAATGCAAATCGTCAAGAGGAACCAATCATCGAGCTGGAGAGGCTTGTGAATTGCACATCCTGTGGTTCCTTGGTTCCCGAAGGAGTCAGCAAATGTGCCTTCTGTGGCGCTCTCCAAAAAAAGCCTAGTTGAACGCCTCTACCTGCATTCAACTTAACCCGCCTCTCCGCTAATAATTAATTAGAGACATCAGTTCCAGTCACCAGAAGCCGCCGAAGGCACTGGCCGCCGTATGCAGCGAAAATGCAGACGTCAGCTCAGTGGTTAGAGCAGCGGACCCTAAAATTAGGGGCTGAAGCTGTTAAGCGGGAAAATCGCAGTAACCCGTTGGTCGCAGGTTCGATCCCTGCCGGCGGCGCCACCACACCTACCGGCGACGTTTGGTGAGGTTGTTAATTTTGGGTTATGGATACAGAAAATCTGTATACGAAGGCTTGTTTTCTTAGACATTAATCAATCAAAGAGTCGTTATGGCGGTAACGTTGCAGTTTGCGCTATTGATGATACGGTGATGTAGTTTCCGGGGCAGGCTCCCCCGGTGGGACTAGTGTTAAGGCCTTGGTGGAGTTGTCCGGTCACCATCACCCAGCTGCCAATCGGAGGGTAGGAGGACGGTAGATTCTGCAGGGTATAGTATTGCGTTGCCGTGGTGACAATGTTGTTCGGAACACCGTTACCCACAAGAAATCCGAGTAATATGCACCCGTTGGGGTTTAGGAGTAGGTTTCCGGAACATTGTATCAAGTTACCGGGCACCGGCAGGCATGTGGTATAGTAAGTTCCGTTATTGTACCATTGAGCTGAGACCTGGGTGACACCTAGAGACGTTAACACCACGAGTACGACTACTGTCGCCCACAAATAATTCCTCATAACCATTCGCCACTTCAATTATTCTAAGGAGAGATAAACGCATAGCGTTAATTGTTCGTTCTTCGCTGATACCTCCACCAGAACTCCAAATTCACTGTAAGAGCGAAGAGGGTAATGGCAGTTGCCAATACGGCAACTTTGGCGAATTGCCACGGTACAGCTAGAACTTGGAGATTCCTAAAGATATTGTAGAAAATTGCCGCATTTGCAAGGGTAACTACAAGAATAACCCGTAAGAAGAGATGTTGCTTGCTCGTTAATCCCATCCTGTTTCTTCCCCTTGTTAGGGTTCAGCAAGGGCTTATGGCATGTAACGTTTCCCACTGTAACGGTACGTCCTACCGGCGTTCGGTTAGATGACTATAGGAGTCCGATAGCTTACTATACTGATCCTACTCTATTGATGCGAGTGTAATCCTAGTGCTGAACAAAAGCGAATTCTTGCTAGTAGCAGTAGTGATCATAGCAGTATTGATCGGATTAATCGTGGTAACCTACAAACGGCGAAAGTCAGCAAACCGTGAACAGAACCAAGAGAAACAGAGGGAACCGGAAGAAACACCCAAGGAAGTAAGGAACACTTGGCGCGACAGATATCATATGAACTAGGTCGTTTGTTCTATTTTATCGAAAATTTGAGTCGCTACGGGCAACTATTCAATCATGGCTGATCAATGTTGGATAATTTTTCTAATCAATGCCTTTGTTTCCTCTGGGCCTGAGACGGATATGCACTTAATTCCTGTACTCTTCATCACGTAGTCGTTTCCGCCTCGGAATAGCGCATCCCCGACGTAGAGCATATTCTTCCGTTCAACGTTGAGGCGTTCTTTCAACTTCTTGACGCATAATGTCTTGTTCACGCCTTTTTCCGTGATGTCGATCGAGGTGGTTCCGCCAATCGTGATCTCGAAGTTAGGTAAATGTCTCCTCAAGTGCCGTCTGATTCTCAGACGCTTCTCCTGGTTGGGGTCCCATTTCTGTTTGATACGCAGCGGAGCCTTCTGGCCCAAAGCGGAGAAGGTAATCTGGCTCCCTCTGTTCTCAAAGACCTGTCCGTACGTCTTTCTTGGTTGGGCGTAGCCGATTTCCTTAAAGACGATTTCGAATGAATGAACTATTCTCTCTGTAGCCTGTTTGGATAGAAGATTGCTATATGCTTGAGAGAAACGGCCGCGTCTCGTGTCATAATAGTAACCGCTAGCCGAACAGGTTGGAAATAAGAACAAGTTGCGCAAATTGGCTTTTTTCGGCTAGCTTACTCAGGAACTGAGTTTCAAACTGTTGAAAAGAACAGCCTGACGTCACAGCAACGTATCCTTGTCGGAGCAGTTCACAGATGAGTGTTGCCATTTCCCTATCGAGCTGGGATTTGCTCTTGGCCAGGGTACCGTCAAGATCAAAAATAATAATCTTCTTTTGCGATACTGAACTAGCGCCGATCATACTCCACGCCTTGCAGCGCCTTACTATAGCTCCCCTGAGTTAATTGAATTGTCACGCCAAGCTTAATCGAGCCTGAAAGACTGATAAATCATTGCATTGAATGTTCGCGGTTGACTGATGCGTTTTGGAACATGTTTTATCTGGTGTGAATGTTTCTTCAGCCAATATTCAGATGTCTCTTCCATCGTTGAACTCAACTCACCCCTCTTACCTCCACGAACTACAGCCAACCTTAACCGCTCTTCAACATTATCATAAATCACGACGAATATTCGCCCCATTACAACCGCAACGATGGAACCGCCAACCCCTAACCTCTCCTCAAGAAAGACGCAAAGGGACGGTTGGGGCATAATCGCCCCCAAATCCGTCCCTTGCGCTTTCTCGGCCTTGCGGCCGTTTTCTACTCTTCCGAGCAGAGGCTCAGATCATAATCCTCTCCCGGTATTTCTGCATCTGGCGAAGGCTCTGGCGCCGGTCCCTCTGAGGTAGGCTTTGGAGACAGAAATTGCACATTCTCCGCCACCACTTCCACAGAGGAATGTTTCTGGCCGTCCTTGCCTTCGTAGGCGCGTACCTGCAACCGTCCGTCCACCGCCACCAGGCGGCCTTTGCCCAGGTGGCCGGAACAGACCTCGCCCATCTTGCCCCAAACAACAACCTGAATGAAATCCGCTTCCCTGGCACCGTCAGGTTTGGGCCTGCGGTCAACCGCCAGGGTGAACCTGGCCACCGACGCTCCGGTTGCTGCATGGCGCAGTTCCGGGTCTCTTACCAGACGACCGATCAAAACAACATGATTTAAACTTGACATGCTTGCGGGTGCGCGGCCGCCTCTCGGCCCGCACCCAATCGCCTCCTTCGAGTGATTGATTTTACGGGCCTGCGGCCCTGTTTCAACTAACTCTATTTACTTTCCACATAACGGTTGAGCAGCAGTTGCGCTCTCTCCATAAAGGGATCTCCATCGATCACACGCGCCAACCTATTTTCCTGCCAGTTGGCGCTTTTCCGTGCAGGCTCCCGGTGGCCGGCGAAGTCGGCAGCCGCATTGAACAAGGCGTATGCCGAGTTTTTGAAGTTCGCCAGGTCGGGCGCTACCAGCCTTGCCCTGAAGTCCTCGCGGAGTTCGAAGGCGTTGTTTCTGACCCGTGCCGTTGCCTTGATCTCGTCTATGGGAAACAGGCTTTCGATGTATTCCCCCACTTGAGCCGAGGTTAGGATTAGGCTTGCGAACTCCTCAGCCTTGAGACGCAGGATCTCCATGTATTGATTGGCGTTGACCAGGGTCATCCTGGCCTGCTCCAGTTTGGAGATCATGTCGCCCCGGTGTTTTGCCGTCCAGATGCGCTTGGCTCCTCTCAGCGCCGCAGTCAGGGTGTTGTTGCACACGACCCGCGTTGGCGTTATTGCTACCTTCACAGAATTGTATCCGTCGTGCCCGTTGCTAAAGAGCAGATACGGGTCAACCTGGTCGCCAAGGATGGTGACTTGCTCCATCCGAGCCAGCAGCCATGTTTTCCGGCCACCAAAGAGACTTCCTGCGGTCTCGTACCTGACGCCCTCGCCCAGAAGCTGGTCGGTGAAGGCGAAGGCTTCGGCGTTCTGGCAGATCTGGTATTGGTCGCTGACAATACCCAGCAGATCGCCGGTATCGTCGCGGAGATTGGCCCGGTATTCATCGGTCAAGGCGTGACCCTTACCGTAAAATACCGGCACCTGCTCAACTCGCCAGTCAAGCCCGGAGATACGCAGCGCTTCCTCGCTGGTCAGCGCTTCTTCAACGCGGACGCCCATACCGTGCCATGGGGTCTGTCTTACGTAAAACATCGAATCATCATTGGTTATTCCGCTCGCCATCTTGTGCGGGTGCGCGGCCGCCTCTCGGCCCGCACCCAATCGCCTCCTTTGAGTGATTGGATTTACGGGCCTCTGCGGCCCTGTTGTTACCTACTCAATTTCATCGCATTCCTTGCATAGCTCCAGAATCAGGGCTACCTTTACCTTCAGCTCGGTCAAGGTCTCTGGATCGATATGCCCCACCGGCATCACCGAGTCTTGCAACACCGTCCAGATGCTGTCACATATGACTTTTGACGGCATTTTAAGTCCGGCTTCACGCCACTCAGGCACATTCAGATCCCAGGGACCCGCTACCGGTTGACTGGATATACTTGCAACTACCACGTCCTGCCTTACTTGATTGTGGTGATAGGAACTCAGTACCACGACCGGCCTGGATTTGTTTCCATACTTGTCATGGAAGGGCATGTTCCTCGCTATCACCACATCGCCCGGCCTCAAGTCCCTCTTTCCGTTCTGCCTCTGCAGCAAGCTTCTCGTAATACTCGTAGTCTTCGTCTGTGTATCCGAGTTCTTTGTCATCCCAGAATCCGGACGCCTCATGAAAGACCACCTTCTTGCCCTCCAGATCCGGCCACAACCGCTCCATGAGCCGGTTGAAAAGCCAGTTCTGGTCCTCCCAGCTCATCTCTTGCGCCGCCCGTTCCAACTCTTCTCTCGTCATCAAAACAATCACCTCTCATTCCTCCGATCCGCTCCTCTCTCGACAAAATAGAGCGCCCGGGAGGATTTCTCCCTGCGGGCGCAAGATTCCACGCCCGCCGGGGCAAACAAAAAAAGACACAAAACCACCTTGAGCAGCATGCTGCTCCTAATGGCAAAAGTGTCTCGTCTTTCAAAAGTTATTCAGTTGCCAGCGCGCCTGCAACAACGCACCGGAATTCGGAATCTCATCAGACGGAGTACTACGGGTCCCAATCGGGGGCGATTCCTAGGCGAAAACCCCCACCAACCGCTGCGGCATTCGCCGCTCCTCCGCCGGGCAGGTTACCGCACTGCCCACGCAGGCCACCGCATCGCTCTTCGCTCTCTGCCCCGTGGCCGTTCTGCCCGTCACTCACGGCTGGGTCCCACCGCCTCTGCCCCGCTCTTCGCTCTCGTCAGAGGTTCCGTCAAGGCGGGAAACTCGCAATCGCTCTTCGCGCATTTCATGCAAGCTTCCTCTTAAGCCTTTTCCGAAAGACGCCTCGCTCTTCGCTCTCAGCGTCCGCCACAGGAGTACACCCGCTCTTCGCACTGGGACTTTTCCTGTGTCCTTCCCTGCCAGCCTGCAATCGCTCTTCGCTCTTCTCATGCAGGTTCCGGAACTTTCATCCGCACCGGTATTTGGGATACCCGGTGGACAGGAAGAGATGTTGTCTCAGTTATAAAGCCTCTGAGACCAGGCATACCAACTTTATTGACTTGAGCCTCCCGTGACTTTTGTCAACTTCTGCCACGGGCTTCTTGATCCGAACTCTACAACCTTTTTAAAAGGCTGTCAACAGGGCTCTTGGACTATTTTTTCAGCTTCACGGCGCGACTGAATTCGTCCGGTCTGGCACCCACGATGGCAAGATCCCAGGTGTACTTTTTCCCCGCTGGCGTTTTCTGTTCAGCGTCTTCGCAGTCCGGGTAAATAAATATGTCCGCTTCCGGCGCAGGATCATCACCCAGTCTCGGAGCGTCGACCAGCCACCTGATCGCTTCGCCGTCCTTGCTGGCGAAACTGACTTCCGCCAGCACCGGCCGGCCAGGGCGGCGGACCAGCCGCCAGCCGAACCCGGGCATTTCCAGCCTGGCGTGGGCGTAAAACAGTCCCAGGACCGCCTGTCGGCATGCATCCCCGGCATCGGCAGGATGCCGGCAGCCTTTGGCCACCCAGAGCTGGAATTGCGCATTGGCAGTACCTAGCGCGTTCTGTGAAAACACGCTGTAGATGTCCACCACCCCCGCGAGCCAGAGACCTTTAGCTGCAGCGCCCATCTCTTGCCGGTTGCGTCGCAGCGCCACCGCGGCCGCGGTCTGGGTCAGCGCCCCGGCCTCCGCCAGGCATTCTATAAGAGCAACTGCTTTGCCAGCGCAATCGCCCCTCTCTTCCATGGCGCTGGCCTTCATCTTGTCCAGGTAAACTCCCCGGGCATAAAAGCTATCGGTTTTCAACTTTTGTTCCAATAATTGTTCCAGCGCATTCAACTCCCTTCCAGCTGCTTTGCTCTAACCCCAGAGATCAAGACGCAGTTTCTGTTCCTTGGGCGAATAGACATTGACCTTGGCAAGCACGCTATCCCCGATGCGAAGTCCATGCAGAGCGGAGGCGATCCCGATCAGCCCGGGCTGCACCTCCAGATACAGCATCAGCGAGCCATCCTGCTGTCTTACCTGTCTGACAACCTTGGCCGAGACGACATCTCCTCTCTGGCAGCTATACGTCGCCCAGGGGTCCGCTTCTACGGCAGCCAGAGATACCCTGATCTTATCCGTCCGGCGGTCAACCTGAATCACCTTCGCCTTGGCCTGTTTGCCCGGGCGAAACAACCGCTCCAGCCTCTCGGCCTGGCGCCTTGTAGCCGAACCACGGGGAACCTCGACCAGCACTCCGCCGCCGACATCCACTACCAGCCTGGGTGGCTTGTCGCCTTCCGCCGGCAGGACCGCCTTCACCATCACGTCGATTATTTGATCGGGCTCAAGCGTCTCAAATACTCTCTCCCGGGCATCAGCAATCGCCGCCTGGCGGGAGCAAGCCGCCAGGTGATTTTCCTTGTCCAGGCCGGCGATCTTCACTCGCACCACCTGGCCGACGTAACGGAACATGAGCCGCTGGCTTTCCAGGCCGGTTTCGCTGAGCGGGCAGACGCCCTTCACGCCGCCGAGGTCGAGTTCCCAGACAGCCGTCTTCAAGTTGTCGGGAAAAGTGATCTTTTCCACGCAAGCCTCGATTGACCGGCCCCTTTTATGGATAAACCACAGATACTCCCACCGGTCCGCTTCCTGAACGAAGCCTTCCGGTTGCACCTTTTGACCTGCCGCAGCGAACGCAACCTGTTGCGCTTTTCCGTTGATCTTTTTACTCTCCCTGGCAGCGGGAGTGTCCAGCGCCCCTAAAGCAGCTTGTTCTTCGTCCGATAAAGCGCCGGGATCAATGCCTGCCGCATCCAGAGCGGCTGTCTCTTCAGCCGGCATTGGTTCGCCATCGATAATCTGATCCTCCGGAGTGACTTCCACCTCAACACCCATTTTTTCCTCATCATCAGCTGCAACATCCGGCTTTACCTTTGGAATTGCCATTTGAAGCACCTCTCCTTTTCGATGATTGTTTTGTTGGCTGCTCATTTCCAGATCGAATCCAAACAAAAAAGCGCCGGCCATTATAGCCCGCACATTAGATAAACTATTACCTGTAGATACCGCCTCGTTGACGTTCGTTTCGGCGCTCATCTCCGCCCCGGTATCAGGAAGCTTTTCAAAACAGCCCGCTCCTTTCTGGCCAGGACAACCTTGGAAGTCGGCAATTCGGCATGTCCATCACTCCTCTCCCGTCAAACACTCAGCTTTGCCACCAGACGCCTGCTGCGCCAGCATCTCTGGCGCCGTTTTCCGGCGCTTCCCCCTGTTCCTTGATGTCCTGGGGAATATCTTCTCCCGGCGCCCCGGAAAGATCAACCTGCTCTTCTTTTTGCAGGCCGTCCGCGGCCGTCTCCTGATCGCCGGAATCCGGCTGCCCAGGAGACGCCTCTTGCTGTGGCTGATCCGTGTCGGCGGCGGACAGTTCCTTGGCCTCGGGGAACTCCAGGTAATCCACCGTCCGGAGCCTGGCCGGCGGCGTGCCGTCCGGCAGAAACACCAGGCTGGTTCTGGCGCGGGTGTTCACGACCTCGCTCAGCATCATCAGCTCCCGCCCGGCGCTGCTCCTGGTCACCCGGTGGTCCCCCTCGCCGGGGCCGTAGCTATCACTCTCGGTGGCCACGGTAGCCCGGCCAATCAACCGGGAGACGTAGTCCGCGGTGTGGTTGTCCTTCACGCCCAGGACCAGCTTCGTGTCGCAGCAGGAGAGGATCTCCTCCCAGGTTCTCCCGTACTTGCGCTCCAGTTGCGGCAGACCCTGGATGATCACGTGGCACTCGATGCCCCGGCTGCGCACCGTGGCGATCTTCTTCTCAAACTCCGGGATGACCACGATATTGGCAAACTCGTCCAATAAGGCCCTGACGGGCACCGGAAGGCGGTTCGTGTTGTCCGAGTCCGCCAGAGCCACCAGGCGGACAAAGAGAAAGGTGAAGAAGAGCGACGCCAGGAAATTGAACGCCCCATGCGTGTCGGGGGTGATCACGAAGTAGGCGCAGGGTTTTATGCCCGGCAGGCCTAAGTCTATTTCCGTGGAGTCCGTGATCCGCCGTACTTGTTCTTGCTGGAAGGTCTGGAGCCGGGTGCCGAGGCCGATCACGATGTTGCCCCACATGTTCTCGCCGGCCATCTTGGAGATCATGTAGGGGCCGTATGCCGGATGCGTTTTGGGCAGGACGGTGAACCGGCTGTCCAGCGCCATCTTGTCGCCCAGAGCCACCAGATCGTAAACCTGCCCTACCGTGCCCGGGCGGCGCCGGCCGTCCGCCTCGTAGCAGACATACAAGACCAGCGCCTTGAGCAGGTTCTGCTCGGCCCGGTTCCAGAAACTGTCGCCGCTCTTCTGGGCGCCGTTATCCGTGGTGGAGATCACCACCTCGGCGAACACGTCGGCATCCAGCGGTTCGTTGATCTCGTTCAGGGGGTTCCACTTGTTGGATTCCAGCATCTGCACCAGGTCGAGCTTTCTGACTATATATCCCTTGGAGCGCAGCCACTGGGCCATGCTCCTGTAGATCTCCCCCTTCGGGTCGGTCACCAGCACGCTGATGCCCTCCCGCACGGCGGTCATGATGTTGGGGCGCACATAGGCCCGGCTCTTGCCGCTGCCGGGCGTTCCCACCACCAGCACGTGCTTGTTCATCCAGACCTTGAGCGTCGGCGGGATGCGCACGCTTTTCCGATCTGTCATTGCCCCGAGGACGATGCCCGGCCCGTAGCCGAACTCGCACACCCGCGCCAGGTCGGCCTTCTCCGCCCAGCGGGCGGGGCCGTGGGTGTCTTTTTTCGACCCGGCCTGGTCCGCGAAGTAAAGCTGCCAGACCAGGAAGATCAGTGTGCCGCCCAGGGCGTTGAGAACGAGGAATACGTTCCGCACGAAGGAATACTGCAGGCCTTTAAAGTTGGTTGCCCATGCCCGCAGGACAGATAGGGGATGGGCCAGGTAATACTGTGGCGCTATCGACCGGAAGGACACCGCCTTCTTGAAGAGGACGTTGTATGACAACGCCTTGGCAACCCAGGCTGCCATATAACCCATGGCCGCCACGTCCGCCAT
>CAWKES010000014.1:0-244663 GCA_963848755.1 Candidatus Bathyarchaeota archaeon | reverse complement strand
CAACATCGATTTCTTCTCGACTTCAGAGATTGCGTGTGATTTCAGCACCAGTTTACTAGTACGTAATTCGAGTGTTGCAGGCAGAAGTACACCCCCCATCCCTAGTTGAAAACCGCTTGAATTCCTGAGTCGTTTGGTTATTCCGTCCAGAATCTGATCTTTCACTTTTCCTAAATGCAGCAACTTTTCGCGGTCGCAATACGCGAGTTGGTAATCATAATCGATCTGCGGATACGCAGCGATAGCGATTCTGTGGTAGAAGAGGAGGCCGATAGGCAGGTTGTTTAGGTTTTACATGGTTCTTTTAGAGAGCGTTATAGCGATAGGCAGTAAGATCATGCTGCTCACAAGAAGTATGAGTAAATCGGTAACAACAGCTCTGTTTAATCCTATGCCTAAGTAAATAATTCTACGAAGTGCGTCATTACCATACGTCCATGGGAGAGAGTTTGCAATTCTAATTCCGCCTGGCGCAAGCAACAGCGGTGATGACGTTGTGCCGGCTAGGCTGAAAAGCGGGAAGGTGATAGCTATCTCAAGAATTGTTAAGGTCGAGGATCTCCGAACCCTGGAGGTTATGACTAAACCCAACGAAATCGTGAATATTGCTATCAGCGTAGTCGTTAAGAAAACTAAGAATAAACTCCCACGAACTACGAGGCCGTCAAGTCTGAAAATCGTTAGCATTAGTGCGGTGCGAATAATTGTAAGTACAACGGTAGCAGCCATCTTACCGCTGTAGATCGCTAGCAAACTTACCGGAGAGAGAATGAGCCGTGGAAACGTACCTCGTTCCCGCTCTCGAGTGATTGCATTCGCAATATCGTCGAAAGCTCCCAAGATAACAATCATTCCTAAGAACCCGGGCAGAATTACATTGCCGGTTTGCGGTAGACCCGAAATCGGCCTAGTGATGACTTCTACAGGTGCTATCCTAACTCCTAGATTTGTTATCTCTCCAAGCTGTGACTCTGAAAGTATATTCTGGGCGGCAGCGGTCACGGCGGCAGAGGCGACCGACGAAGTCGAGGGTTTCGAATTATCCATTTGTATGGTGATATATGCATCTCCACGTGCGACAGCGTTAGCGAAACCCTGTGGGATGACGACTGCTCCTTCAGCCCCCCCTGTCCTTACCACTTGGAATGCTTGTTCTTCCGTATCCAAATACTGAGTGACAACTATATCATTTGAAGCAGCTATTAAGTCGAAGAAGTTCTTTTGAAGTTGGAGTTTGATCCAAATCTGCGACAACTATCGGGATGGTATGTGGTGTTACCGGTGAGAGCGCTGTTGAGATGACGATAAAGTTGCTGATCAGTATTATTGGGAACATGATTGTCAATAATAGCGAGATCGGGTCTCGACGTAACTGTTTTAGTTCCTTGGCAGCTATTGCGGCTACGTCGTCAATGAATGATTTCATGTCGCAAGTCTCTCTTTAAACTTCGCAAACATGATTAGGGAAATAATGTAGAAGCAAGCAGTAGTGCCTACGATTATCTGTAGATCCGTCGTAAGCGAAAGCAAGGGTCTGCCTACCAAGATCGTTTGACGTAGAGCATCAAAACCGTAGCTGAACGGAAGATAAGTGACGATCAGCTGTGCTGTCCCCGTGAGCAAGTCCTTGTCTACAACTAATCCGCTGAACGCAAACAATGAAAGAACTAGAAAGAACTCCATAATGACAACGGTTCTTGTTGAAACCTTCAAAGAGGATACAACGAAAGCTAACCCCATCGTTAGCAGGGCTAGAAGCAGAGAAAGCGTCAGAATCGTCGCTAAACCCGCGTTAGGACTGGCATGATACACAAAGATCGCTATTCCTACAACTATGAAGGTGCGAGCAGTAGCTAGGACGAGATCGAACATTGTTTTTCCAAGCAACAGAGCGGCAGTCTTGATCGGGCTTACTATCATCCGTGCGAAAGTTCCATCTTCACGATCGCGAGCGAATCCTCCGGCTATTTCATAGAAGCAAGCGAAAATTTGGACGATGCCTAGAATTATTGTAAGCCCATTGTCGAATGTTGGGAAGATGATGCTCTTGTCGACTACTTTGATTGGACCGATGGATTCTCTTAGAGGTGGAGTTAGTACTGGTTGAAACCCAAGGTTTGGATTGAAAGTCTGAGCGTATTCTGTCAAGGAAGCTTGGATTTGGGAGGTTAAATTCGGCTCGCTATCGTCAGTATAAAGTATGATTGAGGCCTGATATCCATTCTCTAAGTTATTTTGAAAACCAAAAGGCACAACAATAACGGCGTAGATCTTCTCAGAGCCTAACTCCGCGATGGCTGCTTGTGCATTATTCATTTGAATGAACTTATGAAAATCTTCGGAATTGTGTAGTGTCTGATAGAAATGGAACGAAGCAGGCGTATTGTCCTGATCAACGAACGCAATGGGGATGTTAGCGATTGGATAGTATTGCTTGCCTGCGCTTCCTCTTCCCGCGCCGAGTGCTACGGTGAAGAATAGTGGAAGGATTATCAGGGAAATTAAGACGGCAGAGCGATTTCGTCTGAATTGACGAAATTCATTAGCCGCGATGGCGATAGCATCGTCAATGGTTCTGGAAACCGACATTCATATCGCCAGGATTGTTTTACTTCTTCTGGGTAGCGCTCTCAACGAATCTGTCTATTTCTTCTTCTCCACCTGTCAAGGAGATGAATGCCTCCTCGAGTGTGGGGTTATTCGTGTTTATCCTTCGAATCTTAGCGCCCACAGCCATGAGCGCCGCAGCAACTCGTTCAGCTAAATCGTCATTCCGATCAGAAGTGACTGTCAGTATTGAGTTCTCGTACTTCAAGCTGGCATGATCCACGTTCAGTTTCTGTTTCAGTGTTTGAAGTTGCTCAACAGAAAGATTAGGGCTTTCAACCTCCACTACTGATAGTTTACTTACGCTATTCTTTAGCTCATCCGGCGTTCCGATTTTGACCAGCCTTCCAGCAAACATAATCCCGACTCTGTCGCAAATTTTGTCAGGTTCTCCCATGTAATGAGTTGTCCAAATCACAGTGACGCCTTGATCGCAAAGTTTTCTCGTGAAATCTTGCAGTGCAATTGCTGATTGAGGATCTAAGCCGGAAGTTATTTCGTCCAAGAATAGCACGCTAGGTCTGTGGAGCAAAGCCACACAAATCATAGCCTTCTTTGTCCAGCCGGTAGACAAGGCTCCGACCATTCGCTTCGCTTTTTCCTTGAATGCGAAAAGATCGAGAAGCTCATGAATTCTTGTCTCGGCTTGTGCTTTTGGAATCTCGTAGAGAGTAGCCAGGAGCTTCAGGTTTTCTTCGATGGTTAAGTCCTTGTAAAGACCGATACCGTCTGAGACAACCCCGGTATGCCTTCTTACTTGGTCGCCTTCTTTTTGAAGATCATAGCCCGCAATTGTTGCTCGGCCAGAAGTAGGTTCTGTTAGAGTGCAGAGCATACGGACTATTGTGGACTTACCCGCACCGTTTGGTCCGAGAAGACCAAAGAGTTCGCCCTTCTTGATCTCCAAGTTTAGATTATCCACGGCACAGAAATGACCGAAATTCTTGGTCAAACCCTCGGTGGATATTCCGTCCTTAGCCATGCATTCTTCCAGCTGACCAGAGCTATCCTTGTTTTCGCTCCATCAATTCAGAAACTCCGACCACGAATGGCGGGAACAACGATAGAAATGTGTTCGACACGGTGATTGGAATGCCGCTCTCTTGAAGTATTATGGTGGTTGATTTGCTGATTTCACCGGGGCTAACTGTGAGGGTTAATTGGACAGCATAATGTCCTTCGTTATGTATCCATTCGGTTACTGTGAGTTGATAGACGCCGGGATCTAAATACCCATCAAAGAAGCCATCCCAGCTATACCAATAATATTGATTTGGGGTTAGCAGATGTGGGTACAACGATGAGTTAGAAATAAACTGAAGTTTAATCCAACTAGCTTCACGATCCTGATTGACCCAGTTCATAGCTAACACCGTTCCCTGGACTAAGCCTCGAAGATCTAACTCGAAAATCGCGGATGCTTCACCACCCAAAGGTGCGTTAGATATTATCTCGTATCCATTCTGAGCGAACGGACCAAGATGGTTATATGGGAAATAGTACGGCGACTCGCCCTGAAGCAGACCGGGCACAGGCGGATAGAAAACATCTGGTTGTGGATACCAGTTTACAATATCAACCATAACTGTCCACGGACCATCGTACGATCCTGAGTATTGTGAGTAACCTGAGTTACCCCATACCCCATGATCGAAAGAGAAGACTGTATGAAGTTCAACACCTGAACTTCCAGGTTCGGTATATTGGTAGGTCCCTGCAAGGTCGACGTACGTTAGATCTTTCGTTCCAGCAGGGACTCCAGATGGTTTCAACTGTTGGGTTGCCGGATCTATCAGCGATTTTCCATCAGCGAAGTATCCTACGTGCGAAGGCTGAGGGAGTACTGGGGATACATCACTGAACAACGTAGTTGCAGAGACCAGTCTATCGTATGAATCAAAGATACGAATTCTTATAGAAGAATCATATAATATCCCAGAAATTATTTTCTCGTCCTTGAAGATCATACTCAGAGTAAAGTTGACACCGACGATTAGTTGAACACGGATGTCTGCGATGGAGCCGAGGTAAGGCACAGCTAAGAGCACATTTCCAACGTCACCCGGATCCACCACGTTGTTTTGCACATACCCGTATGTCCAGCCTACTACTGAGTAAGTTCCAGGATAGATCGCTATTCCTGATCTAAACGGATACGGAGCTGGAAGCAGGTAATCTGTAGAGAGTTTCGTTCCATAGAAATCCGGTTCGGAATGATTCCTGAATGAAAACCTGCGTAGTTTGATCCTGACCAGGATCACTCGAAAAATAACCCGTTTGAGGGATGATAACGATTGTGTCGGGACCAAACCTATCCACCACTGTTGAACCGTTAGTTTCAAGAAAACTGGATCCCGCGCCGAATATCGTCTGCCATTGCGGATACGGTACAGTCGAGAACTTAGAGTTCTGTTGGGGTTGCATCCAGTCAGCACCCATTCCTGCTAAGGATGTTAGATCCGATTGGGCATTCCAGAAGTAGATAGCGTCAGAAAATTGTGCAGCGAGGTTACCGGACGGTATATCGTAAACCAAAATGTTTAGCGGAGCGTTATTCCAAACCCAGTTGGTGTCGATCGGCGGAGTTTCCCAATCAATCGAATCCATTGTCACGTTTACTCCTCCGCCGCGGTACATGTGGGTGCTGACATCTACAAAATCAGATCCAACTGAGAGGCTTATTGTTACAGGCTGATCCAAATCTTCGAAAGATGTCGCTTGAGGCAAAGCCTGAATGTATCCTCGCATGTAGACACGTATGGTGTAAGTATCCGTGGGCAAACCATAATCGCCGTATTGGATTCCTTGGTATCTTGCTAGCGAATATTTTATGAAATCGCGTATTGGGTCGTTAATGTCGGGGATCGTGGATGGCTTTATTGGTCCAATCATCCCCAAACCATTCAATGAAATCGTAGCTTGCGTATTGTTCGCGTAAACCTGAGTAAAATTAAGCGCGGCCAAAGTTCCGTCAGTGTTGCTAAAAGCTTCCGCTATCAAATATCGTGCTGGGTCTGGGCCTCTAACCGCTCCGTCGATTAGCGTTCCAGGGAAATCATGGAAGTGAACGGTCACGTTAATGGTACTTGATTGGAACAAGTCGATTGGAACGAAAGTGTCATACGCTCCTATGTAGGGAACATCGAATGGGTAGTCAATGAATTGTCCTCCCGTGGGATCGCTCTGTACGTATCCGTTCACGAATACACGAATGTAATATCTTCCAGGACTGAGGCCGTTAGTCCATGTTGCAAAAACTTGAGGGACCATTCCTGAAAGTTTTGTTGGAACACCATACACACTTTCGGATCCGAATTGGAAGAAAAATTCTGAATTAGAGGATCCAAGTCCGTCCGCTGAATTAGGTGATCCTTGCGGGTCAACCCACCAACTCTCAGCAGGTCCAACGCCGTTGAAGAGTCCACAACGGATCTTTCGGATTGTTGGGACGGCATGTGGAGTAAGTGTGTAATACCCCACCGGTCCTTCCCATGGGAAGGCTACTTGCTTAGGTGAATTTCCGGGAAGCAGACCATTACCCGTGTTCGAACATCCTGAAATGTCTCCTGGGTAGGGAGAAAATTCGGCACCCGCGACAGAACATCGTGTTGCCGTTAACGTAGGATGCGTATGGCATGTGTGTAAGATTTGCTGGTGAAAGTGATTCTATGCTCTGGGGGTCATAGTAACCTTGCCCTTTAGTGTCGAAGATTACGATTGAGATTGGGCGTTGCCCTGCCCAAGGGATTTCACCGAAATTCTCTTTAGAATAAACCACGCCTCTAAGTTCAGGTCCAACTTTCAGGTAAAGATCCATCTGAAGCGACTGCCCACGCATTAGTTTGACGTTCTCTGCCACTTTTTGTTCTGGATATCCGGCAGCAGATGCGTATAGGTCGTAGATTCCAGGAGCCACTCCTTCAACCTCGAAGTGGCCTTGTGATGTCGCGTTGAAATATCCTCGCGCTTCAACAGCACGACCTGTTACCTCATCGCTTATCGGGTCGATTGTAACTCCTACTGCCCTAACTCTACCGGGCAGATCTAAGGGTAAGCCAAATAGAGTGCTGTTGAGGTCACCATACCTTATTGTCCCCCAAACTATGGCGGGATCAACTTCACCCTTCACGAGTAGTACTGGCCAATTTTCCATGGGCATCGTACTATTGATCAGAGGTATCAGATGGATTTCTCTTGCTTATGCACTGGGTATGAGTTGCCCAGGAACATCTTGAAGAAATATAGACCGGCAGTCTCCGGAGCTTTCATTTGATTTATGCGAATGTAGTAGGTTTCGGACCAGTGTCTGCGAGGAGTAAAACTGATGCCTGAAGGGGGCGCTTTAATGGACACGATCCATGAGCCCGGCGCAAATGGGTCGTACATATCGGCCCTGGTTACGAAAATGTTACCATAGTTATCCGTGATGGTAGTAACAATGTTAGAGTTTTCTCCAGGACGCCAGCATTCCTAGAGTTGTAGGTGTTTCCGTTGGGTACCCCTACATCTCCCCAGTTTATGCCGGAAGTTGGTTCGAAACCATCTTGGATAAGTGCTCCAGTCCTATCAAATACTGGAGCAGGAATGTAAATTGTGATACCCGAATAATTGAACGTCTGCTGCTGCAGGGTGAAATGCGGTAGGCTGTGAAAAGTTTATCGCGAAGATTAGATCGCCGACGTTGTCGTGATCAGGAGTTGATGTGAGAATTGCTCCTTCCGGGGAGTATGAGTGAGTTGCTTCTTGGAGTGGTTGTTCATATGTTGTGAACGGGTTTTGGTAGCCGGGCGGATTCGAGTTCACTCCAGTATACGAGTTGAGTCCGCTTCCGGGCCAAACGAATCCAAGAGGTCCTGGAACATGCGCTGTGCCGAAAGTATTCGTTGGGTTCAATTCATTTTCGTTTGATCTAAAAAATGGTGGAGTGTTATTGTTGTTCCCAAGAGTTGTATGTGCTGAGACTGACGATTCGATGGTTGTACCGAAAAGCAGAGTTAGGATTAGAAATATGAGAATTAGTCGTTGACGCATTCACTTTTCTGCTCCAGAGCGCGCCAAATTGTACGGTTTACTTTGCTGGAGTCGATTGCTGTGCTTGCTTCGCCATCTTTCTTCTTTTTCTTATGAAGAAATATCCTGCGCCAGCTATCACCGCTACTAGTACTACAAAAATCGTAACGGGCGGTTGGCCTTTTTCAATATAGAGCGTGATAGGATATGTGTGGTTCAGAGAGAATTGGTTATTGTCCTGCGTCCAATCAAATCGCAGACCGCACGGATAGGTGCCGGTAGGCTCACTACTATCGATATCTACCGTGAATACTGCCGTCTTGTTTTGTTGTTGTGTCATATCCCCCAAGAAATCGGTTAATGTCCCAGTCCAGTAATTGCCAACCTGTAATTCTACTCGTACAGACTCTGCTGTGGTGTCGTTGCTTGTGTTCATTATCAACACGCTTATGACGTCTCCGGAATCGCCCGGATGAACAACTGTCGGAGTTATGCTCACAATTTGGAAGATGACTTTCTCAGCGACGAAAAGAGGCACCTGTCCAATTGGGATGGTTTGATTACTTGTACCAACTACTTGCACCAACGTGGCTGAGTATTGGCCCCATGTTGCGTTCTGCGCTACGTCAATTACAAAATTCGCAGCGAGCGTTGGACAAGCAGCTGCTCCTGGCTGACAATTTTGTATGTTTCCCACGAAAATCTCAGTGGAACCACTAGATGACGCTGAAAACGGCTGAGACAATTCAAGATATACTTGGACGTCCTTCGCTATGCCGTTACCTGAGTTCGCAATAGTGACCGTCACAGTGTTCGCAAAACTGTCAGGAAATAGTTTTACTGGATTCGTAGATACCGATTGGATGTGAAGTTCACCAAAGGTTACCGGGACGTCGATTTCCACCGTCTTGTTGACCTGTTGAAGTTCTCTTGCTGATTGATACGATAGAAGAAGGTTGTAGTGGTAGACTCCTTGCTTAGCAGAAGGATCGACGTTTACAGTGTAAGTTAAGATGTAGGTTGCACCTGCCGCTATGTCGCCCGCAACTTTTGTTACCGAACCTGCCGAATACTTGACTTGGCCTATGAAATAATTGTACTCGATTGGTGGAGTTAGTAAGAGAGTGCCATTTACGTTCCTAGCCACATCATCTCCAACGTTATTCAACACGATGTTTAGTTGAACGTTAACGTCTCCGGGATGAACAGTTATTGGACTGGTTTGATCGGTTCCCCAGAAGACGTTTTGTACAATGACATTGGCTACGCCGATTGCATGCGCAGTCGGTAATCCTGTTTTGGGTAGGCCTAGTGCAATCAAGAATGTTAGAAAAATTATCGTGATTGTTCTCCGCTTCATGCCCACATCCGCTCGGATTGCAATTGCTTCGATGTACCACATTTAAGGTTGCGCCTCAAATCCTCTTTTGGCAACCTACTACGGTTCAATAGGTTCAGAATCTATAGGGCTCGTTTGAAAGCTAAGGTTGCCAATGCGATCATAATCACAGTGAAGACCGTTAGGAAGGCGAAGTCTCCAAGGACAGGTGTAAGTCCTGCGCCCTTGTAAATCAAAAGCCGTAGATGCATCCACCGCGTAAGCTTCGGGATTGACTTTTGCGATTTCCTGCATCCAAGTTGGAAATCCGTTGGTCGGGTAGACCGCGCCGCTCGTGAAATACAACGTTATGTTGATCGGGAAAGCCGTGAATGTGTACGCATTTCTTGATGTGGCTCGGACCGCGTAAGCGGTCATCATAGAGATTACGCCTAGTGATGTGAGGAATAATGTGAAGAACATTAGCACATATCCAACTATGCCTGCACTCGGACGGATGGCTCCGATCATGAGTGATAGTACGAACAATGTGGTTGCCGAGAACATTGCTTTCGTCACACCCGCAAAGAGAACGCCGACGATGATCTCATATTGTTTTAGTGGACTGACAAGATATCCTTCGATTATGCCTCGCTCCTTGTCTTCCAAAATTGAGATACCGCCTCCGATGATTGAGGCGAACATGATAGATTGAACGAGTGATCCGGGTGCCATGAACTCAATGTAGAATACGTTTCGATAGAAGTCCGCTAAGATCAGATTGACACCCGTACCGGTTGGTGAGTTAATCTGTATCCGAGTTGAGAGTTGCTGGGCGGCTTGTGTTAATTCGCCTGTAATGGCGGCGGCGCTTATCGGATCAGTGTTGTCTAGATATACGTTGACTTGGGTGTTGGTATGCGTGGCTAACGCTTGGTCAAAGCCTAGAGGAATAAAGATGATCGCTTTAACCAGTCCTCTGCGAAGCATCAGTTGCGCTGAATCTAGATCGGAAGCATCTATGAGTGTGTATGAGTTTTGACAATTCACTCCTCCGTATTGGCAACTTAACTGCGTTCGTAGAATACCGACAAACTCTGATGAAAATTGGCCATTACTTTCTCGAACAACAGCGACTGGAGCATATGTTATTGCCCCCCCGAACGCGTAACCAAGCAAAACTAATGACAGAAACGGTCCAATGATGGCAGCCATCACTACTGCCGGTTGCCGCATGAACTTACGGACGTCACGTTCCCAAACTGCTAGAGCGGCCTTCAATCTCCAAGGCTCCGTCCAGTGAAGTGTAAGAATACGTCGTCTAATGTTAGTTGACGAAGTGTTATCGTTTTGATCTTTCCTCCGTTAGCATCAACAAGCTCAACTATCCTCGGAACAGCTTCGGCACCGTTCTTCACTAGAATCGTTAAGGCGTTGTCCCGTTTCTTAACTTCCAGAACAAAGTCAGCTTTCTCTAAAGCTCGCAGAGCGGCATCGGGTAGGATTGAGAGCTCGGCTTCAACGATGTCGCCTCCAGAGACTTTTCGTTTAAGTTCACCTGGTGAACCTAAGGCAACGATTTTTCCGTGATCCACAATCGCAAGTCTATCACACAGTCCTTCTGCCTCATCCATGTAATGCGTAGTGATTACGAGCGTAATACCTTGGTCTTTATGGACCGCTACTAGGTGATCCCAAACAGCGGCGCGGGCTTGTGGATCAAGGCCTGTAGTAGGTTCATCAAGAAAGAGGATTTGTGGTTGATGGACCAGAGATCTGACTATCTCAAGTCGTCTTTTCATTCCTCCCGAGAAACCTCCCACAGGTTCTCGAGCTCGATCGGCAAGCCCAACCCATCGAAGGAGTTCTTCTATTCTTTCGTGACGGATTTTTCGTGGAACTCCATAGTATTTTCCGTAAATGTCCATGTTTTCCCACGCGGTCAATTCCACATCCAAGGTCATTGCTTGCGCGACCACGCCAATGCGTTCTCGAACCTTGCCTGGTTCGTCGCGAATGTCAGCTCCCGCAACCGTCGCTGTGCCCTCGGTGGGTTGAAGGATAGTCGTCAACATTCGGGCCAAAGTTGTCTTACCGGCCCCATTAGGACCTAGCAAGCCGAAAACTTCAGGTCTGATCTCGAGATCGATGTGGTCTACTGCTGTGAAGTCGCCGAAACGTTTCGTTAGCGCGAACGTTTGCACAGCTAAGTCCATTGGTAACCACTGTCTTTACTTTCGTATTTTAAGTCGGAGTTTGATGCTCTACGATAAGAGCCTGAGGCGTACGGTAGAAGTTTTAGTCTTTGATGGCTTCTATGAGGCTGACAGCCTGCCATAGTTTAGTTCGAGTATATGGTGGCATGTTTGGATCTTGGCTGATATCGTCTAAAATGGAGATACCATTAGCTGCCCTCACGCCAAGGCTTAGGTCGCTCATTTGGAGCGTATCGAACGCCGTCTTAGCAGCTCGGCGAATGTTTCGAGGGGTGGTGTTATCGTTCGAAACATCGTTCAAGACGACCAAAGCCTGTTTGATTCGCCCTTCATATTCTTCTTTGCGTTTGGCTTTGGTAGACATCTCTCTCCGCTCCGTATGGTTTGGAACTATTCAACGAGGAACATCCATAGGCGATATCTAAACTCTTTCGTGAACCATCCGGGGCAACAAACGTAAGAGAGTGAATCGAAATATTATGGCTGGTTGAAACTTTGGGAATCGAAGTCAAACAGATGGCAGATCTACTGAAGTCTGGTGCAACAATGCTTCAGCAGACTTGTCCTCAATGCGGCACTCCGCTGTTCAGGAAGGGAAAAGAGACGTTTTGCCCGAAATGTAACCGACCCGTAGTAATCATCGAATCCGCTGAAGACGAAAATAGGCTTCTCACTATGCAAATCCTCGAAAGTACCGAGCAAACTTTGCTGACTAAAATAAAAGAAATCAATTCCGCCATTAGAGCGGAATCTGATCCTGAAAGACTCGTCACATATGGAAACGCGTTGAGTACATGGCTGAGCGCAATTGAAAAGCTGAGGTCACTGAAGGCACAAAATGTACAGTAACCGAACGTTACGTCACAACGAATCCTATGACATTTGTTTATATCATCATGTTTCGTGTGAAGTTCCCGGTTCAGTAGAATGAATATCACCGAAAACCTAAGCAACAGTTTCGAATTCGCGAAGAAACTGTCTACGGATATCGGCAGACTCATTATTCTGATAGTTCTCGATTTAATCCCTGTAGCTAATTGGATAGTAATCGGTTATGCTGCCCGTGTCCTAAGAGAGGCTCCAGGATCTCAGACTCCTCCGAAGCTCGAGAATTATGGAGGTATGTTAGTTGATGGAGCGAAAATATTCTTTGCATCATTCATCTACATGTTGATACCGACCATTTTTATCGTCGCGGGAGCCACATCCATTCTCGGCGGCACGTTTTCTTTAGAGGAACAAACCGCCGCGTCAGGTATTGTACTGGGTGGAACCGGTGTCGTACTGCTTTTAGTCGGAATAATTCTTGCTTTCTTCTTCTTGATTGTTCTCGGAGTTGCTATTGCTCACATGGTTAAAACAGGAAAGTTTGGGAAAGCGTTTGCTTTCGGGGAACTGATCAGTATAATTCGTGGTATAGGATTGGGGAAGTATTTGGGGTGGGTGATAGTTACATCAATAATTGCGCTGCTAGTCGGTGGCGTTGCCGGTAGAATTCCCTTCGTGGGGTGGCTAATTTCTGCGATAGTTTCGCCTTTTCTAACTGTCTTTATCTTCCGTTCGCTCGGAGATCTGTATAATGATGGAGTCCCATCTGAATTTCGAACGGCCACCTCGATCACGGAACCAGGACCGATAGTCTGCTCGGCCTGCGGCACACACATGCAATCGCATCATAAATTCTGTCCAACATGCGGAGCTCCAGCTCCGGTTAGCTCCCAATCGGCAACGTCGAAGCACCAACTGAACCGACTGAATCGTTCAAGTACTGCGTTTCATGTGGGGGCAAACTACCGTCCGCTGCAGTCTTCTGTGGTAGCTGCGGCGCAAAACAGAACTGATCAATCTGGCAATTCGGCCGCCACGTAATCTCATATCCCCTTGCTCTTAGAAGGTGAGACGAAGAATTGAAGAGCCTCAGCTGACAATCCGCACGGTATGCAATCCGCATTAGAAGTGCTCGAGAGATACAAAGGACAGGTTGAGGCCGAGTTAGAGCGTTTTCTTCCGCGACAAGGTGAGCCTGCTGAATTTTACGCTTCTGTTTGGGAACTGATCGATCGTGGCGGAAAACGTTTCAGACCAGGCGTAACATTTCTAGCGTGCGAATGCGTAGGTGGAAGTAGGGAAGATGCTGTAGGTGCGGCAGCAGCTGTTGAACTGCTCCACAATATGACTCTGATCCATGATGATATAGAGGACAGAAGCGAGCTGAGACGAGGAAAACCATGTATCCATAGAATCTATGGAATTCCCACAGCCATCAACGCAGGCGACGCGATGCTCATCAAAGTTTTCGAGATCGCCAATTCTAGTAGAATTCCTCAAGACCGATGCCGTAAACTCGTCGACTATATCGCACGGCGCGCGTACGACCTGACATGGGGACAGGCTTTTGAATTCAACATGTGGAAACGCAAAGCCTTCACCGAAGCTGACGTTATTCGTCTCTTGAGATCGAAGACAGGTTCGTTAATCGGCCTATCGGCAGAGTCAGGTGCCATTGCAGGCGGGGCTACAGACAACCAAATTAGACTGTTGGGTGAGTTCGGCGAGACAACAGGAATCGCATTTCAGATAGTGGACGACGTTCTGAATGTTAGTGGCAACGTGAAAGAATACGGTAAGGAAATAGGCGGCGATATTCGAGAAGGGAAAAAGACTATTCTCGCCGCTCACTTGCTTGACACAGCTAACGCTGCAGACAAGAAGTTGTTCCTTAAACTACTTGGGAAAAATACAATCAACGCTGCAGAGATAAGAAGAGTTATTCGTCTATATGATAAGTATGAATGTGTAATTTACGCGAAGGCACAAGCTGATGCCTATCTCACGAAGGCTATGACTGCCCTTGATGCATTTCCAGACTCAAATGCTAAGAAATCGTTAGCCAACGTGGCGCGTTTTCTCGTCACACGAAACTATTGATGCTGATCTACGTGAGATGATTTCTGCTGATCATCCGCAAGAAACGACGTAAAATCGCTTTGCTGGTGGCAATAGAAGGGATTGATCAATCTGGCAAGGAAACACAATCTCGCTTGTTAGCGAATAGAATTCGTGAAGAGGGACATTCGGTAGACGTCATGGAATTCCCTGACTATAAGACGAGAATAGGGTTACGTCTGAGAGAGTACTTGCATGGTAAGACGAGGTTGGATCTCCACGCAGTACACTTGTTGTATGCTGCCAACAAATGGGAGTCTTTATACAAACTCAACCGAAAAATCCGAAATGTTGACGTACTGATCCTAAATCGATATCGCGCATCTAATTTGGCCTACGGCGTAGCGCATGGATTGCCAATTGAATGGCTTTCGGCACTTGAACGCGGTCTTCCTGAACCTGACGTTGTGCTTTTGTTGGACGTATCACCTAGGTTGTCTTTCGAAAGGAAAAAACAGGATCGTGACGTTCACGAGAAGAAAAGGGCTTACCTGCTTAAGGTTAGGCGTGTATACCTGCAATTGGCAAAACGATCGGGGTGGATCGTGATTAATGGAGAGCGAGACCGGGAAGTTGTACATGCGGCAATATGGCGAAACGTTTCACTTCTTCTAAAGTAACGCCAAAGGAAGGTTAGGATTCCCGTGTGAGTCTCGTCATGCGGTTTTATTTACGAAATGGCATGCAACAAACCTATCCTGTGACAGAGGATCTAAATCTGGTTCCTTGATGCTGCAGATTTCTTCACTGTAAGGGCATCGAGGATGAAATCGACATCCGGAGGGGGGATTGATTGAGCTAGGGGGCTCGCCCACAATTTCGACGTTCAAAAGATTCTTTCTCTTAGGATCTGGGATGGGCGCGGAGGCAAGTAACGCAATTGTATACGGGTGTCTGGGTTTTCTGATGACGACTTCAGTGGGTCCTTGCTCGACGATTCTTCCTGCATACATGACGTAAATTCTGTCGGATAGATATTCGGCCACTGCTATGTTATGGGTTATTATCAGGTAGCTTAGCCCATGTTGCGTCTGCAAGTCCAAGAGCAAGTTCAGTATTTGTGCCTGGACCGACGCGTCGAGTGCGCTCGTCGGTTCATCAAGTATCATCAATTTTGGTTCGGTGACAATTGCTCGAGCGATGTTTATTCGCTGCTTCTGTCCTCCGCTCAATTGTCTGGGTACACGATCCAGAACGTCGCTATTCAGAGCAACCTCCTCTAAGCTCTTCAGAACTCTGCTCTCGATTTCCTTCTGCGTCAGATTTGAGAGCCCTTTAAGCGGCTCTGCAATTATGTCTCTGATCTTCATCGTTGGATCGAGTGAGGAGTCAGGATCTTGGAATACCATTTGCACGTTTCTGTAGAACTCTTTCGATTTTACGCCTTCTCGTCCAAGTAGCATAATTGATCCGGCGGTTGGGTGCGTTAACAGAAGGATTGTTCTCGCAAGCGTTGTCTTGCCACAGCCACTCTCTCCGACTACCGCGACGGTTTCTTGTGATCTGACAGTTACGGAAATAGTGTCAACTGCTTTGACGTACTTAGAGTGCTTTCGTAGGATTGACCCTCGCAGATTGAAGTAGGTCTTCAGATTTTGAACTTCAAGTAATGGATCATTTTTATTCATTAAGATAACACGCCGCTTTGTGTTCTCCTTCTACTGTTCGGAGGTCCGGTTTGGATTCCCAGCATTTGTCCATAACGTGCGGACATCTAGGGGCGAACTTGCAGTAGTTCACTGTTTGCTTCAAATCTAGTACGTTACCTTGAATTGGTTTGAGGCGTGCTTTTGCTTTCGAACCTGTCGGAATGCATGCTAGTAGGCCTTGCGTGTAAGGGTGGGATGGTGCCGAGAATAGTTCGTTAACTTCAGCTTCTTCTACAATTTGGCCTCCATACATAACGGCGACTTTGTCCGCAACTTGGGAGGCTACGGCTAGATCGTGTGTGATTAGTAGGATTGACGTGTTCACCTCGTTCATCAAGTTGCGCATTAGCTTCAACACCTGTGCCTGCGTGGTGACGTCGAGTGCAGTCGTGGGTTCATCAGCGATCAGCAGCGACGGTTTCTGAGCGAGTGCCATCGCAATCATGATCCTCTGGCGCATTCCACCGCTCAATTCGAACGGATATCGGTTAGCAACGTTCTCTGCGTCAGGTATGCGTACTCTGTTTAGACTTTCGATGATTTCGCTTCTTCTGTCATTTGCATCAGTGTTTTTGTGAGTGGTCCTTGAGTCTCTGATTGCGATGGCCTCCTCAATCTGCTGCCCCACTTTGTAGACGGGGTTGAGTGAAGTTATGGGTTCTTGGAAGATCATCGCGATCTCGGTGCCTCGATAACGACGAATCTCTTCCTTGTCGAGGTCAAGCAAGTTAACTTTCTTGTACCAAACCTTTCCGGTAATGTTCTTGACCGGCGGCATGGGCAGTAGACCAATGACACCAAGACCCAAACTTGTCTTGCCACAGCCACTTTCTCCTACGATGGCTGTCAAACTACGTGGTTGGATTCCAATGGATACCGAGTCTAATGCGTGCACAGGACCACGATTGGATTCGTAATCTATGGATAGGTTCTCTACCGTGAGGACGTTTTCGGTCAAGATGCTTCCTTCCTTCAAGAGATGTTGCGAGATTCGATCGCATCTCTCAGCCCATTGCCGAGCAAACTGAAGCCTATCACGACAGCCGCGATAATTGCCGCAGGGAAAAGCGGTAGCCAGGGTGCTGAAACCAGGTAGTCCTGGTAGGAGCTAACCATCCCTCCCCAATCCGGCGTAGGTGGTTGAACTGAAAGACCAAGGTAACTTAACCCTGCATAGACCACTACAACAGTTCCAATGTCGAGGGTTGCGTAGGCTAGCAGAGGGCTCAGTATGTTTGGAATAATATGCCTCCTCAAAATTGTGAGAGTCTTAATGCCGGACGTCTTCGCGACCTCAATGAAGTTGCGTTGACTCACACGCAGTGCTTCTCCTCGCGCCAGTCTCGCATAGGGTGGCCACCAGATGATCATTAACGCGTACATCATGTTGATCAACCCTGGTCCGAGAATTACTGCTATCGACATCGCTAGAATAAGTGCTGGAACGGCGAAGATAACGTCCGTGGTCCTCATCAATATCTCGTCAAGTATGCCACTCCAGAATCCGGCTACGCAACCTAGGAAGATGCCCACGATGAAGGCGGAGGCAATTACGGTAACGCTCACGATCAGGGCGTTGGGAGTAGCGAAAACGATTCGGCTGAATACGTCTCTTCCCAAATTATCTGTTCCGAAGAGGTGCTGTAGACTTGGAGCGGCCAGAACAGGTCCTACGTTTTGCTGGATGGGATTGTAAGGAAGAATTGACTTACCTGCAATAGCAACAAGTAAGGCAGTGGCTAAGAAAACCAGTACGATAACTAAACCCAATTTAGCTTCATTGCTGGTAAATAATAGTTTCAGGAATCGTCGCGTTTCATTCTCGCTCATTGCAGCCTAATCTCCGGGTCGACTACTGCGTAGAGAATGTCCGCGGCCAGATTCGATAGTACAATGATTACAGCGAATGCGAGCGTTATCGCCATAAGAGATGGGTAGTCGAGATTACTCAGCGCCTGCACGGCGTATTGTCCAACACCTGGGTACGCAAAGATCGCTTCAACAAACAGCGTGCCGGTCACCAGCCAAGTGACTACTATCGAAGCAAGCGTGACAACTGGGATGGACGCGTTTCGCAAAGCATGCTTGAAGAATAACGTGTTTTCATCGACGCCCTTAGCTCGCGCCGTGCGAATATAATTTGCATGTAATACGTCAAGTATTGACGCACGCAAAACTCTTGTAATGTACCCGAAAATTCCGAGTGCCAATGCTAGACTGGGCATCACCAGATGAACTAGGCCGTCGAGGAAGGTTGACCATCGTCCTTCAATCAGACTGTCGATCAGCTGAAAATTCGTTATTGGAATCGGTGGTGGAACTCCAGGACTCAACGCACCTCCGCTCGGTAGAAGATGCAGAGTATAAGTCAAAATAACCAATAGAAAGAGGGCCAGCAGAAAGTAGGGGGAAGCTATTCCTGCCAGATAAAAACCCGTAATGCCATAATCGATCGCAGTATGATTATATCGAGCAGACAAAACTCCTAATGGAATACCGATCCCTAAGGTTAGCAGTATTGCGAAGAACGCAATTTGAAGAGTGAACGGCAGAGTCTGCATCAATGCTTCGCTTACCGGTTCTCCCTTGAAAACAGAGAAACCCAAATCTCCATGCAGTAACCCAGAAACATAGTACCCGAATTGCACGTACAGAGGTGAATCTAGATGATACTTCTGAATGTACAGTGCTGCAAGCTGGGGATTACTAGCAGCTCGACCAAGCCATGCTACCAGGGGATTGTTGGAGACCAAATGCGAGAGAGTAAACGTAATCAGAGTTACACCCAACAGCACAAAAATCGCCAAGCCGAGTCTTCGCAAGATGAACGTGATGAAGTTCAAAGCTTATCCAACGTTTAGATGCTAGTTAGATTTGGAATTTTCCAACTCGTACAAATGGGAGCGGACGAGGCTTATGAAGCTTCGACAGCGAATAGGTTGGTACGAATTACATTGTAGGATCTAATGTGTATGGTTTCAAGCTGTGAGCTGTAAGTTGAAGAAAATAAAGAAAGGGCAGTAGTTTTCGGTTTTAGGCGAAGACTACTGTGTTAATCAGAGGAGCCGTATTTGTGCCGCCGTAATTCGGGTCGAATAGCATTGACTGGATCACGTTCTTGTTCCATACGACTGATCCGTCAACATTCCAAAGCTTGTACGTGCCGAGCCAAGCATACGGAGCGTCATTGTAGATTTGCTGCTGTGCGTCTGCAAGCGCGGTGATCTGCTGTGTCTGATCTGCAGTGCTTGTCAATAGTGAGACGTCCTTGTCAACTCGCGGATTATCATAAACCGCCCAGTTACCCCATACCGAGGAGCTTGTGACGAATCCCGCCCAGTAATCTGTTGGGCCAAGATAGTCAGGGGAATATATTTCACCGCCGAGGAACGAAAGTTGACCAAGCTGGTTGGCGTTTTGAACATTGGTTTGATATGGACCGTATGGGTTCCAGTATGTTGAAGACGCTACCTGGACAATGTTCACTGTGATCCCGACATTCGACAAATCGCTCTGAATGACTTGAGCTGCGTTGATGCAAAAGCTGCATCCAGAAACGGTTCTCAATGTCAAAGTCGGCAGACCGGTACCGTTCGGGTATCCAGCGGTCGCTAAGTCAGCCATTGCGGCTGTTACGTTGAAGTTGTAAGGAGGTAGATTTGCCGGGTTATAGTAGGCGCCATAGTTTGGTGTTTCGGGACCCATGAAGGGTGCTGCTTGACCTCCGTAGGCTTTCGCTATGACGTCGGTATAATTGATGGCGTGAACAATTGCCCTTCGAACCCATACGTTGTCTGTTGGTGCCATATGCGTGTTCATTGCTAGTGCTTGAAGGTCAGGTACTCCGTCAGGCATGACGAAGTATGCGTACTGAGAGTTATGGGTGACCAAATTCCAGTCATTCGAATTAATGGCTACAATTTGAGCTGCTCCAGTCGACAGGTCCGTATATCTTGCGAGATCGTCAGTCTTCGCGTAGATAACGACGGTAGTAGCTTGGCCGGGGTTGAGGACTGGGTTACCTGCGATCTCGGTTGGTGACAGAGAGTTACCCCAGTAGGTCGGATTCTTCTGGAATGTTACATGAGAGTTCAGGACGACTTCCGTAGGTACGTAGGGACCTGTTCCAGGTATCGGATTTGAATCGAAATAGGAGTTGATCTGTGCAGGAGTACCAAATCCACCGTGATTCAATACGTATTGCGCATCGAAGATTAACCCTGGGTCTCCTCCGCCTCCAATTAATCCGTTGAGGAACAGGAATGGAGACTTCAGATGGAATGTGATTTGATAGGGGCCGTTCGTGTATATTGGCCACATCTGGTTTTGCATCATCGCCAACGCCGCTCCGGATGGGTTAGTCAAACCAGTTGAGTTGAGAACTGCAAACGAGGCTGGTCCAAAGTTCGCGTTGGAGAAATCGAAAATATTCAAGCCTCCTAAAAAGGTCGAGGCGTTTCCACTGAGATAATAGAAACCCATGAACTCCGTCCATACCTGGTACGAGTTGAACTGGTCGCCGTTTGAGAAGGTCACGTTCTGTCGAAGGTTGTATGTGTAAGTAGTTGAGTCTGGTGAAATTGTCCAACCGACCGCGAGGTCAGGTAGCCACGATAGAATATTCTGACCGTATTGAGCGGTTATGTTGGTGGTCACAAGTGGCTGGTATGTGGAATGTTCCAGCCAGTTCGGCCAGGGTTGATACTGAGGTCCATACAGCTGATTCAAGTTCCGAGTTGACCATGTATAATCATCAATGACCAACGTCCGCGCGGCGGCTGACGTAGTGGCCGAAGTTGACGGACTTGAAGATTGACCGGCGAAGTAAATTCCTGCACCTGCAACAGCAACAATCACGATAATTACTATAGCAACCTTAACTGTCGAAACCGCTTTCCTATAATTAGACATAAGCTGGCACGCTTAATGTGTGGATAAAAGTCTTTTTACCGTCTACCAATTTTGTTTAATCTTCTGCTCTAAGAGGAAACTACACCATATTATTGCCAGTTGGATAAGTCAAGGTCTTCCCAAATCATACAGCTGGAGACCGCACGAGTAGTTTTGTACCGCTCTCTAATAGCGCTCATGATATTTCAGTTCATTTAGAACGAACTCTTCAGGGAGTTTGTCACGGATTCCTTACGTTACGTTGCGTTGAGTTCTTCGGATCCGCGCTTCACTGGGCGGTTGAAGCTTTTTTCTGTGTTAATCTGTTGTTTTGATCCACTTCTTCTGTTGCGCAGCTTCGTACGCCGTATCCATGAGTTGGTTCACCATGTAGCCGTCTCGGAAGTTTTCTCGTGGTGTTTGGCCTTTGGCGATGCATTCGAGAAAATGTTGCAATTCGTACATGTAGCCTCCGGTTTCAAATTCACGCCAGGTTGGAAACATCCAACCTCTGCCCACGTCAGCCTTCTCAACGATGTAACCAGAACTACCCTCCGGTGCAGCCGTGAAGAGTCTAATGCCAGTTTCACGTGTGGCATCAATGAAGATTGCACCATCGCTTCCGTACACTTCCAGTCGAACGTCAAATCCACCTTTTGCTGACCAACTGTTTTCACATTGTCCAAGAGAGCCGTCTTCGAATTTCAAGAGCACTAGGCTGTTGTCCTCGCCTTTTATTTTATGAACGAGAGTTGCTGTCCAAGCAGCAACTTCCATTGGTTTCTTCTTGTTGAGGAGATATCGGACGGCTTCTATTGTGTGGCAGCCCATGTCCGATAGCACTCCGCCACCTGCAAGATTGGGGTCCCAGAACCATTTGCTGTGTGGTCCAGAATGTGCTTCTCTTGCTCTAATCCAGGTGACCTTGCCTATGGCTCCGCTGCTAATGAATTCGAAAGCGCGAGTTATTTGTGGAATGAAGACCTGGTTCTCACCGTAACAATTGAGGACTCCATGTTTTTCCACAACATCAAGCGCCTTTTTTGCTTCGATCCCATTGCGGGCGAGAGGCTTCTCGCATATAATGTGCTTATTATTTTCAGCCGCGGTTATGATCGTTTGCAGATGGAAATTGTTCGGTATTCCGATGTCCACAACATCGACTTCTGGATCTCTGCACATCTTCTCAATGGCGTCATCACCATGGTAGACTTTACTTATGTTCCATCGTTTCGCGAATTCCGCGGTGTCTTCTATCCCAGCAACAGCAACCACGTTCGCGAGTTTGATTTCCGAGTAGGAAGGCATGTGGAAGGTGTTCTGCACGAAACCTGTTCCTACAATCCCAACATTCACCTTCTGTGACAAGAAATTCACTAACCCCTTGTTGCTGAGAGAAGGCAAGTGCGTTTAAAGATTCGGCTTCGTCAGAACGAAAATTAGCCGAGTACGATCTGTCAAATCCAGACTGTCGGATACGTGATGAATGATTATGCGTTCAGCTGAATAAAGTCTACATGAGATTTCTTTCCTATAATAGTAAGAGTTCGATACCGTTACATCCAACTCATCAGTAGAATAGAAACGTGGGTCTAGCTTGTCCACATTAGTTTACAACGTCCGGGTTAACGGAGACATGCCAGAGATGGCAAACGTGCACAGGCAACCAAATCTCGGCATCATAGGTTCTGAGTTCCGCATACCTTTCAACAGCCAAGCCCTAGACAAAGTTGTTCTGATCAAAACCTCGAAGGTCAGGACAGCAACGCAAGATTGTTTCGATTCGAGCTTCAAAGTGAGAGGGCATAGAGAGGATAGAATTTGACTCAAAATAAAAATGCCAATAATTATTGGGGATTCATCAAGGATCCAATTTATGGTTACATTCGATTAACTTCAGTCGAGAAGACAATTATAGATACGCTGGCTGTTCAGAGGCTCCGACGAATCAGGCAACTAGCTGGAGCGGAATATGTGTACCCGGCGGCTAATCATACTCGATTCGAGCATGTTCTTGGCGTCATGTATCTCGCTGGCGCGGTAGTCGATAATCTCCCGGTGCAACTATCGGAATTTGAGAAGCAAAAAGTTCGATTAGCCGCGTTGCTGCATGATGTCGGTCATGCCCCTTTTTCGCATTTATTCGAACCTCTTCTGCTGAAATACCTGAATCGGAATCACGAGGACATGTCCACGTGGATCATCGCTGAATCGGATTTAGCTGACGTTATCAGAAAGCAAGGTTTCGATTCGACGGAAATAAGTAAACTCGCTGTGGGACAATCATCGGATATCGAGAAACGGTTCCTAGGTCAAGTAATCAGCAGTTCTTTTGATGTTGATAAAATGGATTTTGTAGTGAGAGATTCCTACCATACTGGAGCGGGGTACGGATCGGTTGATGTTTTTCGACTAATCTATACGATGGATGTTCTGGATGGGAATCTTGCAGCCGACATTACTGCGCTACCGACATTGGAGAGTCTAATACTTGCACGTCTTGAGTCGTTCAGGGCCATTTACTTTCACAGAGCATGTAGAGCAGTTCAAATGATGCTTTTGAAGGCGCTGGATTATGCCAAGGATGATCTGTCAATTCTGAAAATAAAAGAACCCGACGAATATTTGGAATGGGATGATTACATCGTTTGGTCGAAATTATTTGAGAATCCAAAGTCGCGTGAAATAATCAGAGCCCTTTCCGCAAGGAAACTTCTGAAATGCGCGTATGAGAAGACTTTTTTTGTGAAGGATGAGCTGGCATCGAATGTTTTCACGAAGGATAGCGTTCGCCGAAAGCTTGAGGAAGAAATCGCGCATAAGGCTGGTGTCCAAGTCGACGAGGTTGGCATAGACGTACCGTCCTTACCGTCCGTCCCGTATCATTACGCATTGGAAATTGGACCGATCGATATTCCTATTTTTTCTAAGACACATTCAGGAGAAAAAATTGCGCAGAAGATAACCGAACTCTCAAAGGTTGTAGATGTGTTGCAGGTCTTCATGAACATAATTAGGGTCTACACGGCGGAACGGTATCGCGAGCAAGTTGGGAGAGCTGCAACCGAAGTACTTGGTGAGTCGCCGCTTTCGAATGCGCTATCGTATTGATGGATTAGGCTGGATTGGTTCTTCAGTGACTTTCGAGTCAAGCGTCATTTTTTCAAGAAGTCTAACGTAAAGTCGAAGTGCCTCGGCTTCTCCGAGTTCGGTAAACAATGACACAAGCGAAATTTTTCCGCTCTTGGCAGCGAGCTTCTCGGCTAAGACTCGAGTTGTCATTATGTACTTTCCACCAACCAGGACCGAAGACCTTCCAGCAGCTACCTCTCCTGCACCCGGCATAGCAATGGCCAGGGTTCCGAGACGAAACTTCTCTTCGTAAAAGAACGCAATGATCGCATTCTCAAGGAGCGCATAGTTCAGTCTGAAAATTCGTGAATTAAGCTTCAGAGTAACTTCATTCATATCCATGTGAACCCGTCATGAATCCAGACTCTTATGGTTAGTTAAACGATACCTACTGCTATACAACAGATTGCTTTGGATTGGTTGGTTTCCTACAATGCCGGAGCCACTTTTTTGATACAGTAGTGCAATAGATCTTATCATTCGAGTTGCCTGAATTCACTTATTCCGAGGAATTCCTATTGGCGATGCTTCCAGATGACATGAAACATGTGATTAACTACGATGAGAAAATCATCTTGATCTTACGAGGGAATGAAACTGTTGTAGTTAGCAATCAACGACTAATAATTCGTAAATCGTCAGGATTAGGATTGAAGAAGACGATCGTAGATTATCCTTACTCGAACATGGTGAATATCCGACTGGATGGTGGAATTCGCAGATGCAGTGTAGAAATTCTCATGCGTTCCGGAATTCAAAACATCAAAATTAGCAGCCTATCAAAGACAGATGCGTATCAACTTCATCGGATCATCCGCGAAAACATCGCTGAGAATTCACATTCACCTCAACCCTTCCCAGTAATTATTCAGCCCACAAATCAAGCCCGCAAGGAGGAGAACGGACAGTGTATGAAATGTGGCAAAAGGGTTTCACCGGACTTTTCAATTTGCCCGTTCTGCAGCTCACCGTTGAAAATTGAATGCCCAGAATGCGGAAAAGAAGTTGACAGAAAATACAAGGTCTGTCCTTACTGTGGAGAAGACCTATCTTACGCACAAGAAATTGACTTGGAACTATAGTCGTCCTCTGAAACTTAACGATTGAATTCAAGTTTGAAGATAGCAGTCATTTCTGACATACATTCGAATCTAGATGCGTTTGAAGCGGTCATATCGGATCTGCCGACAGTTGATGTTATTCTCTGTTTGGGAGACATAGTTGGATACGGTCCTCAACCGAACGAGGTCGTCGAGAAGGTCCGTCAACTTCATCCCGATGTTGTGCTGTCAGGAAATCATGATTATGCCATCTCAACAGGAGAAATCGAAGGGTTTTCGTCACATGCAGCAATTGCCGCCAAATGGACAAGGAAACAACTGAGAAAGGAGAACTTACGGTACCTCTCTGCTCTAAGCCCATCTTCACGCTTAGTGTTGGATGGAGTTCGAATCAGCCTCTTTCATGCCAGCCCGAGAGATCCGCTAGGTGAATACATCTATCCTGGAATTTCAGAATCCGAAGTCGATGTTCTACTTGATCAGAGTGACGGGAAACTTCTGTTGCTCGGACACACTCACGTGCCAATGGTATGTTCATCGATGAAGGGCATTCTCGCGAATCCGGGTAGTGTTGGGCAACCCAGAGATACTATACCTCGAGCTAGTTACGCAATCCTTACAGTTTCTGACAGTCGAGTTTCAGTTGACATAAGACGAGTAGTCTACAATATTGATTCTGTTGCTGAGAAAATCATAAACGCCGGCTTACCTCACTTTTTGGCTGACCGTCTTTACGTCGGAGAATGAAATCTTAGGAACACTTTTAAGTGACTGACAGGGCATGGCCGAATTTGACGAGGGAGAATGCGTGAACATGAGTGGTCGACTTTTCGGTGATCACGTTTACTGTGGTCACACCTCAGTCTCAAGCGAATATTAGTGTGGGCCGTAATTCATCGTCAGTTCAAGCTTTGAATCCTCTATCGGCGAGTAGAGGAGGAGACAAGGCCAAGGCGAATCGTAGTAAAGTTCGGAGGCTCCAGTCTCGCCGACAAGGAACGAATTACAAAAGCCGCGAAACTCATTGCCGATGAAGTTAACAAAGGTACGCGCCTAGTAGTCGTCGTTTCCGCCATGGGAAAGATGACTGATCAACTTTCTAGTTTAATAGACCAAGAGTCGGGCGAGACATCAGATAAGACAGATATAGACGATATCTTAGCGATGGGTGAACGAACTAGCGTTAGAGTATTCTCTACCGTTCTTAAGAGAGAAGGTTTAGACGCGAAATATTTTGATCCATCCGATTCAGAATGGCCTATCATCACAGACAACCAGCACTCTAACGCGAATCCAATTTTGGAGTTATGCTTGCAGAAAGTCAACGAACACGTAAACCCGCTCCTTGACCAAGCGAAGGTCCCTGTAATTGCAGGTTTCGTTGGCCGATCGACTACAGGAAAGATAAGCACGATTGGACGTGGTGGAAGCGACACGACCGCGTTCATCATTGCAAAAGGCATCGGAGCGGATGAGGTAGTATTAGTAACTGATGCTGACGGAATTCTGTCGGCCGATCCTAAACTAATCCCAAACGCGAAAAAACTGAATCGCATCGACGTGTCAACCCTGATCGGTCTAGCGGATTCAGGAACGAAATTCATCCACAGAAAGGCACTCCGATACAAGGACCAGGATATACCAGTACGAGTAATCAGCCATAGGAAAGATAGTTTGGATGCAGACGGCACTGTCATAATCGGCGGTGTTGATAACGAGGTCGAAGTCGCCTTCGCGTCAAGTACGCCTTCGATGTCAGTTACGATTGCCGGGAAGGCAATCTCTGAAAATCCTGCAATCATGGCTGCCCTCGTGAAGGAGATCAAAAACCATTCCAATTTGTGGGGTCTTTCTGCAGATTTCGATTCGATAATATTCTACCTTCCACAAACCGGTTTCGAGGAACTTCTAGCTAAGATACATGATGTTGTAATCGGACATGAGGAAACGCTTGCGATGGCGGTACAACGAGACCTCGCTTTTTTGAGGATAAAAGGTGTAGGACTGGAAGACACGCCAGGCATAATTGGCAAAATTTCAACGCGTTTAGAGGAGAATCAAATCAATATTTTCGGAATGTTAACTCTTGCTTCCAGCATCTTAGTATTTGTCTCTTGGAAAGAAAAAGAAGAAGCCTTGAATTTGATGAAGCAAGTCGTTAAAGGTGAAGATTGATGAAATTGAGGATGAAAACGATCCGAGCCGTAGGTCAAACTAAGAGAAACCATCCCTCGTTTAAAAACAAAAATCCTGGAATGAAGTATATGGTCCGCGATTACTGGGGAATAATACACCGAGGTTGGAGCTGAGCAAATGGAATCTGGTAAAACGAGACGTCTGCGAAGAATTATTCGAAGCGACGCAAGAACCTTGATAATCGCTATGGACCATGGAGTCTCAATCGGACCAGTCCGCGGACTCGAGAATATGCAAAACACGGTGGACCAGGTCGTGAAGGGAGGCGTTGATGCCGTCCTGTACCACAAAGGAATCGCAAAACATGTCGACGCCCGAACTGCGGGTTTGATAATCCACGTATCCGCATCAAGCAAACTCGGTGGAAAGCCCTTACTCAAAGTTGGAGTTTGCACTGTCGAAGAAGCCATTAGACTTGGCGCTGACGCCGTATCTGTTCACATAAACATTGGTGCAGCAGAAGAAGACAAGATGCTCGAATTACTTGGCGGTATATCTGGGCAATGTGATTCGTATGGCATTCCACTGCTTGCGATGATGTATCCGCGAGGTCCAAACATCAAGAATGAACACGAGTTTGAACTAGTCAATCACGCAGCACGAATCGGCGCAGAACTCGGTGCAGACGTTGTGAAAACTGTTTACACCGGTGAGATCGATAGTTTCCGTTCAGTAGTAAGTAGTTGTCCTGTGCCAGTCGTAGTAGCAGGTGGCGCACGAATGTCCAACGACCTAGAAGTCCTAGAGTTAGCCGAGAACTCGATTAAGGCAGGCGCTGCAGGTCTCTCTATCGGAAGGAACGTATTTCAGCACAAGAGTCCTGAAATCATGAGCAGGGCGTTAAATATGGTTGTACACGAGGGTCGATCCGGCGAGATGCATTGAAACTTCTCGAGGCGGCGAAATGAAAGAGCTCTGGATTAGAATCAATCCCAACTTATCATCAACTCTAAAAACTGAACTATTGAGGCAGGCAGACGGACGATGTAATGTTGCTATTCTAAGCACTGACGATCTGAAGTTCGCCGCAGGGCTCAAAGTCAAGACTGCGTCCAGTAGTAATCATTCCGACATCCAACTTGTTTCGGGTAGTGTTAGAGCCGACGAAAGAATACCTGCACACTCAGCAGTCGAAATAGTAGTCAAAGAAAGCGCGGACGAGGCGAGGGCACTGCAGCTCGCTGAGAATGGCGCAACCTATTTGATCATTCAATGTCCGAACTGGAAGATCATCCCACTCGAGAACCTCATATCTAAAGCCGGAAAGGAAGCAACCCTCTTAGCCGAAGTATCAAACATTGGTGACGCCAAAACTGCACTGCAGACTCTCGAACTTGGCGTGGACGGAGTTGTCATCAATCCAAAGTCGCCGGAAGAGATCGTTGAGATATCTAATTTTCTTAAAGAATTTCAAGAGGTCCTTCCTCTCCTTAAAGCCAAAATACTCTCAGTGAAACCCCTCAGGTCCGGTGCAAGGGTATGCGTTGATACGACCGAACTCATGAAGCCGGGAGAAGGAATGCTGGTGGGTTCTCAGTCTTCCGGAATGTTTCTCATTGAAGCTGAAGTACATAGAAATCCGCACGTTGAACCACGTCCATTCCGAGTCAACGCAGGGCCAGTCTCAGCCTACGTGTTAACTCCTGGTTTCAGGACTCGCTATCTTTCCGAACTAAAAACAGGCGACGAAATCCTAATCGTAGATAGGACTGGAAAAGCAAGACCCGGCCACGTGGGTAGAGTTAAGATCGAACTGAGACCTATGATGCTTGTCGAAGCTACGGTAAACGGTCAGCATTACTCCACAATTTTACAAAACGCCGAAACAGTACGATTGATTTCGGATAATTCTTCCAAATCAGTCTCTGAAATCAAAGCTGGCGACGACGTTCTGATAAGAATCGAGGAAGGCGGAAGACACTTTGGGACACTGGTTGCTAACGAAACGGTGATCGAACGCTGAATAAGATCTGCCTCTCCCTGATGGTAGAAGGCAGCACAGAAATCGACATGCTTTTGGAACAGCTATCACAAAAAAAGCCAGACCTAGTCGAATTCCGTTTTGACAGAATAAGCGATCTCGCAATACTCGAAGTTATTGGAGAAACAAAAAAAGAGTTCAAGACAATTGCTACAGATAGAGGCAAAAGAGATGCGGCAACTCGAAAGAAGCTGCTTCAAACCGCTGCCGAATCAGGATTCGACTTCGTAGATGTTGATCTTGAGGATCAAGCTTCGCGTGAAATCATTCCAGTTCTGAAAGATTCGGAATCCCAACTCATTATCTCATATCACGACTTTTCAGGTACTCCCAGTAATGATGCGTTAAGTAAGGTTCTGGATAACGAGAGATTAAGCGGGGGCGACGTGTGCAAGATCGTAACGGCAGCAAAACACCCACGTGATAACCTCACTATCCTTAGCTTTGTTGAAAGTAATGCATCAACAGCAAGACTCGTTTCCTTTGCGATGGGTCGAATAGGAATTCCATCTAGAGTGCTCACCACTGTATACGGAGCAGAATTCACATTCGCTTCGCTCGGTGAAGAGTCGCAAACGGCAGAAGGTCAGTTGAGCATAGACAATTTACGTAAAGTATGGCAGATTCTAGGAGTTAGTTGACACGCAAATTTCCGGACAAACCAGAGTATATGGTGTCATCGGAGATCCGGTTGATCATTCGATGAGCCCTATCATCCAGAACGCCGCATTCATCTCGGCGAACATTGATGCTGTTTACATCGCATTTCCTGTTAGAGCGTCGAGACTAAAACCTGCGGTTGAAGGACTACGGGCTTTAGGCATTAAAGGGTTCAATGTTACCACACCGCACAAAGTCGCAATTATGAAGTATCTTGACAGGCTAGATCCGGACGCTGCCAAGATTGGATCAGTGAACACGGTTACAAACAAGAACGGTATCCTCTCGGGATACAGCACTGACGGGATAGGTGCTGTTAGGGCAGTTGAAGAAGTCTGTCAACTGAAAGGGCGATCTGTCGTAATCTTCGGTGCTGGCGGAGCCGGCAAGGCCATAGCCTATGCATTTGGCCCAAGAGTCGGTTCACTTCAAATTCTCAACCGAACCTTTTCTAAGGCTAGAGACCTGGAACGAAGAGTACGAAAGAGCTTCCAAGTTGATATCTCCTGTGGAAAATTTACCGAAACGAAGATCAAAGAATTTGTAATCAACGCAGATATTATCGTGAACGCGTCCGCTCTTGGTATGGAAGGCAACAAACAACTACCTGTCAAAAGAGAATGGTTGAGCCCTAGGCAGTTAATTTTTGAAATAGTTTACAGGCCTATCGAAACGCAACTCCTCAAACGAGCCAAACAAATTGGTGCAAAAACTGTGACCGGACTAGATATGTTAGTGCATCAAGGAGCCTACTCGTTCGAGTTGTGGACGGGAAAGAAAGCGCCTGTTGGAAAAATGAGGCAAGCTGTATTTCAACATCTAACGGCGTTGTCTTATGCGAAAAGCTGAAGCGGTCAGTCATGGCGCTGTAACAATAGTCAACGCCATGGCAATCGGCAAAGGTGCGGCTGTAGGAGTAGATCTATGGACGTGGGCTAGAGTATCTCTTACTAAGAAGCCTGGAGAAGTTGTCTGCAGAAATCTCGTCGAACCAAACGAAGATCAACTAATGCGGATCATAGTAAAAAATGTCTTTCGTGAATTCAAGTTACTTAAGAAATATGGTGCAATTGTTGAGACCCGATCTAACATTCCGGTTGCTGTGGGACTAAAGAGCAGCAGTGCCGCAAGCAATGCGATATCTCTGGCAACGCTAAAGGCCGTAGGTATAGAAACCAACGACTACCAGACCGTACGGCTAGGAGTCGATTCAAGTCTCGAGGCTGGAGTAACAATTACGGGAGCATTCGATGATGCGTGCGCCTGCTACTTTGGTGGACTCATTATAACGAATAACCGTACCTGCCAGGTTTTGAAGCGCCTCATACCGTCTCTAGAGCTCTCACCTATCATATATGTTCCGAGAACGAAAAAATATACGAAGGACGTGGATGTTGGTAGACTGAGCAAGATAAAACCGCTAATTGAATACGCATTTCAAGAGGCACTTAGAGGAAATTACTGGTTTGCGCTAACGCTGAACGGATTAGCTTACTCGGAGGCCTTCGGATACGACACTGACCCTATAAGGCAAGCAATTTTCTCAGGAGCGATAGCTTCGGGTCTTACCGGTAAAGGGCCTGCATTCGTCGCAATCGTGCCGAAAGCGAATCTCAGAAAGGTACGGAAAGCATGGAGTTCAATGCCGGGGAAAATAATCGAAGTATCCTTCAATTTAGAAAAGGCAAAATCATCGATGGTGAATCCATGAGGGTTACGATCTCTCCTCGTGATCAACTCGCAGGAATAATATCTTCTCCGTCTTCTAAGGCTCAGACTCATCGTGCACTATTCGCTGGGCTGCTTACGAATGGCACGACAACGGTTAGGAATCCGCTAGCGTCGGATGATACCGAAGCAACCACGCGAGCGATCGTCGCCGCAGGAGCCAAAGTTGTGAAGGACTCCGATACCTGGACAATAACTAGTATTGGAAGACCTATCGCGCCGGAGGATGTCATCGACTGTGGGGAATCAGGTGTGACTATGAGATTTACGATCCCCATTTTGTCATTGACTGGATCCAGAGCCACTCTTAGAGGACGGGAAAGTTTGTTGCGTCGTCCGATCGAACCGTTATCAAAAGCAATGAGACAACTAGGTATCGAACTTACGATAGGTCGAGACTACGTGACGATTGAAGGCGAAACCCCGAAAGGTGGGACGATTCGGATTCAAGGCGATGTCAGTTCTCAGTTTATCTCAGGATTGCTCTTCGCTGGACCACTAATGGAGAAAGGGATGAAGCTCATTATTACATCAAAACTTGAGTCACAAAGTTATGTATCACTCACAATTCGGACGATGCGTGAACATGGCGTCGAAGTCACTCCGAACAAGGACATGACACAATTTGACATAACACCGGGCCAAGTCTATTTGCCTGCGGAACATCGCATTTCTGGTGATTATTCATCGGCAGCGTTCTTTCTCATTGCCGCGGCGATAACTAACTCTCGTCTTCTGGTTCATAATCTGCAACCAAACAGCCTCGAACCCGATTCAGAATTGATCAAGTTCATGAATCGGATGGGAACACGAACCATTTTTCAGAATGATGGGCTCCAAGTAGAACGTGGAACACTACAAGGTGTTGATTTGGATATTTCTGACTGCCCGGATTTAGGACCGATTGTTGCAGTCCTAGCATGTTTTGCCCAGGGACAGACGAGAATTACAGGCGCGGCCAGGTTACGTTACAAGGAATCAGATAGACTTGCAGCGATCAGTTCGGAATTGAGCACTCTAGGCGCGGACATAAAGGAGACGCAAGATGGATTACTTTTGAAGGGACCGTCTTCATTAAGGGGAGGTACTGTCCAATCGCATGGAGACCACAGAATCGCTATGGCACTCGGCGTGGCGGCGCTTCGAGCAAACGGTAAAGTGACGATCGAACAAGCCGAGAGTGTCAGTAAATCATATCCGCGATTCTTCGATGATTTACGATCGTTAGGAGTGGAAGTTAGCAGTGGGCAATAACACGTTCGGCAAGGATTTCTGTGTTACAATTATTGGCGAGAGCCATGGCCCGGGAGTCGGAACTATACTTGACGGATGTCCTGCCGGACTTCGGTTAACTATTGATGATTTACAGAGAGAACTCGATCGCAGAATTCCACCCGACCCAATTCTATCATCGGCTCGACGTGAGAAGGATGAAATTCAAATATTCTCAGGTGTATTCGAAGGATATACGACCGGCGCTCCTATCACTCTCCTTACTTTGAACAAGGATGTACGGTCGCAAGACTATGAGAAACTGAAGGCTGTTGCAAGACCCGGCCATGCAGATTTTCCGACTAGAATAAAATACGGCGGATTCAATGATCTCCGAGGCGGTGGACGAGCAAGCGGAAGATTGACTGCGCCGATTATGATGGCTGGAGCCGTTGCTAAGAAACTCCTTGACACGGTAGGTATACAGATATCCGCACATACCATCCAAATACATACTGTGAGGCTAGAGCGACAGCTTTCATTCGCTGAAATTAGGCAAAATGCATTTACGAATTCTGTTAGATGTGCAGATCCCGAGACTGCCGAGAAGATGAGAGAGGCGATCCTGAGAGCAAGAAGCGAAGGCGATAGTGTTGGAGGGATTGTGGAGTGCGTCGCTGAGGGTGTTCCAACAGGAATAGGAGAACCATTTTTTGACAATCTCGACGGGGATCTTGCGAAGATTGCATTCAGCATACCTGCTGTGAAGGGGTTTGAAGTAGGATTGGGTTTCCGATCATCATCAGTCAGAGGGTCAGAAAATAATGACCCCTACGCAGTGGTTGATAACAAAGTCGTAACACTCACGAATAATTCAGGAGGGATCCTTGGTGGTCTCTCAAATGGTATGCCGATAGTTGTTCACGTAGCCTTCAAACCCACCTCATCAATACCAAAAGAACAGAGAACTGTAAATCTTAAGGAGATGCAGGATACAACAGTGCAAGTTTCCGGACGGCACGACCCATGTATCGTGCCGAAGGCCGTACCGGTCGTTGAGGCTGTGGTCGCCATAGTTCTCGCAGATCACAGTCTACGTTCAGGTAAGATTCCACGCGCCATAGGTAAGAAAGAATCGAGCGAAGCTAACGACGACTCGAAACTTCAACCGCCTCATTGAAGCGGCTGTACGAAGTTGTAAAGCCCTTTTCCTTGCTGATGAATTTATGCCCGTTCGCTAAGGATCGAACGAGTGTTCGAGTTCTATGGTTTTTGATCGCATCTAACAGAGACGCGGTTTCTTGAGCCAATTTCTTGAGAGTACTCAGTGAATATGCGTTATCTACAAGAATGGACAATTCATTCTCCTTCCCTTCTTGGTAGATCGCCTCAGCAATCAGAAGTTGCAACTTGAACGTGGTTCCGGCGAGTGTTCGCATCCGATTTGGATTAACTGACAGCGCCATGAGCGAATTTACGAATACTATATTGATGAAGTGCGGTAGAGCAAGTATGATCGATGCTAACTTATCATGATCCTTCAGACTGCAATGAATGAGTTTTGCTCCCTTCTTTTTCAGCAACGATAGGAACTGTTGGGCAACCCGGTTTTTGGCGGGTATTACACTCGTTAATACTACTCTGCCTGCTATGCTCTTCGCTCCGGCTCCGAACATTGGATGGATGCTTAGAATCGGTGTTCCCTTCTTCTGTAGTTTTAAGATCGTGCTTTTGATAGGCGTCTTAACCGAGGAGATTTCAACGATCGACGCGTTCGACTTGGCGTTAATTTGAATTTCTTCTAACAGTCGCTTTGTTACACGCGTGGGTGTCGCAAGAATGATGAGTTGAGCCTCTCTCGTGACTCGATTTAGATCACCGACAAATCGCAGTTTCTCCTTTCGCGAAAGGCTTTTCGCTGCTCGCTCGTTCCTATCATAGATATTCACCTTGTATCCATTTTCCTTTAGGAAGGTTGCAAACCAAGCCCCCATACGTCCGGTTCCGATTACGCTCGCTACGACCAAGAGTCAATCGCCTTTCCGATGGCTCTGATAGCTTGAGGAATCTTGCTTTCGGGCAGAGATACCGCAAGCCTGAAAAATTCTGGATAATCACCAAAGGATTGGCCAGGGCTAATACTGACTAGTTGGTCCTCTAGTAATTTTTTGGCGAAATTGACTGAATCGAATTTTGTCTTCTTTGCTCTCGGAAAGACGTAAAATGCTCCATCTGGCTTGTAGTATGAAACATCTATCTTGTTGAGTTCTCGACAACATAAATCCACTTTTTTCATGATTCGATTCACGTTGCGTTGCGCCTCGCGTCGACCCTTCTGCATTTCAACCAGAGCCGCTCGTTGAATAAATTCCGGAACGCATGTGACGGCAATCTGGATCAGGCGCCTTATCTTCAAGGCCTTCTCTTTCGTTGTGACCAGGTAAGCTATCCTCCAACCCGTTAACCCGAACTGTTTAGAGAAACTGTTTACGTAAATGGAGTTTTCGTATTCTTCACTAAGTATACTCGCGGGTTGGGAGTGACTGAATTTCTCGTAGACTTCATCGGAGAGAATGATCGCATTGTACTTACGAGCAAGGTTGACGATCTCATGAAATTTCTTCGACGCGATGACTTTCCCCGTCGGATTGCTAGGGCTGTTTATGATCAACATTTTCACTCCCTTTCGAAGCTCTTGCTCGAGCTTTCCTATGTCGATCTCCCACTCGTCAGCAAGTTCCGTGCGGATACTGATTGTTCGTCCCTTCACGACGTTGATGCATTCTTCGTATGCTGGCCATGAAGGTTGATGGATTACTACTCGTTCCAGCTCGGAGACATACGTTGAGATCGCGGCGAAAATTGCAAAACGACCACCAGGTGTGATCAGTATCTGATCTGGTTCAATCTTCGTGTTGTGCGTCGCTGATAGTTCTTCAGCCAATGCTCTACGCAACTCAAATAGTCCTGAGGACGGTCCATAACCAACAATTTTTTTCTTACGAAATGTACCTGAGAGTTGTCGAATTGCGAGCTTGGACGGAGGAAAGTTTGGTTCACCGATTTCGAATCGTCGTAACTTTCTTTCCCTGCGAAATCAATTTCTGTGTGAGTTCGAAAATTTCTTTCATCAATTGGTCTCTGGATTGTTTTGGTCGTAACGCATCCTGGACGCCAATAGTCTGTTCGATCAATAGTTCTCCCAATTTGCGTGCGAAGGCGGTATCGATTTTAAGCTTCGTCGCTGAGTCAGTCAAATTTTCCATTGTTGCGCGTTCAGCATCCGAATCCACTGTGGGGATTCCTCTTGATTCCTTAACTTTCGCGAGTTCGCTACCGAGCATAAATCGCTCTTTGATAATATCGAGCAATCGCCGATCTGATTCTCGAATCCGCGTCCTGTAATCTTCAATACTCAAGGTAAATGCACTATTTTTAGAAGTTTAGTAATTCGTTCCGTACTTCTATCATTAAAATCTAATCATTGAGCGGTACATTCATGATTCAGGAAAATTCAATTCGTGACTATTTGATGAGAATCTCACCCCCCTGATTTGATCTAGTTCTCCACAATATCATGCGTACACTTTGATGGGTTTCTCGTTTAGAGTGCGGATTATTCTGTTCTCAAGCAGCTTCGAGAATCCATCTCGAACATTTTCCATCACATCCAGCACTTTGAGGATTCGTTCGAAACTGTAGCATATTCCTAAATACACTATGCATTATCAAACAACATCTCGTGAGTAAAAGTGAAGATGGGCGATTACGACGTACCTGACGGATTGCTCTACACAAAAGAGCACGAATGGTTGAAGGTTGAAGACCAAATATGTCGTGTCGGCATCACGGATTACGCTCAGAAGACACTCCATGAAGTTGTTTACGTTGATCTTCCTCAAAGAGGAAAGACTTTGATTCAAAATGCTTCGTTTGGAACAGTCGAATCTGTGAAGGCGGTATCAGAATTGTACTCACCTATCTCCGGTGAGATAATTGAGCGTAATGACAAACTGACAGATGCACCTGAACTTGTTAATCAGGAACCCTACGGAGCCGGCTGGATTGTGGTAGTTAAGCCTTCTCGTTTGGAGGAGGATTTGAAGAACCTTCTAACCGAGACCGCTTACGCCAAATTCATTGAGCAATATGTCAAAAAGAAATAAAGTCTTGGCATGGGCCTGAAGTCGTTATTTCATCATTCGTGCATTAATCTAGAAATGCGATAGAGGGTCAGATTGTTATTTGACTCGCATGGAACTAGGGACCACCTCTTTGATAGAGGAAAGACAGAAACAGACTAGAATGTTCAAGCGGCTCGTTGGACGAAAATTCACTCAACGCCGGCTTCAATATGGCTATGATTACAGAGAACCATATTCGACGATCGCATCAGAATTCCTTGCTCTACCCTCACTCGACAACGTAGATCGACTTTCAACCGTGCACGGCTATGCGATGGTTCGGAAAGCGATCAGCCTTCTAGATAACATGGTTTTTGAAGACTTCTTCTATGGAAAAGTTGGACTCTATCCGATGTGGATCAAGCAGTTTACACGATTACTTGATGCCGCTCGCCCTCGTCAAATCGTAAAGGAACTAATGACCAGTTCAGAGCACCAAACCAACTGATCCTCGGCACCTACAGACGTGGCAAATTCTCCTCAAGCCGAGTCGCTCATCCATCGCACGTAGCAGTGCGTTCGACCTCACAAAAGTACGATTTGCAAGTAACTTTGGACTTGCCGGCCGTTTGTGCCAATGTGGCAATGATGGCACCTCATAACTTCATTTATGAATATCCGCGGAGAATTTGACCTAAAATTCTCATTACCCAAGGTTAGAGGAATTTTACGATCCATATAATCTTCATGCGAAGTCTATTGGGAACGGGCACTGTCACATGAAAGAATGCGCCTTCAGGAGTTGGTGACTGACATGCTAAATCTCTTCGTTCCAGGAGCTTTCTATCTTGGAGGAAGAGTTGAATCACTAGGATAGGCGAAAGCTGGCAAGATTGTAAAACAAGTTATTGCGCAAGAATCAAATTAAGTTTGATAGATACCTCTGAATTCAATCCAATTCGACGAGAAACACCTGGTAGCTAGCATGACAGAAACAAAGATCGACACCGGATCGCATGCCCTGGACAGTCTTCTTCATGGCGGGATTACACGGTCTGGAATAACCTCGATCTATGGCGAAGCAGGGACCGGGAAGACTACAATTGCACTTCAAATCGCGAGGCAAACTACCATGCAGGGACTTAAGGTTCTCTACGTAGATTCCGACCGTTCCTTCACGCAACAGAGATTCCAACAGATGACTGGCGCGAATTTTCACAACCTCAGCGAACTCGTGCTACTTTTTTTTCCAGAGGATTTCGAGGAACAACGGGTCCTTTTTGAATCTCTAGAAAATTTTCTAACACCAACAGTTGGCCTGGTGGTCGTCGACTCTATGTCTTCGCTCTATCGAGTGGCGTTTTCGTCCACCAACGATAGCATTTTCAAGCTTAACAGAGTTCTATCCAGGCAGCTTGCCTACCTAAGTGAACTATCCATCACTCGGAAGATTGCATGCCTCATAACCAGCCAAGTCCACGCTAGGCTTACTGGACCCATCGCGCAGATTCGAGCCAGTCGCGCGTCGGGCACTCTTTCATTTTCCCAAGAGCATCATCAGGCTCAGGAACACTCCATCGTCAAACGTTAAAGAGTGCATAGTTGAAAGAGATGAAGGAATGGATGTATCGAACAGACGGTGTATCCTTGCGTTGACCAACGAAGGATTTACAGATCTTCAAAAATGACCAATCGATTTTACGGGAGATGAGATAATTGTGGCCTTCTATGAACGACTGGATCTTGGCACTGTATATTGTTTGTCCAGTCTATTGCGCGAACGGCGCTCCGGTCTTATTCGGCGGAGGAAGACCGATCGATTTTGGAAGATCTCTGCCTGACGGTGAAAGAATATTCGGTGACCACAAAACATTTCGCGGACTAGCAAGCGGACTAATAGTTGGCTTCATTGTAGGTATTTTAGAGAGCTTACTTGCGTCAACTCAACTCATTTCATTAGCCTTGCTCGCATCGCTTGGTGCCCTTCTCGGTGATCTCGCCGGTGCTTTCCTAAAGCGACGATTAAAGATCAAGCCTGGAAATCCATTACCCGGAGTAGATCAGCTAGACTTTGTCATAGGAGCAATCTTTCTTGTGTCTGTTATGTCTCCGCCGCCTCTTGGAACCATTTTGATATTGATCTGCGTGACTCCGCCGATTCATCTCCTTACAAATGTTGGAGCGTACCTGCTAGGACTGAAGTCGACTTACTGCTAATGCACTAACCGCCGCCGAGCTTAGCTGACATGAGTGCGTTCGAATAATAGACTACTATCAGGACTGTGAACGTTCCAATCATCAATAGCAAGTAGGCGTTCCTTGGACGGTAAGCAAACCTCGTGCTCCGCAAGAGCATGTATAAGCCCCCTAATCCGAGCATGTATAGAAACCCTGCAATCAAACTCTCATTCAACGTTTGCTGACCCAAAGTGCCGCTAATTACTACTGAGTAACCGGTGGGAGTTGGAAGCAGAGAGATAGGATGCTCCAGAAGATCGTAAACTCCCCCTGCCAAAATGAAACCAACGATCGCTAAGGCGATTACGATTGTTAGGGTGGTCGATGGCTTAATCCTTCGAGTTGATGGTCCACCACTAAGATGCAACGAATAGGCCATGTTACCCAGAGCACGTTTAATTCTCCATGGCAATTTGCCCAGCTTGATACGAAGCCCTTCGAACATTCCCGAATCCCGTGCTAGCCAATGACCACGAGGCTAAAATATGTTATCGTAATCTGAACCTGGCACTCTACGTGGTCATCTATTGCCTCAGAAAATAGTTTGCGCCGACTGCGGCTCAATACTCTATAACGGCTTAGAGCTTGAAACCCCATCAGAGATAATTCAACGCCATAACGGTCTCTGCCCCCAATGTAAGAAGAAACTTGACTTTGAGACCGGGAAACTCAAGATAATTCCTAACGAGAAGACCGCGAGGTAAGATCCTGGTGCTGAATTAGGACGTTTTGCCAATCTTGCCAAGAGTCGTACCACTTCACTCGTACCATGAAAAAAACGGACACTTAACCGACTTTGGAGGCTTTAGCCTACCTCTCTGGTACAAGGGTATCATTCCGGAATCGCTCGCCGTTCGAAACTCTGTAGGTCTTTTCGATGTAAGCCATATGGGTCGTGCCCTTATTCGGGGTACAGAAGCTCAGAATTTTCTTGAAAAGATAACAACGAACGATGTCAGCTCGCTCACGACGGGCAAAGGTCAATACTCCTTAATCTGCAATCCAAATGGAGGCATCAAAGATGACATACTTGTTTTTTGCCTGCAGAATGAATTCCTGCTCGTATACAATGCCGCAAATAGAACTAAGGACTACGAATGGATTCAAGCAAACTCCACAGGTGACGTTGAAATTCAAGATGTCTCGGACGAAGTCGGAATGTTTGCTCTGCAAGGCCCAAACGCTGCATTATTAATGTCAAGAATCAGCAATCAATCCACTGAATCGATACCCCGATTTGGATGTGCCTGGACACAGATCGCTGGAATTCGAACGCTCGTTTCAAGAACTGGATACACCGGAGAAGATGGATACGAGATCTTCGTCTGGGGCTCATCCGTAGCAAAACCAGAAAACGCATGTGCTGTTTGGGATAGCCTACTCTCAGCGGGAATCTCCTATGGGATAGAACCATGCGGCTTAGGCGCGCGAGACGTCTTGCGACTTGAAGCCGGACTCTGCCTCTACGGAACTGACATCGACGAAAATACTAATCCACTCGAAGCAAGGCTCGGATTTGCGGTAAAATTTCATAAGGAATTCATCGGCAAACAAGCGTTGCTTGATTTGAAGGCAGCGGGGCAGATCTCAAAGATAAGAATCGGACTGGTGACGCTGACTCGAGTGATCCCAAGACATGGTTTCGAAATATTCTCGCAGGGAAGAAATGTTGGAAACGTCACGAGTGGAACCCTGTCTCCAACAACAGACCGAGGAATAGCAATAGGCTACGTGGAGGATAAAGTTGCTCACGAAGGAGATATTGTTGAAGTAAAAATCCGGGAGAGATTTGAAAAGGGTACAATAGTAAGACCACCTTTCTATGATCCGAGCAAATTCGGTTATTCGAGAAAAATCTCCCGTACAAGTTGAACTAAGTTCAAGCTTTCTCCTCAGTCATCGCTGAAGTCGGATGAATGATTCTTACAGTGGGCGCCCATCTAACTTCACCGAGTTTGGGAAGAATGTTTCCGCATTCCAGGCACTTCCCTAAATCCTCAGGATTTTTCGTGCCACAAACGGAACAGTAAACGGAATTTAGTATAGTTCCGCAATTAATACAATACCTGGCATGGGCATCGTTCTGCTTCTTACATGAAGGACAGAAAGTTGCTTTCAAATTGGGTCACGAGAGGCGTTAAAGTTCGCTTCCAATTCGATCTGATAAACTCGCCGTCTCCATGCTCATAACCTTTTATACGAGAGTATACGAGAGCCGAAATGTAAATTCGAAAAATCATACGGTGAATTGCTCTGTCGGCGACAAGTCAAGTTCTCCACAAGATTCGCAGCGTATTGGGGAGATACATTAATCGTGAGGTCTTGGCCGACAGGATTCAGGGAGCACGCAAATCGCTATCTACGATATCCCGTGGAAGCGTTTTGGAAGCTATTGTCCTTAGCCTAATCGCAGTTATCGCAATCTCGGTTCGAATGATGCCGATCCGCTGGGGTTGGTATCTGAATGAATTCGACCCATATTTGCAGTGGCGAATGGCTCAGTACGTTGTCGACCACGGTTTTCTTGCTTGGTTCAGATGGCACGACACGATGAGTTGGTATCCATATGGTGCAGATATGCCAACCTGGAACCTGTATGGTGAAGCCTTCGTTGTAGCAGCAATCACGATGATGCTTCACGCTCTTGGGGTTCAGGCTAATGTGTTCGATGTGGCAATGATTTTTCCGGTTGTCGCTGGTACCCTCACAGTTCTCGCTGCGTACGTACTCGGAAAAGACATCTGGGGAAGAGGTGTGGGCATGTTCACTGCCCTATTCCTGGCTCTGAATCCAAGCAGTATTGGGCGAACACAACTCGGATTCCTGCGTCACGAGCCGCTAGGCATTCTCCTAATGGTTCTGATTTTCATTTTCTTCAGGCGCGCAACGATCTCCAATACGTCACCGCGGAAGGCTATTGCCTACGCGGCTCTAACCGGGTTTTCCCTTTTCTACTTGTCTGCCAGTTGGGCTGCCGCCTTCTTTCCATTAGACCTCATAGTGCTATACGTAATTATTCTCGCATTGATAGGGCGGAGCTCGAAAAGAATATTCGTTTCCTACTCGGTCACGATGGGTATCTTTCTACTTTTCACTCCATTCCTTGTTCCTAAACTTGGTTTCATTACACTGCAAGATCTCACATGGCTCGCGGTACCTGTAGGAGAAGTATTCCTACTAGGCCGAGAGGTTACTGGTTACATTTCTAGCAGAAAATTACAAGTTTATCTGCTCGCAGGTGTTGTCATTGCAACTGTCGGTGTAACTTTCCTTCTCTCGTATTTCCACATCATAGCTGACCCGTACGGAAAATTCTATGCCGTGATTAATCCGTTCGTGCGAGGCAACGTTCCAATAATTGCAAGTGTGGCTGAACACCAACCAGCAACATGGTCTTCCTTCTTCTACGAATTCGGCACGATATTATTGCTTGGAATGTTCGGTTTTGTCTTCATATTGCAACGAGCAAAGAATGAAGACATCTTCCTCCTCCTCTGGGGAATAACGTCAGTTTACTTCGCGGCCTCATTCGTTCGTCTAACGCTACTTCTCGCTCCAGCATTCTGTGTCCTTGCCGCAATCGGAACCATAGAACTTGGAAAACCTGCAATCGATATCATAAGAGAAGCAGTAATTTTTCCGACACGCAAGACTCGCGTAGTGGCTAGGATTGGACGAGAATTCGGCGTTGCCATATTCCTGATTTTACTCATAATAATGGTGCCATCGTTCTATAGGTCGGTTCAGGCATCGTACCAGCCGGCAACTATCGTAACCTCAAGCATCCCGACGGCCCCAACAGTAGGAAATGAGCTTCATTATGATGATTGGTTACAGGCATTGGCTTGGATGCGACAGAACACCCCTCCAAGCGCAGTAGTCTTTGCTTGGTGGGACTACGGGTACTGGATTACCGCTCTGGGTGATCGACGAACTTTAGCGGACAACGGCACTCAGAATTCCACGCAGATTGCCATGATTGCCCAGACGTTCCTCGACAATTCAACATTCGCTGTTCCGAATCTCAAAAGATACAACGTGACATATGTTGCGATCTTCATTACGCCAGGCGGTCAAAGCCAATCCGGAACGGGGCAGTCTTACCAAGGATTTGGAGAGGACGGGAAATGGTACTGGATGGCCCGCATCGGCAACAATACCGATACCTCCGGGAATGGTTACAAGGTCGTCTACGTTGAACAACCCTCGTCAGTACAAGCCCAACAGGCGGGACAATCACCACCGTACATCAGAGAGCTTGTGAACATGACCTCAGGCGTGATCTTAGCTAACGAAACGATCACGGGCAGCAACAATGTGCCTAACGATGCGACGATGCTTGGATATATGATGGACAAAGCTACCCTGCAACTGCAAACAGCTAACCCGTTCGATCCATATGTCAAGGAAGTATTCCATTCATCAAACAATTTCGTATTCCTGTTCCAGGTAGCTTACCCCTCGCCAGTCCGCCTTCTTGTGGGGCAAACGAAGAGTACGATAACGTTAGGTCAATCACTCTTCTTTACAGGAAACCTCACTGACAATACGGGAGTACCGCTGACCGTAACTTCGCCCACGGTTGCTTTAGAGTACTTGAGCGGAGGTCAATGGACCCCGATAACCACAATCCCCGTGTCGCTTGACGGATCGTTCAATTATACGTGGACGCCGAATGCCGCAGGTGCATACATAATACGTGTACACTATCTCGGCGTGCCTGGTCAATACTTTGAGGCTTTTACAAGTGGGCAATCCATACAAGTGCAGAATCTACCGGCAACTGCTCTGACGCTTACAAGTTCCTCCGCTACCGCCAACGCAGGGCAACCGATAACTCTCACTTTCAAAATGAATCCATTTGTGAATGGCGCAAATGTAACATTAGCATACTCCACCAATAACTCTACTTGGACGTTGATTAAGAGCGTCGTCATGACAAGTCCATCGATGAATTTCGTCTGGACAGTCGTCCCAACGGGCACTTTCCAAGTTGTGGCAACATGGAGTGGGGATCAGAGTCACGCTGGTTCCAGTGCAGTCATTATGATTAACAAGCCGCCCTGATCCAGATTCATTTTCCGTATCGCGCATCTCGATTCGATATTAAATTAAAAAAGTTGACGAGCCGATACGCTGTTATTTACTGGCCATGGTTCTCTCTTTGTCTAAATCCTGCGTATTTATCATGAGGAGAGAATTTTGAAGGATGAGGGATAACTGTTCGAGTTTGGCAAACGGGGCAAGCAGGTTTCAGAGTGTACGTCATACATTTAGGACATTTTCTTAGTAGCCATTTCAACTTACTCTGCGTCCCTCACCACCAAGACTTTTGATGGATTCCAAAACTTCGTTGATGGCGAGATTCAGGGTTGACTGAGCATCAGTTTTCTCTTTGCTTCTTACTTCTAATCTGTATTTGGGTGATCCTATCGTGTAAAGCTTAATCGTTGTGCCTCGTGTCTTTTTCGCTTTCTTTGCTCCATGTAATGCTTGCTTTATGGTTTCTACACCCGCCGTTTTAGTGCACGTTAATTCGACTGTACCCGTTACCTTGGCTTTCTCCAGCCTTATCTTGCTTTTAGTTACCTCTGTAAGTGCCTTAGCCCATTCTTCGGTTACGCCAAGCTTTATGAAGAATTCTTCGCCTTCATCTAACGCTTCTTCGAAGGCATCGAAAGGATTATCGAATTTTTCATAGATCAGATCTCGAATTTTCAACATGTCTGCTTCTCCGGCTTTGAGACGTTCGGCAGCTCCTTTGATTATGGAGTCTGCTTTCTTGACTTTCTTCCATTCGAGCATCTTCTCTGATTTCTCTCGTCCGGTTACTCTTCGTAAGGAGAGATCTACTTGCGCACGTTGTGGCGAGACTCGTAGTACTTTCAGAACTAGTTTCTGTCCTTCTCTTACGTGGACTCTGATATTTTTGACGTAGGTGCTCGCGATTTCGGAGATATGAATTAGTCCTTCGACGCCGTCGTACTCGTCGAGTTTGACGTATGCTCCGTAATCGACTACGTGGGTAACTGATGCTACTACTAAATCGCCAATTTCAGGATACACAGGTGCAGTCGTCATAATTTGTTTAGCCTATCCAAGCAGTTGCACTACTTCCGCTTTCAGTGTGGCTTTGCCGCCAGTAGGTTCAGCGAGTGCTTCTTCGCATACCGAACAATGAGGCACTAGAGACGGACGGTCAAAAATGACCTGCTCGTTTGCGCATTTCGGACACTTGACGCGAAGGAAGTTCGATTGTGGTCTTGGGATTAATTCATGTTTTGTCAAGTTGAATTACACCTGTAATGAGAGTGTTCTCGAATGTGGATTGGCAACATAAGTGTTATGGCTGCGCGACGATGACTTCACGTGAATTCCGAATTCGCGATAGTGCATTTGCTTACATGAGGTCGAGTTTTCTAAGTCTGATGCCTAAACGGTAGACGGTGCTTGAGCAAGTTTTGCAGGATAATCGTAGGAGTTGCTTCTTGGTTGTTTTGGCTGTGCGTTTCAGTTTCGGGAATTTTTGTCCACCGTATCCATGTTCGTCGCGTTCGTGGCGTCTATTTCCAATCGCCATTGCTCGGTCTTTGCCCTTCTTGTAAATTGAGACTTGGTGATCAGTATGTGATTTACATTTGGGGCAGTAGGTTCGCATTTGTTTTGGGATCTTCATACTGATCAGCTCTAGGTTCGATAGGTAGCAAGTTGTCTGCTATTTATTGTTGACGAAACAGTTTGTTCTCGACTTTTTTGAATTCGATAACCTTTGCTGCACCTTGGCCGATCAGTGCCGTGGCGTTCGTTGACGGTACAGACGCTACGTCTTCTTTCTTAAAGGGACCATAGATCCTCAGATCGATACCAACAATTTCAGGTATGTCTTGGAGAAACCTGATCACAACAAACTTCTCTTCAGCGTCGGTTGGTTTGTCTGAACTAGGAAGCGTTCCTTGGTTTAGATAGGAGATTGATTCTGGTTCCTTAATCGCTTCTACCAAACTATTCTCTTCCTCAGTTAGGTCTGTTGGATTGATTATGGAATGGCTCTGTGCTGCTTGGAAGATTTTTGTTCGCCTTGCTTGTCTGAGTTCTCCAAGAAGGCGTGCGGCCATTTCTTTTTCTCTGGAAGCCAATCGGCCATGTAAGGCGCGTGGGTCTGTGTCCGATGTCTCATGACTTAATTCTTCAAAATACCTGTTTGCTCGTTGATAGAAGTCGCGCGGTAGGGGTTGTAGTCTTTGCGACGATTTTTCTGCCTTCCAGGCTATGTGTAATTCGTCGTACATCTAATTCACCGGTACTGCGACACCTTTTGCAATCAAAAGTACGGCTCCGGAAAGCGGTAGTTCAATTTTATCATTGTTGAATGGACCGAATTTTTGTTCTCGAATTCTGATTTCAGGGGCCTCATTGACGAAGACGGTTTGTTTACCTTGGAATGCGATTGGTTGATCGAATGGATCGAACTCTTCGAGTTCATCAAGACCTAGCATTGTGGCTCTGAGGCCAGTTTTCCCGTTCAGTGTATCTGGCATTCGAATTAGACGATGGATGTCGGTGGTGACGACTGTATCGATTCTTGCTGGCAGCGCAGTTAATGTGACTGCTTGACTTAGTACGTTCCGCCAAATTTCATCGGTAATTTTCCATCTGTCTTGGAAGTAACTCCAAAGTATTTTCTCTGACCAGTCTCGTTCTATGGTTTCGCGTTCACGCAGAACCTGGGCTGCTGCTCCTTTTGAGAATCCAAGCGCAAGGAGTTGACCTTGATTGAGTTTTGTGATCACTTCGAAAACTCCCCTTGCGAGACGTCCTCGCCATCCTGGGTCCGTCATTTGAGGACCGATGATCATTGAATGCTTGGTATCTGCGTATATGTCTGATGGACCCTGATAGAGTCCTTGCTCGTATGGGTCCAACCCTAGAGCCAGTAGGTAATCTACTATTTCCTTTCGTTGGCTATCATCCAATTTTCTTAGTGATTCGGAGGTAACATGGAGATGGTATCCTCTATGGCCGGAGAAGAACATGTGCATCTCGTTATGATTAATGCCGAAATCTCCGATCAGAAAATCTCTTAATTTCAACATCTCTTCTTTAGCAGCGAAGAGACATCTGTCGCATAGCCAAGCTTTCTCATCAATCTTTTCATGTCCGCATTTTGTACATTTCGCAGGTTTTTTGCCACGTCTCGTTTCCTTACAATGAGAGCAGATCCACATGTCATGCGTCTCTTTGCACGGTGTCTCAATATGGTCGGCGTCAACATCGAATACTAAATCCGATCCCAGCCATCCCTTCTGGTCCATATCGAGTTCTGGTCGCTTATAGTAGGCCGTAGAATAGTATACGTCGGAAGGGGTGAGCGATAGTAGCAGTTCTGCGAAGCTAGTGAGTTCTTGGAACGCCTTATGTCGTACCATGATCTTCTCTCGAAATAGAAGAAATCCGAATTCTCGTTGGTTCATTGCTGATGGAGGCTTCAATGACTTAGCATGACCTTTGTAGTATTCAAGAAATGTTTTCTTCAGAAAATCAATTCGTTGAGCTGCTTGATCATCCGCTCGTTGCTCCATAGTATCGCTCCAATAGTACTACATTCAACGCGCGTCGAGGGCAGATATAGGTTTGAGAGATACTTCAGGTTCTATTACTTATACCCGCGCAGCAGAAAATCTAAGCTTCTTCAGGACGATGATTAAGAGGATAATCGATGCGATCAACATTTCAGCAAATGTGATCCATGAGTATGACAGCACATAGCTCTCGGTTAATGTTTCAGGTTGACCTATTGTTAAGTTGGTAGGTATGATTCGACCATCGTTTGAAATCAAGCCGAACCAAACGTATTCACCGCCAAGGTTTGCTAACAATCCCGAAGTTCTGATGATCGTTGGGGAAGTCGTTTCTAAGGTTGTGTTCGCATCATACCAACCCGTTCTCTCGTGTGGGCTGAACGAGTTTCCTATCTCAACGAAATACTGAGCCTTGTAAGCTAGCGACAGGAATTGGTTACTGGATATTTGGAACGGACCGTTGAGAATTATGTATCGCACATTACTCGAACTTGAATTGTTCGATTCAAAATCTATTGTGTGAGTGGTATTTTTCAGGAAGTAGAGGTCGTCCCATGATCCACCAGAAATGCTGGCTCTGGGTGAATTATCTACTCTGATTGTGATCGTCGCAGACGAGGGTACGTTTTGGGTTATCAATGTCAGCCTGTAAAATCCTGTCGCTGTACGAGCGTCTAATTTTCCGAATCCCCAAATTGGAGAGCCCGATGGTAGCAAGTTCGTAAATGAATCGAGTCGTGCATTTCTCTTGAGAATTTGAGTTATTTCCGCTGGTTGAAGTGTAGGAGAGTACTGCAGCATCAGAGCGATAACTCCTGCTACGTGTGGGGTCGCCATACTGGTTCCCGCGAGAACTCGGTGATCGATGTCCGGATCGCTATCGCTGACAGGAATCATCGCTGATCTCGCAGAAGCAATGTATAGCCCAGGAGCCACAATGTCTGGTTTGATTCGTCCGTCCCTTGTTGGGCCGAGTGAACTGAAGGATGCGATCTGTCCCACTTCGATATCTGAAGATCCGTAAATTTGATGATCGAGTCCTTCCCATGTGTTCTTTGAGGCGTAGGCTCCCACGGTGATCACGCCCTCTGCAGTCCCAGGAATGTCGATGGTGTCATTTGCGTCTATTTTGTAACCCAATCCGGGTATGAACGTTGCCGGAGGGTACGAACACGATTGTGCATCGACCCAAGCGTCCCACTCGCCATTCGAGTTTACATGTTTCGGATTTAACGTTACATGCCAGCCTGACTCTGGAAGGGAAGTGGTTGAGTTGATCTCGAAGTAGGCTTCATTTGATAATTTAGAAGCGGTTGACATTGTGGTAATGTTTCCTACCGCTGCCGCATACCGTGATGTATCTCCACCACTGGGCATTTCGTAAGTTCGTCCATCTGGTGTCGTCAAAGTTGCACCGATGCTGTCTTTTAGTGAATACCATACGCCGATTTGCAAATCCGTAGTCGTTGTGGCGGCTTGAACCTGGAAGGTAATGTTTGAGCCCTGCGTTAGTCTCCCAATGATATGTTCGCTACTCTCAGCTTCATTTCCCGCAGCAACCACAATGGGTGTCCCGTCCTTAACGAACGCGTCAAGCCCCTGCTCGAGGGAGTCGGTTCCATCGTGTCCACCAATGTTTCCGCCTAAACTCAGGCTTATCACTGCTCTCATGCCAAGTTGCTTCGCTTTCGCAATTATGTAGTTCACTCCGTCAAGTATCTGAGCGTTATCGAAATTCCAACTTGACCCGTTGCATAGCTGTTGACCGCTCTTTACGAAGATAATACTAGCACCGGGGGCTACTCCAGTATAATTCCCCGTTGCAAGTCCGGTGCTTGCAGCTATTCCGGCTACGTGAGTGCCATGCCCGAAACTATCGAATTCTGTACATAGACCAGCTGTTATCTCGATCGAGGTACATTCGTTACCGTAATTGAAACCACTGGGCGCGTTCCCGCTCATTGTTTGATCCCATACATACAGGATTTTGCTTGTCCCATTCGGGAACTTGAAATCACGATGTGACAGATCAATTCCTGTATCTACGAATCCTATCACTACTCCCGCACCAGTAACATTTCGGCCAATGTCGTCCTTAATATCATGCCAAACTAAGTCCGCTCCGATGTCCGGTATACTTCGATCAAGTTGAATTCGTAACGGATGCGAGCTCTCGATCTGTGAGATAAACGGAAGTTGCTGCAAGCCTCGGAATGCGTCCATTTGAGTACGAATAACTGCCACTGGGCCCGAGACTGTGGTCACCAATCCGAACCGGGCTAGCCGCATTATTTCTTCGGGAGTGAAGTTATCGTGACTAATGAGCACTAAAATTCCGCTCGAGATTTCTTGCGTTTTATTCCACACAGGGCGTATTATCAAAAAGGAACTTGAAATTATCAAAAGCGTTAGTACGAGCGCTGCAATAAATTGCCTTAATTTCATTAAATATTACCGTCCTTAGTTTGGCTAGGAATTGGTAAATTTCGCGGTCTTTTCGAGTAAAGGCTTCTGGCTTTTCTCCTGTAGTATGAGAGTGGATGTCGTATTGTCGCGCATACTTGGTCTGGATTGACGCATAACCCGTGCATCTGCATGGTTGTGCAATTTGGAGCCGTGTATTTTCGTCTCGAACCTCTTTTCCCGGCAATATGTTCCACTTGATAACGTGCAAGCCTCTCATCGAAGTCGGTAAATGATTTCAGCATGTTGAGCAGGTCCTGTTCATCCGTTCCTATGTTCAGCAGAAATGCCGCCATTGCAAATCGTCCCATGTGGGAGATGTGCTTGCTTGTCTGCAACATGCTAAGCAGATTCTTCATGCAAGGCGGCATAGCTGCAGGCACGATGGCACGAGGCATGTCATCTGTTGCCAGCGATGCCGATCTTGCTTTGAGATTAGAGACAAGCGGCTCGACGTATCGCGCTAACTTGTCTGGTAGAACAATGTCAAAATCTGAAGTCTTCTCAAGGACTCTGGCTTGGACTTCCTCTTCAAGAAGTCTTGCGAAGTCTTCGCCGGAAGTAGCACGTAACCTTGGGACATCACTCTATTCACAAGTTTCCATTTCAAATCGCGCATTCTAGTTGAATTTCGAATGTAGTCTTTGAAATGAAGCGCGAATTCAAAATGGGATTCGCCGATACTTTGTTCAACACGGCGAGTATCCCAATTGAACGTGTATGTTGCAATTTGAAGTAACTTTTCCGGTGGTTCTGTTCTCAAAAGTTCGTAAGCTCGCTTAGCTTCGGCGAGCGCGTAGCGTCTTCGCGTTCGATCGTCGCCAGTCGCACTTATGAGCATGAGCGCTGTTGGGTAGGCAATAATGTCAATGTCCTCTAGAGTGAGTTCGGATAAAATTTTTCCGCTGAAAACGGCCTGTTTAATTCGTTCGACGGCACGATCTAAAATTGAGAGAAATTCTGGATTGATTAGTTCGGCTGGGTCAATATTACGTGTCCTTATGTAAGCTAACGCCTCGCTAGTGAATGGATATTTTGCGTAGTCTAGCTTAGTCAGAAGTGCTTCCATACAGGTTGCCTTTCGGTTGAGGCACGTCGTGCACTCAACAAGTTGTCATGGTGATCATACTATTCGGCTTCGATCCTGGGTGCTAGGTAATAGAGCAGCTTGCCTTGCTGCGGCATCTCATATTCCAACTTGACTGGCATGTTTGTTGAGAATTCTAGGGTGACGAGTTCCGACGCCATCGCTCCAGCTTTTGAGATTTCAGACAGGTAATTCAAATTGTAGGTCGCTTTGCAAGGTTCCTTCACGTCAAGTTCAAGTAACACGTCACTGCCCTTTTCTAATTCAATTTTAGCTCCACTCAATTCAGTGACAGCCTCTGCAGTGAATTTGTCTTGAGCTGATTCTAATCGTACGTTATCGCTGACTGTCTGAATTTGGTCTATGATCTCTTTGAAGCTGGAACTGACCATCTTAATTCTAGTGTTGAATGCTATCTTTGGAGTCGGGACTTCTTCATCACCTGGATCAAGTGTGGGGAGCGTGAATGTTGTCCTCCATTTGCCTTTGATCACCATGTTGAGTTTGCGAGTTGTCTCATCGTAAGCCATCTCCAATCGATCAGACCCGGCTCCTCGAAGTTTCTTAACGATATCGCTGACGTTCAATCGTATTTTTGTTGGTTGGAGGCAACTATACTCTTCGAAAGCAGACTTGTTCCATTCGAAGTCAACCATCGCCACATGAGAAGGATCCATCGATCTTAGCTTGATACCTTCTGGTGCCGCATTGAAATCGGTTTCTTCAATTAGCGTAGAGATGGCGGCTAGTAGGTTCCTCCATACCCTTGCATCACTTATCGTTGCCTTGAACAATTTGCCCACCAGTATTGCTAGAGAGAGACTCCTACGTACTTTAATTGAGCGGAATTTATGGGTTTACGAGTTCTCGCGCCAAGTTGTTCCGCAACTTGTGCATCTGAAAAACTGCGTAGATGATTCGTCGGCTCCTCGCGTCTGCACAAGCCAGTAGAACGCTTCCCTATGTCCACACTTCGGGCAGTCAACCTTTGCCTTTGGAAGGGTGCGAATCTTCTGTTCTTCTTTTCCTATTACGACGACGTTCTCCTTTTGTGGCTCGAGTATCTGCACGTTCTTCTCAGATCGTTTCGTTTCGTAACCGCACTTGGGGCAACTTAGAACGATTGCCTTCTGCTTCTTCGTGGGTAGAAGAGCTAAGCCACATTTTGGGCAAAATTGCACTTTGAATAACGACCGGCTAGCCCAATCATTTAGAGTTCCATTTAAGCCTTACTTGGTTCAGAATGGCTTCTTGAGTGTAGCTGTGATCAGTTCAGCAATCCTCAGAGCTTCTGGGGTCAGGGAATTACCTCTGCAGCCTACAAGAAAGATTTCGCACGCAAATTCCTTATCCAATTCTAATGTATGCAATATTATCTTGCGTCTTCCTCTATGGATGCGTAGACATCGTGGTCGGGATTTAGTTGTTGTTGACTGGCTGTGACTTTTGATCGATATTGTCGGGAGATGGGTTTTGATATTTAATTTTCGCAGATCTTGTATGCCTTTTGGCAGTAGAGTTTCGCGGGAGATAATTACTCGGATCTGTGAATATTGCCTTGATTTCAGAATTGTTTGAGCTATATCTGAAATGTAATCGGTATGTGTATCAAAGCTACATGTCAGGATGCCGTCTAGCCATAGATTCCCTCGAAAAATTATGCCAACTAGCCGTCGTTCACGTCTTAAGTCAGTCGTGGCCAAACCAAGAATGCGAATCTCTTTCTTAAGCAACTAGGCTAATCCTTCGTCACTTAGCGAGACGTTCAACAGCGACTTTAAGAAGATTTGAAAGTCCATACGCCGGGCCTTCGCGATTTTGCACGATTAATTGAACGCTCTCATCTAGTGATATGAGCCCTCTTTGATAGACTTCGAAAAGTAACGCTTCGGCTGCGTTAGCAAGGTCTTTTCGATTCACTCTTGTGCCTAAGAATCTACGTAGCTCCGCTAGCTTGAACGCATCTGCCAGGATCCTGTCGCTGACCTTTACTCCTTCAGGATTTCCTTTGATCTTGGTCAGAGCTAAAGAAAATACGAAGTTTACGTACGCGTCACCTAAACTTGCTAGTCGCCTGTCTTGCATTATGTGCCGAATTGAATCAGCATCGTTCATTAAGACTGTTCGACAGCCTTTGAAAATTTCTCATCAAATTCTTTGTTTATATCCTTCAAATTTTCAAGTGCATTCAAGAGAACCTTCTCAGGTGAGACTTCACGTTTAGTTCGCAAGTAAATTATGCTGGACCGTATAAGCGGATGCGGTTGATCGTATCCTGCGATCTCTACGTTCTTGTCGTTTAAGAGAACGTTTTGTAGCAGATTACAGAAGGTATGGTCCTCTCCAATGATTTCTATTTTTAATTCGGTCTTCGTCTTTGAAACAACTTTTACTTCCATGAGATTCACTCTCAGGCAGATACTCCATAATCTTCTGCAAGTCTGCGTCTTTCAAGATTGCCGCAAGCGTTACACTGGAGTCTACTGTTCGTTAATTCGAGAACGTTACCGCATTTCGAACAGAATGCTTTCACTACCCCTAAACCGCGACCCGCGGTGGTTAACTGTGGGATTCGGTTAGTCATGTCGATCACTCTGGCGCGAATAATGTCTCCAGCTTTACAGACGTCCGACATATGTCTTTCATATCTTGGGCTGGATGAGGAGATATGCAGTATAGCCGTAAACGGATTTTGTAGGTTCTTCCCTTCGATCTTCCATATGCTCATTGTGGCCATCTTTTCTGTTGCATAAGTAACAGATGTGATAACGGTAGCGCCCTCTTTTGGGAGCTCAGGTATCCGTGTTGCCGGAAGTACCGTAACTCGTTTGTTCTTTGCGTCGATTTTGGCAGTTCCAGTAAAAGTCGCGTATATATTGCCATTATCCTCATATGTTCCGGATCCGGGAAGAAATTGTTCGATTACGCCCAATCTGTCTCCGGGCAGCACGTAAAGTGTCGAAGCGATCTGTGTTTTACTCAAACCAACTACTCTTCAAATCTGTTCAAGTCGACAAGTTGACGACATTTTTGTTACGTAGATTCGTCCGGTTAAACCGCACCCTAGTATATAAGCTCAGGTCTTAGTTGGGACGATTCGGTAGACTTGAACCTCGACGGCATACTTCATCTTTCGGTGGAAGTGAAACTGACGGCCTATCTCCATTCTGGCATTCATGATTATTTGGTGATTGGCGCTATGATTCTGTAGCCAGCTTTCAATGAATTCTTGAGTTACCGTTTTATGTATACTGTAGATAACGTTCCCTATGTTAAGCGCAGTTTCGAGGAATCGCACGTCGGCGTGTGGTCGCTTGGTGCCAAACGGCGGATTCATCAGAACTGTATCAAACTTGCCTCTTAACACGGAGACGTCGCCTATCACCCAGTCTATGTTTGATCCTTTGGATTCGTGTGAGGCAAATTTCACGGCGTCATTGTCAATGTCTATTCCGACAGTGTAATCGGCTCCTAGGATTACCGCACCTATCGCTAGTCTACCCGTTCCAGTTCCGAGATCAATCACTGATTTGTTCGCTATGTCGCCAAATGAATAGCATGCGTGAAACAGAATTTCAGCGGCCAGGTCTGCAGGGGTTGTGTACTGTTCTAGGGATACTTTGGCGTCTGGATGCTGGCGCACACCTTGGAGTCTGATTGCTAATTCATGTTTTCGGATTGAAATTTTCATAATTTGATGTTTACGTGCCGGAGTCCGAGTGTCGGTGTCAAGTTTCTAATGCCACTCCTCCAAAGTCATACCTTTAGTATAGTCTTCCCATTGTTTCTTTCCGATTGCGACCATGACTTCTTCAGGGTTTAAAATCGGCTTTCTGTAGCGTTCTTGGTCATCGGTACTGATTCTGGGGCATGATATTTCCACGTAAGCATCAAGATCTGTAAAGGAATCTAATGTTTCGGGAATAATTTCTGTTGCACAGATGAGTATCGCTGAATAGCCATTCTCTTCAAGCAGTTGCTTCACACGAAGTGACAATGAGGCATTCATTTGACTACTCTTTAATCCAACAATAATTCCGATTCGTTTTGCTTCTTTGAATTTCGTGATACTCGCAAATCGTTTACGAAGGAGTCTTCGGCATGTCTCCGTGATATCATTAGCTTTCGATTGGAAAGGATCTACGACTATGGTGCGTTTTCCAGTTGCAAGCGGTATTCCTAATGCGTGAAAATCTCCTCCGCTCAAAAGTACTATTGCGTCAATTTTATCGGAAATAGCTCGAACACTGCCGTAATCGCATCCTAGAACTTGGCCAGGATACTTCAACCATCCAGATGGGCGCCCAATGACCACTTCCTTTCCATGTTCTTCGAGGATTTGTTTTGCTCTTTCGAGCATGTGGATGTGTTGAATGTTCGATGCGAGTCCTATGACATGTTCTTGAGTCAACATGGCGATCGCCTTCACCATTGGTTCATCAATCGATTCATCCGCCCTTGCCTCAACGTACATTACTTTCTCGTCAGTGAATTCTCCGGGAATTTCCGCGTGACCGATATGGATTAGGAGATCCGCATGAACTAGCTGTTTCGGGATGAGTGCTAAGTCACATGCTCCGTAGCATGGATCGCCGGATACGAAAACTTCAACTTTAGCCCTTTCTTCCAGTAGCTTCGCTACTCTGAAACCTATCGGCTTCAGACCTTCAGGCATTTGAAGCAGGATGCGCTTTGAACCGCGTTTTTTGACTTCGTCGAGTATCCTCTGTTCTTCTAGTTGGTACATTGGGTGACAAAGCTTAGCAGCTAATTGTACGACTTAACCGTTCCTTGCAGGACTCAGGACGGCAGTCCAGCTGTTTTGACGGATTTAAGCAGAAAATGATCTACGTAGCTTGGGGAGTTAGGGAGACAAGTTTCTCTTGTGTAATCACGCAAGCGACAGGAAGTTTGGTTGATCCCACTCGAAGTGCTGCCTTAGCATGATCTAAGGCGTTGCTGTTTACATGAATGTCTAGAATTGATTGACCAGTTTTAATCCGTGCAGCTCGTCCGCTTGGTTTGCCGAAAGATCTACGCATCCCTTCCTGTAACCTGTCGGCTCCCGCTGTGGCAATCATTCGATTCTCACGAAGGATGATATGTGGGTAAACGCGGAGCTGGATCCTGTATCCTGTTTCTCCCAATGCATCGAATAGAACTTTGTTGGCGGAAACTCTGGCTGCTTCAAGCGCGTTGTGTCTAATTTGCACTGGACTCTGAGCAATGAGCGAAAATTTGTACTCAAAATGAGTTTTCATGTCTCCCATCGTGAACTTTGAAATTTTAGGAGGGGGGCTTCCGTGAATATATTTGCCCCTAGTGTATGCCTGCCCTTTTGGTTGCCTGTAATTTCGACCCTTCATGGCTCTATTCACAGTTTTGACGTGAGATGTGATGGCGCTTACTTAAGTTTACACCATACGTGCCGATGCTTTCCTAAATACTCCTAGTAGTAGTGATGCTTCGCGTTTAGAGATAAATGCTCGAGAGATGAGGTTACGGAAGGCTCGCCGCGCCAGTTCGCGTCTGTGTTTCTGGAGCCGAATTGACCTCAGCATAAGGTCAAATTGTTCAAGCAATTGACGTCTAGCCATTTCAGTTGCTAGTTGAAACTCCTTCATGTTGTCGTTCTTCTGTTGGAAGAGTTCGTATAGGATGATTGAAGTTGCCGACGCGAGATTTAGCACGTTATATTCGTGGTTTGCTGGGATTGTGACCATTAGGTCACATTTCTCCACTTCTCGATTGTTTAGCCCTGAGGCTTCCCTTCCAAATATGATTGCGACCCGCCCGTCTACAGTGCCAATCTTTTCTGCCAAATGCTTTGGAGTAATTGGGAATCGTGCGAGATTGGATGGGCTGCTGGGAACGATTGAACTGGTTCCCACTATCAGGTCAACATTCTCCAGTGCTTCTTCCATATTCTTCGTGATTTTTGCAGAGGTAAGGACATCTACCCCGTGCATAGCATATGCTCTCGCTTCGTCGTCAATGCGGGTTTTTGGGTTTACGATCCAAAGGTCGTTCTGAGCAAAATTTTTCATCGATCGCGCGATTGATCCAATGTTTCCTGCCTTCTCTGGTTCCATCATTACTATTCTAATCGTTTTTGGCACGTGCCGTATCCACTCTCACTTCTGAAATTATGTTTGATAGACCAATCAATTCCAGTGGAGCAATTTCGAATATACGCTTTTCAAGAAAACTCGTTCTTATGAGTATCTCATTCATTTCGGTGGGATACGTTTCCTTAAGATACTTTTTCAAGACTCCACGAAGTTTACGACGACGCTGGGTGAAGAGCGATCGTACTAATTCATTAAAGGTTCTTTGATCCTTGATCAGAAGGTCTGGTGTTTGGGGTTCAATTCGAACAATGGCAGAGTCAACTTTCGGTGATGGATAGAACGCTGATCTAGGAACTCTAATTATCCGCTCGGCTTTGGCCCTAGATTGTAGGGTTACCGTCAATCTGCCATAATCGCGTGAGCCGACCGGCGCAGTTAAGCGACTAACGAATTCGTCTTGTAATAGTAGTACCGCGAGTTTGAACTTGCTATTCAAAATTGAGAGGATTAGTTTGGAGGAGATGTTGTATGGTGGACTAGAGATGATCTTTGCTTGATCTTGAAACTGAAATTCCAGTGCGTCGCCCTGCACTATCGTTACGTTACTGTTTTTTATGAATCTGTTTTTGAGGTATTCCGCTAGGGTTCGGTCTTTTTCGATTGCGATGATGCTGCATGGTTGTGATGTTAGTGTTGCGGTGATAAATCCTAACCCCGGTCCGACTTCTATAACCGTGTCATCTGGTTCTAAGCGAGCGGATTCCATCATTATGTCACGAGTCTTTTTGTCAACCAGGAAGTGTTGTCCGAAGCGTTTGAGGGGCGGAATGCCAAGTGCATTCAGTTCGCAGTCTGACCCATGACATGATCGCCCCTCGCTATTCCTGACTATGCTTGAAGGAAAGTCACGATGTCTGTCTGACCTGTACGTCTCTGTAAACCGGATAATTTTATTCCCACTCGTCGGATTACTGCGTTCGGCACTGATTCAATAAATCGCTCTAGTAGTGTGTTTGTACTTTCCGCTATCGTCTCAAATTCTTTGGTTGGGGATTCTAGTGTCACTGATTTAGTGTGAATGCTTAGGTCGGTGAGAATGACGATCAGGCTTACTGATTTACATTCCATTTTTTCCTCGTTCAGTTTTTCAAGAACGGAACGTGCTAACTTGTTGAGCAGCGGCAGGATCTCTTGTGGGTCTCGACTGTTCTGCTTGAGCGTAGCTATGCGGCTCAATTGGGTCGGTTGTTCCTTATCTTTGACTGGGTCATTGTCTTCGCCTCGCGAGGCTTGGAAGAGATAGTTTCCCAAGTTTTTGCCAAATTTGTCAATCAGACAAACTGGGTCTACTCGTGCAAGTTCGTCAATCGTACGGACATGTATTTCGTTCAGTTTTTCATCAACCTTCTTACCGACCCCCGGTATTCTGTTCACAGGCAGTCGTTCAAAGAATTTGGTTACATCTCCTTGTTGCAGTATCGTCAGGCCGTTAGGTTTCTTGTAGTCGGATGCCATCTTCGCTAGCAATTTGTTTGGGGCGACGCCAACTGAGCAGGTTACTTGTTCCTTTTGTAAGATCTCTTGCTTAACTTGTATTGCAATCCCCTTTGCTTTGTCGAAATTTCTTTCAGCCAAGTTAGAGATGTCTAGATAAGCTTCGTCTATGCTGACTCTTTCAAATGAGTCACCGTAGGTTCTTAGCATATTCATTATTCGGCTTGATACTCCCTCGTAAAGTGTCATGTTCAATGGGAGAAAGGTTGCTTGAACTGAAGTCAACATTTTTTTGGCGTATGCAATCGGGATTCCGGCCTTAACGCCGTATTCTCGGGCTTCATAATTACTAGTGCTAACTACTCCGCTTTCCGCTGTCCGACCAGAATAGACACATACGACTATTGGTTTTCCGCGAAGTTCAGGACGAACAATTTCTTCACACTGTGCATAAAAATAATCAAGATCCGCGTGAATGATTATCCGTTGAGTCAACCTTCAGATTCACTACAAGATGGGATCTATAACGATCTCGAGAATATGCGGTACTTCTCGCCTCCAGTGAGTTCGTCGAGTATGCGTTTCGCTATGACTTTGATTGGGTCACCAACGCTTGTTCTTGACTCAATGTCTTTGAAGCTCACGAATGTTTTCTTTTCTCGAGCATTGATTATCTGCCACATCGATTTCTTTCCGATACCTGGCAACAATTCTAGGGCGTGCATGCGCGGAGTTATCGCTTGAGAATTGTTGAAGAAGCCGACAAAACGCGGTTCCTGGTCTGTGATGAGTTTTTCAAGGACCGGTAACAGTTCCGCCTTTGCATTGGCCGTAAGGTCGTTGTAGCCGATTCGTCCGATAATTCGATTAATCTTTTCTCGGCGTTCTTTGCCAATGTAGACTCGCTCATCCAGATTCGGTTGTGTCCCTGCGCGAACTTCTGCTTCTAAGAGTGTAAAGTAGTTCTCACCAATCACCTGAACAGTGGGGAGGGCTAGATGCCTGGGTTTATCCGCTGAAGTTCTTCCGTGCTGCAAATAGTCGAGTACATAGGCATACTCCTCATACAGTCGTGGCGGCGAGCTTCCTAATGATGACTTAAGTCTTTGAGGTTCTGAAGCGCCCGGTATGCGCTCCCTATTAATACTCAATTTATCTGTCTCCAGAAATCGTTCCGGTAGTCTTCAAGCTTAATTGAGCCTGAAGCGGGATGTATGAATGGAAAATAACCGCTGAGAACACTTTGAACTTCGCAATGTCGAGAGCATCCACTAGGACGTGGAACTGCATGGAAAAAAGCCTTCCTATACTGGAAGGGTACTCTAAGCCTCTTCTCGGTAGTTGTTAACGACCTTTAGAATATCTTCTAGCTGGGCGCCGCCTATTATCCTGCCTTTAACTGTAAGTATAGTTCGTACCTCCTCCAGGTATTGCGGCATCGAGTTTGCTACCTGGATTGACTCTTTCCTATCGAGTTGGAACTTCTCGGTAAGCTCCTTCACGAGCTTCTCCACCTTAGTTGGTGAGACCTTAGAAAACTTCGACGCGTAGTCAAGCGTTCGTCTCTGAAACTCTCCGAGTTCGTCATCCTTAACACGTTCAAGAATTCGTTTAGCCTCGGCCGTAGTGGCGGGTTTAGACTCAATGATTTTTCTTGGCAATCTGACTTTCACTACCTAGCGGGTCGGCGTCAAATGTTCAGGTCGTGCGATTATCTGTTTTGTTTGATTACCTATCTGCACACCTACGACGAATGACTTTCCCCGTTTCTCTTGAACCGTTCCAACTCTTCCGTGATACCGCCTATGCGGCATTCCCTTATGTGCGGACGGTTCGATCAGAATAGTTACCCGGTCTCCGGGTTGATAGCTCCTAAGGATTCTGCTAAGCCCTATTTTCCCTCGTTCTCGGGGTTTCTTTGTAAGCAATCTGCGTGTCTTTGAGCGGTACCCTTTTGAGCGTCTCATGGAGCAGACCCTTGAATTTCGCTAGCAGACGGAGACGCGGGCTATTTAACCTTCTTGACTCAGGTCCTCACGGGGAACGGTAGTTTTCGACCCAAGGGACCTCCGCAGTCGTTTCATGCTCTTCATCATTTTCTTCATCATGAAATATTGGTTGATGAGTTCCTTGACTTCTTTCTCAGTACGCCCTGAACCACGTGCTATTCGTCTAGCACGTGAAGAATCCACAAGTTTCGGATCTTCAACTTCTTCTTTCGTCATAGATTGAATTATCACTCGCCACGAGTCAAGTCTTTTCTCAGCAGTTTCCATTGCGTCATCAGGAATGTTCATTCCACCCGGAACCATTCCCATCAATTTCTTCAAAGGGCCCATCTTCCTGACCGCAACCATCTGATCGTACATGTCTTTCAAAGTGAATTTTCCCTCTAAGAAAGCCCGAGCTTTCTTCTGGGGCACAACAACTTCGGCTTCTCGCACCTTGTCAACAAGAGCTTTGATGTCGCCCATTCCTAGAAGCCTTCCCACGAAACTTGACGGGACAAACTGTTCTAAGTCGTCAATTTTTTCACCGGTTCCGATGAACTTGATTTTCGCCTTTGTGGCAGCAACTGCGGAGAGCGCACCGCCTCCCTTTGCTGTGCCATCCAGCTTCGTGACAAGAATTGAACCTATAGTCGTGGTTTCATTGAATGCTGTCGCTTGCGACATAGCGGCTTGCCCGATTGAAGCGTCAATGGCGAGGATGATCTCATCGGGAACAATTAGCCTAGCTAGGTCTTTCATTTCAGACATTAGTTCGCCTTCGTCTTTGTGGCGGCCGGCCGTATCGATGATGATCAGATCATGTTTCTGCTGCTCGAATTGTTCCTTCCCTTTCTTCACAATCTTCAGTACTTCCTTGGAGTTCGGTTCGCCGTAAACTGGTACATTCACTCTCTCGGCGAGTTGCTTCAGCTGGTCGAAGGCGCCCGGTCGATAAGTGTCCGCGCAAACTATTGCAGGTCTCATGCCGCGTTTCTGATAGAACCTTGCTAGTTTCACTGACGCCGTTGTCTTGCCGGTTCCCTGGATGCCGACTAGCATTATGACGTGTTTCTTACCCGGTTCAACTGTAATTTTAGCTGGGTCTTCACCGAGGAAACGTGTTAGCTCCTCGTAGAGCACCTTGATAACGTGTTCTCGTCTCGGAATTCCAGGCGGAAGTTTCTCTTCAAGTGATCTTGTCTCGACAGCTTGTGATATTTGTAGAACAAGGTTAACGTTAACATCAGATTGCAGAAGGGACCTCTGTAAGTCTCGAGCAAGTTCCTTAACGGCCTTCTCGTCCACCACTGTAAGGCGCAGGAGTTTTTTCATGACGTCGTTGAGGGATCTTCCTAGACCTTCCAGCGCACTCAGCTCTCATTCCCTCCAAGCTTCAGTTTCCATGAAGTTGGCACGAACCTTTTAATTACTCGCTCAGGTTCAAGTACCGCTGGATTTCGGAAGTCGATCGATATGTCAGATAATGACGGCTTCCAGATAATGGAAACTGCGTCGATTCCGAACGACGCGGTAATGATCAACGGTCTCCCAGACGTGGGGCTGGTTGGGCTTCTCGCAGCGTCCCATATCGTAAGTTCGCTTAAACTCCGAGAAGTAGGCTCAATCGAATCGGACATGTTACCACCCATGATAGTTTTGCACGGCGGCTTGCCAAAGTCGCCGGTTCGTCTCTTTGCTGGAGATTCGTTAATTGTATTATTATCAGAAACAGCGATTCCACTACCCCTTCTACGACCGCTAGCATCAGGTTTAGTGGAGTGGACTCAGAAAAAGAAAATTCAACTCATGATGTCATTGGGAGGAATGGCGGTAGCCAACCGACAAGACATAGACTCACCGAAAGTATTCGCGGCGTTGTCAGAGAAAAAACTCGAAGAGAAGCTGAAAGGGTCCGCTGAAATTCTCGATGAAGGCTACATAGTTGGCGCATACGGTTTATTGCTTCGCAGATGCGCGCAAGCGTCAATTCCAGGCATAGCTCTACTTACCCAATCATATTACAACTATCCAGATCCAGTCGCAGCCGCAGCAGCATTGACGTCAGTTAACAAGATTCTTCAACTGAAGATTGACGTAGGAGAACTGCTCAAGCGTGGTGAGGAAATTCGTCTCCGATCGAAAGACATCATGCATCGTACTCAAGAAGAGATGTCACGAATGAATAAATCGCATGAGTATGATCTGCCTCCACTATACGGGTGACCTAGAATGAGTTCAGAATCAAGCAAGGATCGTGCCGAACCAAGGCACTCTGATCATTCACCCATACACGGATCAGGATGGAATGCAGCGTCAGCCAGTATTGAACCGCTCTACAATTTGTTCGTAGCCGCATCCGAATTAGTCCTGACCGTTGACTTACCATATGTCAATGAGAAAAAAGTGAAACTGCGTTGTCCAACTAAGGAAGCAATTGAAATCTCCGCGGTCACCACGAGGAAGATTACATTCCATGAACTCGGTGCTAAGCACCGACACGGAGAGTTCACTTCATACCACGCTAGGATTAGAGTCCCTGTCCAAATAGATTCGAAAAAGATCAAATCAAAATTCAAGCATGGCGTGCTTGAGATTCATGTTCCACGCACGAAATGACGCGAGCTAAGCTTTTGCAATTTCCATAGCAGCCAATGCCAAGATGGGAAACATTGTTATCGCGTCTCCTGTTATTGTAACCAACTTATCTTGGCGTCTGATCTTACCCCAACTTATCGCTTCCTCCAAGGGAGCTCCGCTTGCGCCTCCTCCCTCAGGTCTATCAAGCGTAATCTGGATAGCCGCATCTAAACCTCCCCTGTATGAGTTGGCCACGAGGACATGATGTTTAGGCATCCCCCCTCCGAGAATTAATGCTCCAACAAGTTTCGCTTCAAACGTCATATCTACGAGCTTCGAAAAATCTTTGAACGGATTAATGACTAGCTGATTAAGTTGGCTGTAAGTCCATAAATCCAACCCCAACATCGAGTCGAATATTCCGGGACAAAAAATCGGTACACCTCTCTTCTCAGCAGTTTTAAGGAGCGAGTTCCTATCGTCGAGTTGACGTCCGAACTCCCATAAGAGTTCGTAACTTGCAATATTTCGACGTTTTTGTTCCGGGATTCTAGACAACATGTGATGTGCTCGCTTCTCTAAGTCTACGATCGCCTTCTGTTTCACAAGAAGATCATAGATTCTTGACAGTCCTTTTCGTTTTAGAGCTGCGTCATCTAACATCTCCGACCCAACAATGTGTCGGTGCCCTAATCCCTCGAGCATATCGTGTGTAACATTGGCTCCGGTTGTGACGATCCCATCGATGAGTTTCTTATCAACAAGATCGGTTACTAGTGCTCTAAGTCCTCCTGGTATAATTGGTCCGGCTAATGAAATGAAATTGCAGTAATCGTCGTTGCTAAACATCTCTCCGAGGATCCTGGCAGCTTTGCCAAATCGCCCTGGTCCTAGAACCTTCACTTGCTCCATCTGTCGAGCTAGAGCTGAAATTGACATTCCGCGTTTGATCTGTACATGGGATACTAGCGGCATGGCAGATCAATCGCCAAACTAGGACCTAGCCCTTCGTTCGCATGATCTTGTTTTGACCGAGCATTTGCCAGTATTCGACTTCGACCCCTGGGGCGAGTTTTGATTTAATCTCCTCTTCTTCAGGCATTGGGGTTTCAAATGTCTCGTAACTTTGCATGTCCATTAACTGAACGTTCGATCCGACGAAGGCCAAAACTTGTCCTGTCTTTTTCTCAATCATAGGCACGTCGATTCTTGCATCGACGGGGCTAATGACATTCTTTTTTGTTCCAGTTGTCACGCTGATGGCCACTATTCGTGCCTTTGCAGCTCCATGTTTTCCTGGCTTAGATTTCTCATACTCAACAATCTTACATGGTTCTCCTTCTACGATAATGTATTGACCGATCTTCACTTGTCCAACGTCAACTGGTTTGCTCAGCCTTCATCGCCTGACCTTTCATCCAATAATCTTTGAATCAGTAACGAGCGCTTTATGTCTAAAAAGCCTTGCTTGACCGGATCGTTGCTCGCAAACAGAATTCTCGTTGAACCAGAGTGGATTACTTAATTACTTTGACGCGTGTGTCTCTTTGGAGAACTCACTCTTGGTCTTCAAAGTCGGCCTTGTCTCGCGATTGGATGATCAGCGTGCACTCGATGTGGCCGCTACACTAGCTAAACGGTTGAGAAGAGAAGGGATTCCTGTCACATCGGAGGCCGAATTGGCAAGACGAGGCCGATTGGGCGGTGGGAAGAGCCTATCAGAGCTCCATTCAGACCTCATAGTCACCGTCGGTGGAGATGGAACCGTTCTGAAGACTTGTATGAGTATCCCAGACCCGGAAACGCCTATCCTAGCGGTCAACATGGGCAGGCGCGGATACTTGACTGAAGTAGAACCTAGAAAGGCGTACAAAGCGATTAGACTCTTCATAAACGGTAGATGTTGGCTTGAGAGACGTGCAAAATTGGCAGTTCACTTGGATGGCCGACATGTGATTGACGCTCTAAATGAGCTTGTAGTATCGTCAGGGAGCCCCGCTAAAATGTTAGATTTGCGCCTCGGGGTCGATTCCGAAGAGCTCGTCAAATTCAGAGGAGATGGAGTCATCGTATCAACTCCTACAGGCTCAACTGCATACTCGCTCTCAGCCGGCGGACCGATAGTAGACTCGTCTGTTGATGTTTTCGTGGTTACTTTCATCTGTCCTCTAGGATTCGTTCGGCCAACTGTTGTCTCTATGGAACGCACACTATCCATCCGACTTGGAAACCCGAGACTCAAGGCACAAGTCGTGGCTGACGGACGGTTTCAGCGAGAGTTGAAGGAGGATATCAAACTTGAACTTCGAAAATCAGAACGCTGTTCTATATTTGTCAGAATGACACCTACACCGTCTCTAGGAAGTTTGCTTCGTCTTCAAGAAATGGAAAGGCCTGAATTGTGAAAGTCCTAGTCCTGGACACTTCAGCTCTGATAATGGGGCTTGATCCGTCAGGCTTAGACCTCCAAAGCTATTCAGTTCCAGAAGTCACAAACGAGTTGCGAAACCAGACCGGACCATCGTTCAGACTCTCTCTATCGACATCGTCCGGTAAATTGAAGATTCAGAGCGCCACATCGGACGCTTTGAATGAAGTTATGGATAGAGCCAAAACGCTTGGCGATCACCCTGCCCTCTCAAAGACGGATGGGAATGTCCTCGCTCTTGCAATCGACCTAAAAAGAGAAGGTCAAGATCCGGTCATAGTCAGTGACGATTACGCAATACAGAATGTGGCGGAAGGAATGAATATTGCTTACCAGTCACTTGCGTCGTTAGGAATTCGTCAAAGATTCAATTGGATTCACTATTGCCCTGCTTGCCATCGCCGCTACTCTTGCGAGGTCCAAGTATGCGAGGTATGTGGAACGAAACTGAAACGAAGATCTACCGGAAAACAGCGTGCAGTAATGCACGCAAAGACCTAACTATCTTTACCCGCTTTCAACATCGTAGGCGCCACTCGTCGCGCGAAATCAAATAAGTAAAGCTGAGCGTACCCGGCCCATTCACCAAAACGGTCCCTAAGAAATTTCGCGCTCTGAGTTTTGGAGATTCCCTTGTTCTTGAAGTAAAGTTTCGTAACTATTCTCTGAATCCACACGTCAACCGGAGCTGCATCAAGCCTTGCCAATCCGTACAGAATAAAGCAGTCCGCCACCTTCGGACCAACTCCGTACAGCTCAAGAAGTGTCTCCATCAATTCCTCATATGAATAGGAGCACAGTTCCTCTAGTTTCAAATCGCCCTTGGCGATCAGACGAGAGGTTTCTAGAACCGACCACGCTCTATAGCCCATTGATGTCTTCGCCTGCAGCTCTCTCACTTTAGCTCTCGCGAGCATTTCAGGCTTAGGAAAGAGGAAGAAATCCGATCCGTCAAGTAGTCGAACTTTTTTTCCGTAATGTCTCATCAAAAGTCGTGCGGTCCGATTCCAAAGCAACGCTGAATTATTCTGCGAAAGAATCGAACATATCAAACTCTCGAAAGGATCCGTCCCTCGCATGAGACGCAACCCTCGAAGCCTCGGGAAAGTTTGTGACAATGGTTCTTCTGCAAGATCGAATTTGTGGTAGAATGCAGGAAGATCGTCATGGAGTCCTAGAATTTTCTCTAAATGCGCTCTAAGCGTTTTTGATATCTGCCTTTCTCCAACATAATTCACTTTGATAACGAAATCATCAACCGTTCCAGACTGAGTAACCGTGTATTTCACAGGAATATCATCCAATAGTTCAACATCAGTGAAGCTTTCACCGATCCTACTCCATTCTGGCTCTGAAGTTTGTGCACTGACAATTGTCTCCGCCAAATTCAGAGGCCCATTAACTTCATCACTTGATATTTCGAATCTTTTTTGACTCAGCTGCCCCATCTCCCAATTTTGAACTGATCGCTCTAACCTCATGATCTTATAATGTCTAGAGCTAACCATGGCTGCGGATCATGGTTAGCTTTGAATTCGCTATGAACGCTCTTATCGTTGAAATTTCGCAATGAAATATCCAATCTCATCAATTCGCGGATCAAACCTTTGACAAAATCGACCTGATGTAAAATTCGCCAGGCCACTTCTTGCTCCTACGATAGGGTTCTGTTCGATGACTTTCAAGTTTAGATCTTTGGCAGCTTGTTCTACGACTTGCTCGCATTCTTCTGAACTAAAGGTGCAGACGCTGTAGACAATAATTCCTCCTGGCTTGACGATTCTTGATGCAGCCGAAATAAACTGCGTTTGGTACGATGATAGACTCTTAATGCGTTTCGTTTCGCTGAAATCATAGATTTTCGGTCTCAAACCTAAAGCGCTACATGGCGGGTCAATCAGGACCTTATCTGCTTCGAGAGAAGACATGTCTTCATGTAGGTACCTTGAGTCGTGAATCGACAGCGTCACGTTCATGCAACCCAGCTGAGAAATAACTTTTCGAGTTTGAGATATTTTCTCTTGGTTTCTATCGAAGCCGTAGATCCTGCCTGAGTTGTCCATTAATTGACTCAGGTGTGATAGTTTCCCTCCAGGGGCACAATTCATGTCCACAATCGTCTCTCCGGGCTTGGGATCCAAAATCCTCGAGGTTGCCATGGCCGCCAGAGATTGCGGATAGAGCAGGCCAGCTTGAAATTCAGGAAGCTCACGAATCTGAATCGTATTGAACCGACGCTTGTCAATATGTACCGCCAATCCCTTCTTGAATGTCAAAACTTCTGTCGCATTCATCAACGCCTTACCTGAAGCTAAGAGTTCACCAAATTCTGATCTCACGCTTACTTCGTCACCCTCACGCATTGAATTGCAATTAATGATGCCCGGCGCGTAAACGTTCGCTCCTTGAAGCACTGATTCTGCGGTTCTCTTGTCGACAACAATGTTTTTCGAGTATGCAGGCACATCAAATGGCCCTTTGACAGGAAAACCTAAGGCTTCTTCGATTATCGGGTGCTGATTAACGAGAAGCCCTCTATCTTTCAAACGGTGCTTCAATTCGTCTGGGCTTATCTTGTTGGTATTGCAGCGAACGAAATATTCGTTCACTGGAGAGGTCAATGATTGTAACGTTTCTTCAGCTTCGGAACCGAATACTTCCTCCGCAATTTTTCTCACGTCTGGTGAGAATCTGTCCGAAGCTGATGGGTGCATCGCGAGCTAACGCAACTAGGACACTAGATGTCCAAAATTTCGACGTGTCGGCTCGATGTTTCAAATGTTGCAATGGTTGATTTACCGCTCACGTAACCACAGATTTCTCCCGGATTCAGCGTCATTGTTTTTCCATTTTTTGATTGACTGATGGAATGAGTGTGGCCAAAGACTACAAGATCGTACGCTTGCGAGTTGATTATGGCTTGCAGCAATTCAGGCTCGTCGCCATGCAGGAGAGCAATTTTGATCCCTCCTAAATCCAGATCTGCGAATTGCCCTCTTAATTCATGGCCTAACGCCTGAAATTTGGTTTGCAGTAAATGTTTTTCCGCATCATTATTTCCGAAGACACCGAACATTTTTGTTTTGAGTCCTCCGAACCTGAGCGCCGCGAAAGGCGCACAATAATCCCCAGCGTGAAGAACGTTGTCAACTCCTAACGAGTTCAGCAGTGTTACTGCGCGGTCAATTTTAGGCAGGCAGTCATGAGAATCCGAAACAATCCCGATCAGCAATGTGATCAAATCCTACTGATAGGTGCGTTTCATCAATATTGTAAGGATTTCCGGTCTCTCTGGGGAACAAAGATATAGCTACCTAAATGAACAGATCAAGCCGAGTGGTAACTGTGGGACCTGGAAGTAGAATTGCGCTGGTAAATATTGCTGGGCTCTCCGCGTTAGTTGTCTTCACCGCGTTGGTATACCTTCGAACGCAAGAACCTTTGATTCTCCTGATAGGTGGATTAATCTCCGTAGTTTCAGTAATCGGTACCACTATGGGAAAAAGTAGCTGAGTTTGCTCTCGAAACGCCGTTCGAATCAATTTTCTATGTAGGACCGGCATCAGTTGCGCGGCGGTCACAGATGACACAGTCCTTCCCGGAGGCCACAGTTGGTGCACTTATAGTCGATGAGAAAAGCGGTAATGTGCTGATCGTTCGCTCCAGTAAATGGCAGAATAAGTACACCGTCCCAGGCGGCCATATTGAGCTTGGAGAGTCGGCAGAAGACGCGATCAAAAGGGAGGTTAAGGAAGAGACTGGCTTGGATGTTGAAGTGCAAAAATTGTTACTTGTGCAACAGGCAATTTATCCGAAATATTACATCAAACATGAACATTTCATTTTCATGGATTATGTCTGCAACGCGAAGAACACATTCGTCGAACTGGACGGAAGAGAACTTCAAGAATATGTTTGGGTCACACCGCGAGATGCCCTGGATCTTGATTTAGAAGATTTTACTAGAAACTTCGTTGTACATTTCATATTATACCAGAACGGGAAATATGTACCGAACTGTGTATCTCTCTAGTTCATTCTTGTAATAATTTTTGTGAATTTACCGCAGTAACTTGATGTGTTGTTCAATCGATGCTGCTGAGTCGCGATAGACTAGATCACTCCGATTCATCATTTTGTGAGTGTACGCCAAGGGCCTTCAGCAAACGTTGGTGCTCTTTCGTCGTTATCCATTCAACATAGAGGTAATCCGCTATTGCATCCTCCGACATTCCCATCTTGCGGGCTTCCTCAACCGCACACTGATATGCTTCAATCTCGGTCGGTCGATCTACGTAGTTGAATTTCTCGTCGAAAAGCTCCTTACCTTCTAGATACTGTCTGATGTGAATCAACTCATGAATTATGTCAAGATATAGATGGCGTAACTCTCCACTGCGCAAATATTCCAGTCCAACGAAGAGGCTTCCGTCCATATCGTTGACATGCATATAGTCGGCTTGATTGATGACAGTGACTTCTGTCGCTTCGAGAATTTTTCCCAAAAGAGATGGATCCCCTACGTACCTATTGAGTATTTCCACGTCCTGCAGACCTGAGAAAATATCGCGTAGCCTATACCTGCCTTCCGGCAAAGCTCTGTTTACCGTGAAAGAATTCGTTGACGATATCTCCTGTTCGAGTCAGTATTAATCCTACATTAATACTGGCATGAATCGTTCTTCATTGATGGCACTACTCAAATGACCAACGATCGGGATCTCGTTGCCGCAAAATTCGCACCGATTCTGGTCGTCGAGGTGCCAACCGTTTATGTTGAATCCGAGTCTTTCGACGACAATTTCACCGCATCCTGAACAATATGTATGTTCGAGTGGATGTCCGGGAACGTTTCCGATGTAAGCGTAATTTAGACCTGCTTCCTGCGCCACGGCATGATGCTTCTCAAGTGTCAGTACCGGTGTCGAGGGAAGATGCATCAACTTGTAGTCGGGGTGAAATCTCAGAAAATGAATTGGAGTATCAGGTCCGAGGTTCTCATAAATCCATGAACATAGTTTCTTTGCGGAAGTCAAATTATCGCCTATTTCGGGAACTACTAAATCTGTGATTTCTATGTGAACATCAGTCTTATCTCGTATCTCTAGCAGGGTTTGGAAGATCGGATCAGAATTGGCGATCCCGATATATTTTCGGACAAACGCTGTCTCGCCGCTTCCTTTGAAGTCAACCGTAATGCAATCGAGAAAGTCTCGCATGAGATCGACAGTTTGGGGAGTATCATATCCGTTCGAAACGAAGATGTTTATGAGACCGTTCTTTCTTGCTTCCACTCCTATGTCGTGTGCAAATTCCATGAATATTGTCGGTTGATTATACGTGTACGCTAAGCCTTGGCATCGATAACGCTTCGTCATCGCCACGACTTTTTCAGGCGTAACTTCGATTCCTTCAATTTTGCGGCGCTGGCTTATGTCGAAGTTTTGGCAGTAATGGCACAACCAATTGCACCCTGTTGTCGCGATCGAAAATATTTTTGTGCCTGGCATGTAATGTGTCACAGGTTTTTTCTCAATCGGATCAATGTTTCCGGCGATGATTTTCCCATATACGAAGAGTTTCAGTTTTCCTGCTTCGTTGCCTCGAACGCCACAGAGTCCGATCTTACCTTCTGGAATGTTGCAGTATCGTGCACAGGCTGTGCATCGTACTCTGCCGCCCGGTAATGGTTCGTACAAGATCGCTTCTTTACCTGGCGTCATGGTCTTCAACATCCCGATCTCGAACTATTATTGTCCGCTTAAGACTTGGGGTCGAGATTGGAATAAAGATATCCATACTGACCATAGTTCGAGATGCTACCGAAAGTTTCAAGCCATCCAGCGTTAGCTGATGAATCAAGTTTCGTTGGAATGGTCCGATTGTCGCAAAACGAACCTCATAACAAGTCGAATTGGGCTTATTCCGTACTGCCGATAAACATGGCTATCGGGCCAATTAGCACATTCGTTCAAATCTATTTGCTTGAACTTCACGGATCGGTAATCGACATAGGACTCGCGACAACGCTGTTCAATGGAATAAGCATCCCCGCTGCGATGATCTGGGGCATAGCAACCGATCGTTTTCATCGACGGAAAGCTATCGTAGTCATAAGCTACTCAGCCGTTGCCGTAATATCTTTCCTTTTCTTATTCAGTAAGACCATCGAAAGCGTAGACGTCTTGTACGCTATCTTTTCCTTTGTTTCATCCGCCGCTGCCACTCCCATAAACCTGCTAATCATGGAGACTGAAAGAAAATCAAAATGGACTTCAGCGTTCGCTGCGTTCTCTATGATTTCAAGCGTTGGGGTTACCTTAGGTATGCTGCTCGGTGTTGTGTGGGGAGATTTTCTTCCACTCTATCTTCTGGCAATTCCGTTCGCGATACTCTCGGCTCAATCCGCGTTGATGGCGGCAGTGATGATTCCGGAGGCCCATATTGGGTTCGAGCGTGAAATTATAGTGATGGTTAGACGTAGTTTCTATGAGAGGCTACGTGTACTTCCTATGCTATTCCTCAAAGTCCCACGTGCGGTAGATTTCCGAAAAGTCTTCAACAGCGTAAGGTTTGATTTGACTAGGGACCCATTTCTTCTCTACTCATCGATTGTTCTCTTCTACTTCGCGGCGGGAATTTTCAATACGTCACTCATTCCGTCAATGTACCAGGCCGGAATAACAAATAGCCAAATTTTCCTTGTATTTCTGGTTGGAATGATCATTCAAACCATCTCATTCAACTTCGTGGCTCCGCGTGTCGAGAAGAGGAGTCTAAAGGGGACGGCTACTCGAGGGCTAGTTTTGCGCGGAGTTTCTTACGTATTGATCGGTCTTTCCGCATACGTACTCACAGGAGTATTTTATCTCGGCTCTTCTCTCCTACTGTATCCGCTCGCTGCGGGTATAGCCTATGCCGAATACTACGCTGCTTCTAATGTAATGGTCTTCAATAATCTGGGAGTAAGCCATCAAGGTTCGATGCTTGGTGTCTACAGCGCCCTCGTGGGCTTGGCCACGATGGTAGGTTCCTTCATTTCCGGTTTCGTATCTTTCTATTTAGGTTACTTCGTTACGTTTGCGATGTCGGGAATTCTTGTGATATTTGCTGCTGCGCTCACAGCAATGATGGTCGTGGATCAAAATTCTTAGTTCTTTCCAATTACTTTGTTTTCTTGCGAAGCCGCTCACAAAGTTCAATCCAGTTTCCATCAGGATCTGCAACATAGCCAAGCATCCACCGTCCCTCTTGAAATGGTTCGATTAGTCTACGATATTTCTTCGTCATCTTGCGATAGACATCTTCGAGATCCTTCACTTCGAATGCAAGATGATCCCAGACTTACCTCCGTGCTTGAATGATCGTGGATACCAGTTCAATTCCAGTACTTGTTTCGATCCGCGTGTTCGTAGCCAAGCTACTTTTCCCCCTGTCTCTTTTATGCTAGCCTTGAAGAGTAGTTGCATTCCGAGTGTCCTAGTGTAGAATGAAATCGCTCTCTCCAAGTTAGAAACGTGAATACCAGCATAGATGAATGTGGGTCGCAAAGTAATCGTGACTGCTGAGATATCTTGCCTGCTCTGCTAAATGGTTTGAACTCTGAGAAGGTCTGTTGTTCCTCGAGGTGTTGATGGGTCTCCGCATACGACTACGATTTTGTCTCCTCTCTTCCTTGCTATCCCGCTGCTGATAGCGGCCTTCTTTGCGGCGGAGAAGATTTCAGCAGTCGTCGATAGTTTCCTCACTAAATGTGGATATACACCCCATGGTAAGCTTAGTCGGTCCATTACGGATTCGCTGTCAGTCAAAGCTATTATTGGGACGGGGGATCGGAATTTTGAGACTCTCCTTGCTGTTACCCCTGTTCGAGTATTAGCAACAATACAGCGAGCTCCTAGTTCATATGCCACTCGACAGGCCGAGTAACTAATTGAATCTTGCATAATGGCCCTCAAAATCTTTCGTTTCGAGTCAAGTATATCCGTGTACGGGAGGCTGCGTTCCGTGGCCGAGGCTACGCGTCGCATAACTCTTAACGCTTCGATTGGATATTTGCCAACGGCGGTCTCTTCTGATAACATAACTGCATCGGTGCCATCAATAATCGCATTAGCAATATCGGTGACTTCAGCACGTGTCGGAGTTGGGTTGCTGACCATGGATTCCAACATTTGCGTAGCCGTTATGACTGGTTTCCCCGCCAGCGTTCGAACGTGCAATAATTGTCTTCTGCAATTCGGGAATATCTTCAACGTCCATCTCGACTCCTAAATCTCCACGAGCAACCATTATCCCATCTGCTTTTCTTACGATCTCACCGAAATTATCTACCGCTTGTCGATTCTCAACCTTAGCTATGATCCATGCTTGAGAATTCGCTTTTCGAACTACACGCTTCGCTCGTTTAACATCACGAGCTGTCATTGTGAAGGATAATCCGATAAAGTCAACTTTGTTGTCGAGCGCGAAGGCCAGTAGGTTCAAGTCTTTGCTGGTAAGCGCGCTGAGGGCCAAATTTTTGTCCGGTAAATTTACCCCTTTGCCTGACCAGAGACTTCCGCCACGTACGACACGACAAACTGCGTTCCCTTTTCTCAAATCTACAACCTTCAATCGAACTGTGCCGTCTTCTAGAAAGACGAGATCTCCTTTCTCCAGTTCCTTGAGGACACTGGAATGACTTACGGAAACAATTGATTGATCTCCTATCACATGCCGAGCGGTAAGCACGATTTGAGATCCGTCTTTCAACATGACTGGATCTGGAGAAATTTTTCCGATTCTGATTTTTGGTCCGGGTAAGTCAACAAGTATTCCGATAGGTACTTTGAGTGTGCGGGAAACTTCTCTGATTGCACGGATCTGCGAGGCATGATCTGACATTTGTCCATGCGAGAAATTGAGTCTAGCAACATTCATTCCTGCATAAACCAAACGAGTCAGCATATGCTTCGTCGAAGTCGCCGGTCCGATTGTGCAAACAATCTTTGTCTTCGTTTTTTCTGGATGCACGTTTTCCACTCTACTGGCCCATAGCCCTCTGTCAACGTTAATCAATTTTCAGGAAGCTAACACTTGCGATCTTTGAGCACTAAAGCGGTGGAAAACGAGAAATACGCCGAGTATTTTGACGTCTACCTTTCTCATTAGTTCTTAAATTGAGCCACCGCGGCTCGCGCTCAAGATCGGTTTCCTCACAACAAGTTCATTAGTGGTTCGTTTCCCCATAATGCCACACATATGAGTATGGGATTTAATCGGTGAGTATTGCTGTCGATTAAGAAGTGAATCCAATTGCTTGTCTTGCGTCTCGTCAGTCTGGCCATGATTCTCACACTAGCTATCTCAAGCTTTGGTACTTTAAACACGCTTGCAAGTAGCAAATTGGCGAGGAACTATGGGCTTGTCGACCAGGCGTGTCGAACTGTTGATTCTTTCCACTTAAGGTCGCCGGGAGCAGAGGCACCTGCCGGTCAGACGTTTACGCCGACTCAAACGTCTGTTGTTGGTTTTTCTATCGATATTCAATCTCAATCTGGTGATCCAGATGTTCTCGCTCAAATCTATTCTGGAGGGCTATCTAGAGCCTCTGTGATCGGACAAGTTCATTTCTCCATTCCTGCTGGGTTTGGATCGAATTCATCGACTGGGGCTTGGTACCATGTTAGTTTTCCTTCCGGCATATCTGTCACACCAAACTCAGCGTATGCTCTACAGTTAATTGACAACGGCTATTCTTCCGGAGCACTCTTCCTGTGGTACCAATGCACTGATACGTATTCTGGAGGTTCGTACTACATCTGCTTGGGGAATTCGGGTCCTGAATGCGGACCATCGTTGACAGGGAGCAGCTTTTCATTCATCACCTATGCAGGCGACTTTAGTATAGCATCGTCCAATCTTTTGGTCGGACGAGGATCATCCAACTCAACCTTTGTATCAGTCAACTCCGTTTTCAATTTCAGTTCCCCTGTAGCCTTGTCTGTCGGTAAGTCTCCCGACGGGGTCACGACCGCATTCGACATTTCGACAGTAACGCCAGTATCCAACAGTTCTGCTAACGCAACACTAACTGTCACCGCGGGCGATGACATACCAATTGGAACGTATTCGATCACACTGGACGCCACAGACGGTGTTCTAATTCACACCGCAGAACTAAACTTCACAATTGAACCGTCAGATTTCTCAGTAAACGTATCAAGCACAAACTTCCATCTTGCTCAAGGGAGTAACGTGTCAGCAACCATCACGGTTGCTTCGACGTATGGATTCAACTCAACTGTGACATTAACTCCTTCTTGGATTGGAGATGCGCCTTCGAATGTGGATATCACGATCCTGTCCGCACTCATCGCAGTGCCCGGAAGCTCAGATCTGACGATCAGTGCCGGCCAGCATGCGTCAACTGGAAATTACACGCTAAGGATCAAGGCTGTGGGCGACGCTTTAACTCACAGTGCAAACGTTGGAGTAATGATAAACCTGAACGTTACGAAACTAATTACTTCGACTGTCTCTACTGCGACACCCAACGTTCAACAGACACTCCCACTCACATCTTGGTTAATGCTCGGTTCACTGGTAGGAGTGATATTAGTGGTCACGGCTCTCGTGAATATTCCACGACTTCGCAGGATTGAAAAGAAAATCAGATCACGATAACCTGAAGTAGACGGAGTTTCTTCGGTTTACTTAGACACTGATTAAACTAATGACGCGAAATCTTCAAACTAACGCACGTACTCCAACGTATCACCCAACACGGCTAACGAAAACGCACCGTAAATCTTCGATCCAATTATTGCCCCAATCACGCTCCCCAGAATCAGGCTTGCCATCACGAACGGGTAAATTGTCCATGTGAACAAATCAATCGTATACGGATAGTATGTAACATAGAATAGCGATCCAAAAATCGCTGAGGCTATCAGAGAGGCGTGACTGCGCCTAAGTCTTCCATTAGCTAATAACAGGTCGAACCCGAAAGCCGAAAGAATACCGATGGGAACGTAAGGCGTGTGTCTAAGATAAACGACCAGCATCACAAAACCAAATGCATTGAATACTCCGGAAATCAGGCCTGCGCTACCCGGATTCGGAAGCACCTTCTTAGCTGGAACCAGCACAAGTGTTGCTGATATAGACATTAACATCGCCAATACCCAACGACTGGCAACCGAGTTGGAAATCTGCGTCGTGAATGTGAATGAGCCGATCGTTGTAAGCCAAACTGATGCAAAAACTAGAACCAGGAATACGAACGTCAAGACAACTTTCCAATCGTCAACGACCAGAATATCCCTTTTCATCATACCGTACTCAATCGATAACCCAACTAACATGCCGAGGTTGATCGTTAACATTCCAACAACTAGTAAGATGTTCACTAACGTGATACTGGATTCATACTTGATAAAGTGATGAATGATTTCATTCCAAATTCCAGCAACAATCTGAATACCCAAACCAACCGCTGCCAACTTCAACCCGGCCAAGTTCACAAAATGCACAGGACTAAGGGTGGGTGGACGAGAACGATCACTGAACCCGCGACAAGAAGCAGCGATTACGATCGCCATGCCGGAATAGAACATTAGATGAACTGGGTTCCACCAGAAATCGACGGATCCGGATAGTAAGTGAGAATACCCTTCCCATCCGCCCGCTAACCCCTGAATAATCGAACCAGTTGAACCCAACAAATAGCTTTCATTTCTTGACGCGTAGGACAACCATTATCCTCCACTAATTACGGTGGAAGGAACAACTTGGAATAAAATTAACGGGCTCCTAAAAAGCGGAGGAAATACGAACGAGCGTAGCTCAATCCTGCCTAAGCACTTGCGGAAATTGCTTTACCGCACTTGTCGCAGTGTGCCGCGAAACCTGGAATCTGCGCATTACAGTTGGGACATGCTTTGAGACGGAGACCTTTCGACCGGATGTATTGGTGCATCATCTTCGTCAGTTCGGTATAACTTAGAAGAGCCCCTTTTGGCTGACCGGTGAGCATTGAAAGCGTATCATCAGCGACAATCGATCTTTGTGTAAGCATACTTTCTCTAGCCAACAAATCACCTCCAGTCAGACGATTCAATTCGAGGCAGCGATGCCTAATTGAAGCACGACTCTATCGAGCCGATTTCTCGGTTGGACATCAAATCGTAGCAAAATCGTCGATCGATATCAATGGAATTGCACATGTTTCAGAGTGAATTAGAGCTGTATAGAAGCGATTTTTCCCTTAAAACATCGAATTTGAGCACAAGCCGCTTCTGAGTTAATAAGACGCCAAGAGAGTTACAGCCCCTTTCTAACTCTAAAATGGTCGGCTATACCTTATACTTAAAGCGACAAGAAATGGAACGTTTCTATCTCAGTCTGTGTCTCTGGAACCACTCTCTTGAATCTAGGCAATAAGCGCAAATCAGACATTATGCGTCTCAAAGACGTCGCTATGACTCACAAGGCCGTCATCCCTCTCCAGTGCACCATGAACAGCGAATATCAATAGGGCTACTGTGAAACTTAGAATGTGATGAGATAAGACTAACAACTGTGAAATCTCTGGTCTTCGATACAAGAATGAAAATTCGATCACTGTAGTGAGTCAAGTTGAGACGCAGGCAAATCCTGGTAGTTGGGTATAACAGCGACACGTGCACCGAAAATGCGGTGAAAGCCGGGTATGAGGTTGGATTGGAAATTGCTCGAGCCGGCATCGTTCTCATCACAGGAGGATTAGGGGGTGTGATGCAAGCTGCAAGTCGCGGCGCTAAAGAAGGCGGAGGTTTAGTGGTAGGGATCATTCCTCAGGGTGACAAAACCGAAGCAAATTCGTTCTGCGACGTAGTTATAGCGACGGGAATTGGTTATGCAAGAGACTTTGTCACAGCTTCGTCGGCTGACGCCGTAATAGTAGTAGGCGGTGGAGCCGGTACGCTCATTGAAGTGGCCGCAGCCTACCAGAAACACATTCCAATTATCGCCGTGAAGGGCACTGGGGGAGTGGCGGATCAATATGGCAACGGATACATAGATGACCGCCAAACCGAACGCATAATCCTTGCCGAATCTCCGATCGAAGCGGTGAAAGTCGCCATCAACTCAAATCGACCATTGCAAGAATATTAGATACCCCTCCCACAATTCAATCATGCAGTTTCGGTACGAACGAGCACCCGATGTATCCGAAATGGTTTCCAGGATAATCGAAAAGTTAGCCTTCACACACATACCGAAAAATCGAGTATACTGTTACAGAAGTTATGGTTCCAAAGCATCCCACGTTATAGCACGAATACATTCCCTACCACGGATCTGGCAACAGGCTCTAAGCGAACCCCCCTACTACGCAGTCGAAGTCCTGTCAGAGCAGTATGACGCGCTACCATTAGAGGAGCAAGAGAAAACGTTGATTCACGAACTCCTACATATCCCGAATAGTTTCGGAGGAGGGTTCCGACACCACAAAAATTGGGTTACAAGACGAAGAGTAGAATCACTATACTTGGTCCTTAGAAGAAACTCAAATTAAGATCTCAGCCTTCGCTTGCGCGCTATCTTAATGCTAAACAGTCCTAAGCTCAGAACCGCTGCGACAACTACCCCCATCTGTGAAAACTCAGGAATAGGAACGCCAATTTGGAGATACGTTGCTTGGCTTCCTGGACTAGGAGGCGTACCCACGATCAATCCGAATTGCGAGACTATGGATATCGAGTTCAAGTTCGGGTTTCCTACTAACGGCGGCGAAGGGAAGTACGGATACCAGCTAACTCCGTTCCATTGCTCAATTGTACCAGAATCCCCAACCGTCCATGCATTGTCGGAACTAGTCTGAGCTACCGAATTCAGATTGGAGGAAGAGAAACCTGAAACAGGGCTCCACACGTTACCGTTAAAGTGCAGAATCGTACCACCGGATCCTACTATCCAACCGTGAGTCGAATCTAACATGGAAACGCAACGCAAGTTAGCACTGCTCATACTTGGGAAGATGGTCCATAAACCAGATTGATAACGGAGAATCGTTCCGCCATCACCAGCAATCCAACCATTCGAACCTCCTGGAAGCATGAATACGCTCCGAAGGGTGGCCGAGACTGGCGAAGATACCAACGACCATGAGCCACCTGAATCTTGTAAAATTACACCGTTATCACCAACCGCCCAACCATTACTTGAGTCGACCATGAAAACCGAACGTAACACATAGCCTCCAGGAGGAGCAGGAACCTGCGTCCAGCCCCCACCGGTATAGTGGATGATGACTGGAGTCATTCCAATTCCGCCCACAGCCCAACCCTCCGACGAACCAATCATGAACACCGAATAGAAATCCGTGATAGTCGCTGAGACCGTTGATGTTATGAAACCGTTACCATTCCATTGTGCAACCACGTTTGATCCAGTACCGGAACCACAACCTCCAGTTGAACACCCCACCGCCCAGCCATAGGATGAATCGGACAGGAATACCGACTGTAAGGTAGACTGTGGTACTCCGATTGGTTGTTGTTGGGACGTCAAAGCGATTATTGTTCCAACATCGCCTACAGCCCAACCCGATCCGCCTGAAAAGTAAACCGAGTTGAGGTTCTGATTTGTAGCCGCAAAATTCGGTGATTGCTGTATCCAAGTCCCACCTGAATAGTGAAGAACAGCGCCCGCGGAACCCACCGCCCATCCCTCGTTCTGACTTACCATAAAGATCGATCTCAAATCTTGAGAGGTCGCGCCGGGAGACACGGGCCCGCTCCATGTACCTGAAAGATAATGGTAGATTGCGCCGCTATCTCCCACCGCCCATCCTTCGGTTGAGCTTATCATGAATACTGAGTTCAACGTGGAGCCCACGTTCGTGTATGGTGTCCAGCCACCTGTGAAACGATAGATTATGCCTCCAGTTCCGACAGCCCAACCGTCAGTCGACGAGAGCATAAATATGGAATTCAGCCCTGCCGACGCTGTGGAAACTAAACTCCAACCGCCACCTGAGTTTGGAACCCCCGACCAATGCCAGATTCCACCAGTTACGCTGTCCACGGCCCACGCATCCGTCGAACTTAGCTCGAAAACAGAAGAAAGCACCTGTGCACCTGAAAGACCTGTAGCAATAACCGACCAACCCGCTCCGCCCCAGTAAACAGCAGCTCCTGTTCCTCCACTGCCGCCTACCGCGAAACCTGAATTCGCATTCTCTGACCCAACAGGACCGAAGGAAAGACCGAACAAATCCGAAGCAGTACCTGAAGGAACGATATTCCATGATGTGCTATCATAATGAACAATGTTCCCAGAACCTCCTACCGCCCAACCGTTATTCTGGCTTGACAGCACAACCCCGTTTAAGTTACTGTTAGTTGGCGGAGAAGCCGATATGTGAACGGGAACAGCGACTAACAGAAGCAGCAAAACTATGCCTGCTATAAATCCGGAGACTAGCCTGCTAACCATTCTCTCAACCGACTTAGCATCTTTTGCCGCCTTTCTAATTATTGATATTGATGTACGCAATCGTTAGCTCAGATGCTTTCTATGACCGATCGATTCAGCATTACAAATGTAAATGCAAGAGAAATCCTCGATTCACGAGGAAATCCTACCGTCGAAGCAATCCTCAACGCCGAGAATGAATGGGCAAGCGCCTCAGTACCATCAGGCGCATCTACAGGAATACATGAGGCCATCGAACTCCGCGACAAAGATCCGAAGAGATACTTAGGTCTCGGCGTATTGAAAGCCGTCCAAAACATCAAACAAACCATAGCCCCCAAAATCACAGGTTTCGACACAAGGAAACAACGCGGGCTAGATGAGTTGATGATCCAGCTTGACGGAACCACGAATAAATCACGACTAGGAGCAAACTCAATCCTAGCAGTATCGCTGGCCGCGGCCAAACTTGCAGCGAAACTAGAAAATAAATCATTGTACGATTACTTGAGCGAAGGTAAAGGTCGGACTCTGCCTATTCCAGTCATGAACGTGATTAACGGCGGAAAACACGCCGGCACAGGCCTGAAAATTCAAGAATTCATGATCATACCGGCTGGCTCAAAGAACTTCAAAGAATCTCTTAGAACAGGATCAGAAATCTATCATACACTTAAACGAGTAATCCAAGCGAAACATGGAAGACAATCGGTCAACGTCGGAGACGAAGGCGGATTCGCCCCACCAATCACCAAAACCACTGACGCTCTAGAAATCCTAATTCAAGGAATAACTGAAGCAGGATACAGCCCTGGAAAAGATGTCTTTGTAGGCTTTGACGCCGCATCATCCGAATTCTACGAAAACGGGAACTATGACATAGACGGTGAAACGAAAACCGCAGAGCAACTATCCGATTTCTACTTAGGATTAGTGGAAAAGTTTCCCATCCGATACATTGAAGACCCATTCCAAGAAGACGACTTTGAACATACCGCACAATTCACAAAGAAGGTTGGAAATAAATTAAGAGTGGTAGGCGACGACATCTTCGTCACCAATGTAACCCGGCTCAAAAGAGGAATAGATCTTGGCGCAGCGAACGCGCTGCTGCTCAAAGTAAACCAGATAGGAACATTGACGGAAGCTATCGATGCCGCAAAACTCGCGATCGCAAACGACTACGCCGTAGTCACCAGCCATAGGTCCGGAGAAACCGAAGACACGACCATAGCCGATCTAGCGGTAGCCCTCAACTGTGGATACATCAAAACAGGGGCACCCTGCCGCGGAGAACGAACAGCAAAATACAACCAACTACTCCGAATTGAGGAACAACTATCAACAAACGCACTCTTCCCAAGCCTCAAATGATCAGGAATCCTTTTCCGCCCCCACACCCATCCATAGTACAGTTGAGAAAATTGGATGCATACGAATGCATTGCCACAAAACTCGATATCCGTGAGTTCGACTCGAAGAAAGTCCCTTCCGACGTGAAACTGAAGGTACTAGAGGCCGCCAGGCTAACGGGAAGCGGAATGAACACCCAACACTGGCATTATCTCACGGTTCAAGACCCAGACAACCTCAAAAAATTGGCTGAAGCCGCAACCACAGGTCCATGGGTTGCCGGCGCAAACTTCGCAGTTGTAGTCTTCACCGATACCCAATACGGATTTCATTTAATCGACGCCGGTCGAGTAGCCCAGGACATGCAGATAGCTGCCTGGAACTTCGGAGTTGCTTCAGGATTGTACACAGGATTCAATCAGAAACTACTACGCAAAAATTTCTCTATCCCAGAAAACGTGTCCGCCAGTATCGCAATAGGATTCGGCTATCCGACCAGAAAAATAACCGGTAAGAAGAAACGTAAACCATTGCGCAAACTCGTCTACTTAGAAAAATACGGAAACCCATTCGATAAAGAAAAACTCGCATAAGGTTCTGAAGATGCCCTTCTCAAAGTCTGAACTGAAACGTTTCCTCGCCCAACCACGCATGGCACACTTAGCCACCGTCTCTACCAGCGGAAAACCTCGAGTAAACCCAATCTGGTACGCATACGAAAACGGATGCTTCTACTTCACAACCCGAATGGGAAGAACAAAAGGCAAACACATCACCAAGAACCCACACGTGGCATTGAGCATTGCAAACGAAACTTATCCGTACAAGGCCGTATGCGTATTTGGAACGGCAGAAGTGCTTCGAGAGGGTCGAGATGAGTGGCTAATGAAAATTGCTTCACGCTATGGAAAGAAAGAAGCGAAAAAATGGTTCCCGGAAGTCATAACACAACCCGACCGGGTTGTCATAGTCATTAAACCCACCGGGATCCTTAGCTGGCATTATGGTCGCGGCGACGACAAACGTCAAAACAAAGGCGAATCCATGGCTACTGACGTCTAAACCGTGAGTGATGTAGCCACTAACACGTACGCAAGATGAAAAAGTCTACGGCGACGAAGCTACGTTGATGTAGTTTCCTGGACAAGCCGCACCGTTCGAGGACGTATTCGCACCTTGATGAAGTGACCCTGTCACAGTCACCCATGATCCAATTGATGGATTGGAAGGATTCAGACTAGGCGGCAAATTGTGCAAAGTATAGAATTGAGTAGCTGATGTCATCACATTATCCACCGAGTTAGCTACAGGAACCTGCAACTCCAAGCATCCATTCGAACCTTCATACAAATAACCCGAGCATTGAATTGTGATTCTGGCCCGTCGACTGACAGGTAGTATAGTAGCAACCATTAGGCCCACATTGCGACAATGAACAGTTGCTTGATCCACAAAGCTGAGTGTATCCTGCTGCCGAAGAGCAACCGTTTGGAGTGCAAACTTGGAACGAACAACCTGTTACTTCCGCAATTCGGATAAACACAACTATTTGATCCGCAATTCTGCGATGAACCTGGTCCCTGATACTGATTCTGACTTAGTGGACATGTACTGCTCCTGGGAAACCGCCATCACATTGAGAACCAGCGGGACTGCTAACTGCCTAAAACTAAACCACAGACTTCCAAGAAGAACCACTACAATGATTATTGCGAAAAGCGACAGGCGATTTCGACTATTTGGTTGACTATTGCTCATAACAGAACCCTACAACGATACTATGTTATCTCTTGATAAAGTCAACTCATGTAACCGCCGTACGCATGGTAATGCCGTAGGCATCGACGCATGTTAGAACAATCGTTGACCTGTGCTAAGATGCACGAGGATATTCATCACGCATGACTATTCATAGTATAGTAGGATTCTTTTTAGGGGCTTTAACCAGAACGGCAAGCGATAGACTATTATATTTTCAGTCCACCGTTTGCGAATTGTGACTAACATCCAATCTCAAACCCACACGGCACATGTAATCGTCAGACTATATACCTCCCTAAGAGCAATAGCCGGCGAAGACGAAGTTGAAGTCGAAGCACTCAACGTAAAGGATGCACTTACCACGCTGGCGAAAAAGTATGGACCCGAATTCAAGGACAGCCTTTTCGATTTTCAAAACAATATCGATTTGAGATTCTACCGCATCTTCGTTAACAAAGAGGTCCTAACGACAGAAACCGGCCTCTCAAAACAATTGAAAGACAACGACCTCATCCAAATCTTCCCGCCAGTGGTCGGCGGATGATGAAAGAATTCGATTGTCCAGATGATCTATACAGCGCACTAGAGCTTCTCGATCAGTCAATTCACACTAATGGTCGTGTTGAAACTTCTTTCTTCTTCTCTCTATCATGCGCTTTCGCACCTGAGAAAAGGAATCGTTGCGTTCACGAATTTTAGCTTCAAAGTAATTCACTGCTTCTTGACAAGCAGTTGAGTCGGACTTGGCGTGGTCTGCCAGGAATGGAATGAGTGCTCTGTACACTCGAATTCTCAGTTTCCTTTCCGTCGCTTCATCATTACTAGTCTCAATCATTAATTCGTCAAGCCTACGTTTCAAATCAGGTAACTCGGTCTTCATCGCTGAAGCTGTGGCTTCAGTTTTCAGGAAAGTGAAGATGAAATCACCCACGAAAGCACCAATTTGCATAGCATGGAATGTTGTAACGTATGGCCGGATTGGCTTCTGATACAATAATCCCTCAGGATGAAGTGAAAATCCAGCAATCGAGGTGGCCTTAACAAAACTGGCAACCACACGCATGTCCTTACTGTTGAACGTAGAAACTAGACACCTCTCAGGCTTCAGGACTCGATAGCATTCTGAAAATACATTTACGAGGATCTTCTCGTACTCGTCAAGTGATTTCTCTTGCGTCCGATTAATTACCGCCTCATCTCGTTTTTCGACTGTTGCTCCTTCATTGAGCCAAACCCACCAGAAATCTGACAACTCGCCATAATTCACGTTCCCCCCATAAGGTGGATCAGTGATTATGACGTCCACAGAATCGGCCGGAAGTGGAAGCCTTGCTGAGCTCTTATTCAGCAGGAGGCAAGTTGCGGCTCTGGAACCAATGTCGCTGAACACATGCGCAAATCTACAGTAGTCGCCAATGTGTTCAGAACTATACTGCTTTCCTCTCATGAGAGCCTTTGCCCGTCGCTCAAAGGTATTCCACACATTCATCTCCAGACTCTCCGGATAAACCCAATACGCATGCATCGCCCAACCCTCAACAATTCTACCCCTCAAATGTGAGAGTCGACTAGTCCATTTCAGTGAACTGCTGAAAGCGAATTTCAAAAATTCTCTTTCATCGGTCTCTGGTAATCGGTTTATCGTGTCAAATAGAATCGCAAGGGCAATCAAATTTCGTCTCGTAAATAATTCATGAAAGAAATGAAATCCTTGTTTGATAAGTGAATTCGATTTGTCGCCGGCCGGGATACTGGTTTCTGGATACCACAGTTTCCTCTGTTGGATCAATCTTGAGAAGTTGTGATTAATTTTCTCGGCAAGTTCACGATCTGCTTTTGACGCAGCTTTCTCTGCGGTGTCATCGCATTTGTCACAGTCGTACTTTAGCCGTATCGGTCGTTGCTTGTTTTCATCCCATTCAATCCAATCCGCAGTAGCCAATTCGTTGCATTTCTCACATCGTGTTATGTAGAGTGAACGGATTTCGTCTTTCAATTTGGATTTGAGATGCAAAAAAGTCTCTTCGAACGATGATAAGTCCAGGGGACGTGCTTCCATCGAGGCTATGTATGTGGCCAGAGGGTTGACGTCTACTCCAATTACTCTTCTCCTTAGTTTGAGCGATTCTACAACGGTTACGCCACCGCCAGCAAAAGGATCAAGCACAATGTCGCCTGGTGAGGAGTAGTGTGAGATGAGTTGATTAAAGACGTTCCATGGTCGCCGAGCGAAATATTTGTGCATAGTATAGACTGGAGTGTGAACTTTCGCCTCTACAGTCTCACTGAATGCCGGAATCAAATCTGAAGTCTTCAGATTGTTGCGTCGTGCGTCTTAGTTTTTGTCCTATGACTAGCTATCCGCGTTGTCAGTCGCTAAATCAGACGCCGAACAATAGCTTGCTGGGTGAAAGAATAACGAAACTGACAACCGCTATCCGGTATGCTAGCTTATCTCCGCGAAGTCTGGAAACAAGATGGCCTCCTTCGCATAATCGACCAATCCCTGGCCGACCGGATAACCCTCGCATGAAAACGACTCTATAGGAGGTGGAGAATGCATGTGTGGTGGACGACAATTCTACACGAAAGAAGAAAAACTCGAATGGCTTGAAGGCTACAAAGAACAACTAGAGAAAGAATTGCAAGGCGTCACAGAACGACTAGCGGAACTCAAAAAGTAGTTCCCGCATAACCTTCAACCGTCCTCTTTTTTTATCACCCTTCTCGTCTGGTGCGATGAGATTATGAAACTCAAAGCCACGATCAACGTACTGATTTATCTCTCAGTGATTTTCGGCCTAATCCTTCTAGTTCAGTTGTATAATCTAGTTCCAAGCTGGTTATTCTACTCAGTACTGACAGGATGGGTCGTTTATCTTATCGTAGCCGTATTCGCTGCTACCGGGCGTAAGCAAGCATATCCACTCGCTCTCATTCTGGCAATACTGACATTGCTCGTCTCGCTTCCGCAACCTGAACACTATGCGTATGTAGAAGCTGGCTTGAGTCTCGCCACCATCACTTTCCTTGCAGGGTCAACCCTGCAGATTGCGCTAATAATTCTTGATGGAATTTATCTTACCAAGAATAGAGGTAGAGCCTAGGAAATGCGTTCGAGTAGCACGGAGACAATATTCGATCGATTAACTTGGCGATTTCATCTCAGACTAACTCGGTGAGGAGATTGAAAGAATGATGCACATGAGCAGGAATTTTCTTGTTAAGATCAGAGTCGGACAGAGTTGAAGAACAGTAGGATGGGATCAATACGCGTTGTCGGTCTGGGAGGATCACTATCCAAAATTTCAACTAGTCTAGCGGCTTTGAAGTTAGCGTTGCAGGGAGCGTCGGACGCTGGCGCGCAAACGACTCTACTTGATATTCGAAGCTTGGATCTCCCCATTTACGCTCCAGACTTAGATCCACCGACGCGCGTTGTCCAAATGTGTAATGAGGTACATCATGCAAACGGGTTGATATGGAGTAGTCCAATGTATCACGGAACGATCAGCGGATCATTCAAGAATGCCGTAGACTGGTTGCAGCTCCTAGGCGAACGAGACCCACCTTACTTGAAAGATAAGATCGTAGGGATGATCAGCACGGCGGGCGGAGTCCAAGGATTGCAAGCCGTAAACACGATGGAATTCATCGTACGCGCACTCCGAGGATGGGCAGTTCCACTAGTAATTCCAGTAGCAAGAGCCACGCAAGCCTTTGATAAGGCTGGGCGTGTAACAGATCGAGCAATTGAAGATCAATTGCGCTCCCTCGGTCGCGAAGTCGTTCGTGCATCAGAACAGTTCAATTCTCATGGATACTGTGATTATTCTCCCGAAACCACCGCGGACTCCACACAGTAATCGTATCTATCGATTATCGGTTCCGCAACGATATTTCTGTGTATATGTCTCGTAGCCACAAAGTAAATGAATCGTGCCTTGAACGTACATCCAAGTCTCGGTGATTGAATAGATTGTACGTTTACTTGTTCGATGAAGGCAGTTCAAATCTTAGAGATCTCCTTGGAGGAAAAGGCGCCGATTTAGCTGAGATGACCCGTCTCGATCTTCCAATTCCTCCTGGCATGACAGTTACAACGGAAGTCTGCAATTACTACAATTCCCACAGTAACAAGTTCCCAGAAGGAATGGAACAGGAAGTCCTGTCAAAACTAAAAACTCTTGAATCTAGAACAGGACGGATTTTCGGGGACCCCAAGAATCCTCTTCTATTATCAATTCGTTCTGGGGCGCCCATATCGATGCCTGGAATGATGGACACTGTTCTGAATCTAGGACTGAACGATCAGACAGTGAAGGGGCTAATTGCTCTAACGAGCAATGACCGATTCGCTTATGATTGTTTCAGACGATTTGTTCAGATGTTCGGGAACGTTGTCCTCGGTGTGTCAGGGGATAAATTCGAATCGATTATACAACGCCATAAGGACGAGCTGAAAGTAAAATTAGATGTTGACCTTGACACCAAAACACTGATCGCTATCGTACAGGAGTTCAAACAACTCATAAAGCAGGAGAAACAGCAACCGTTCCCTGACGATCCATTCGCTCAGCTATGGATGGCTATCGCCGCAGTTTTCAGATCCTGGAATGGCAAGAGAGCCAGGATTTACCGTCAGGCTAATGAGATACCTGACACACTCGGCACAGCGGTTAACATTCAATCAATGGTATTCGGGAACATCGGTTCAGAGTCCGGAACCGGCGTATGTTTTACGAGGAACCCATCAACCGGTGAACCGGTCCTATACGGCGAGTTTCTAATGAATGCACAGGGTGAAGATGTCGTCGCAGGCACCAGAACACCTCAACCAATTTCACAGCTAGCGAAGGAGTTGCCACATGATTACAGACGCCTCGTTGGACTTTGCGCGCTTCTAGAGCATCATTTCAAAGACATGCAAGATGTCGAATTCACTGTAGAAAACGGCACGCTTTACATTCTTCAAACTCGCTCCGGAAAGCGTACGGCACAAGCCGCGATCAGAATTGCAGTGGACATGGTGCGGGAAGGCCTAATCAATAAGCACCAGTCGCTCCTCCGAATACAGCCGACTCAGATTGAACAACTCCTTCATCGACAAATAGATCCAAACTACAAGCAAAAACCGTTAGCGACCGGTCTGCCTGCGTCACCTGGTGCTTCGACGGGTAAAGTGATTTTTGACACTGACGAAGCTCATCGACTCGGCAGCAGCGGAGTGGATGTTATCTTAGTCCGAGAAGAGACCACCCCTGAAGACATCCACGGCATGATTGCTGCTAGAGGTGTCCTCACTAGCAGAGGAGGCATGACATCACATGCCGCGGTCGTCGCTCGAGGTATGGGCAAACCAGCGGTTGTTGGATGCGACGAAATTACCATTGATGCAACTAACGAACTGCTAGTTAGCAGGAACATAACAGTAAGAAAGAACGAAATCATCACAATCGACGGCACAACGGGAAATGTGCTGCTGGGGGAGGTCCCTACTGTCGAACCCGATCTAAGCGATGATGCCCAACTACTATTGAGTTGGGCTGACAGCGTTCGACGTCTCAAGGTTAGAAGCAACGCAGACACTCCAGAAGGCGCAGCTATGGCTAGAACACTTGGGGCGGAAGGCATCGGACTCTGCAGAACTGAGAGAATGTTCAACGCAGAAGACCGTCTCCCGATCGTACAGGAGATGATCCTCTCTGCAAATGATGCCGAACGCTTCCGAGCCCTCGAAAAGTTGAGACCTTTACAAAAAGGCGATTTCCTGCAAATCTTCCGTAAGATGCACGGACTACCAGTAACAATCAGACTACTGGATCTACCTCTGCATGAGTTTCTTCCGAAATACGATGACCTAGCAAACAAAATTTCTGCGGCTCAAAGCGAACGGAGAACGACACCAAATCGCTCGATGCAGAAGAACGAATGCTCAGGAAAGTCATGACGTTAACGGAACATAACCCGATGCTAGGCCACAGAGGTTGCAGACTTGCCATCAGTCATCCAGAGATTTACGAAATGCAAGCAAAAGCGATCATAGAAGCAGCCATAGAACTGGAAAAGGAAGGACTCAAGGTACATCCTGAAATTATGCTACCGCTCGTCGGAATCGTTAACGAAGTCAAGTTCTTAAGGAATAAAATTGCGGCCGTTGCAGACAGTGTGATGGAAAGTGAAGGATTGAAGATCAGCTATGATGTCGGCACAATGATCGAAGTACCCAGAGGCGCGCTAACGGCAGGCGAGATCGCGCAATATGCCGATTTCTTCTCATTCGGAACAAACGATCTAACTCAAGCAACGTTCGCATTTAGCCGAGACGACGCCGAAGCAAAATTCATGAAAGACTATTTCGACAACAAGATCTTGACTGCTAACCCTTTCGAGGTTCTCGATAGAAACGGAGTTGGACGATTGATGCGCATAGCGGTTGAAGAAGGTAGGGGGCTAACCGTAAACTGAAAATTGGAATATGCGGAGAACACGGAGGAGAACCAAGCTCAGTGGAATTCTGTCATGAACTCGGATTAGACTACGTGAGTTGTTCCCCGTATAGAGTCCCGGTCGCAAGGCTTGTAGCCGCCCAATCTGCCCTCCACGAAAAACCCATCACGTCCGGAGAAAACCGATAACCTTACAGGTTTAAATACCAAAAATCATCGTCACTCCGCTGCTTCAAGAAAGCTTCTGATCCTGGAACATGCCGTTATCACATTTTCTCAATTGTGATAATCACACATGGGAATCGAAAGCAACCATCAAAGTACTAGGTCAAAAGAGGCTAACTAAGTTGTTTCCAGCATGGAATCGAAAACCGATCACAGAGCCTCTACTCTATCGGTTGACCGACGAGACTTCCTAAAACTTGCAGGAGTTACAGGCGTCGTTGCCGGAGTCGCACTCACTCCTGGAGATGTTGTCCTAAAGCGCCCTCGAGAAAGTGGCACCGCTCTCCGCACCAACTCAGACCGGCGTAACTCAAACATTCCGAACTGCGCATTGCAATAATTGCGACGGATCCTGCGGACTTGACGTCACGGTAATTGATGGAAACATTACGAGGATTAGTAACGCTACATTCAACAATCCTGATTTTCCGCCGAGAGTGTGCCTACGAGGAATCTCTAACATCCAATACGTCTACCATCCCGATCGTCTGAAGTATCCGATGAAAAGCACTGGCCCTCGTGGAAGCGGACAGTGGGAGCAAATATCATGGGATGAAGCAACGACCACCATCGCAAACAAATTCACGGAAATCGCTCAGAAGTACGGACCTACGGCAGTCTACATTGCACCATACACGGGAAGTCATCTCCGCGTTAAACGGCGTAATCGGAGCCGGATACAGATTCGCGAGCGTAATCGGTGCAAGCGCAGGCGACTTCGAAGGAGACAACGAAGGCGACTCGGCAAGCCCATGCGGCGCCAACGAAATTCTAGGAAGCTTCGATGGCCATGATCTCTCAGACTTACGAAATTCACGCATGATCATCCTGTGGGGCAATAATCTGGCTGAAACTGACGTACCGGACATGCGATTCGTCTTAGACGCAAGAGAAGGCACTATCACCTCTGAGGATGTGATAAAATCTAACCCGAACGGCACCGGAGCCAAGATAGTGAACATTGACCCACGGTACACATCCACTGCAGCTCTCTCTGACCAGTGGATCTCAATTCGTCCCGGAACCGACGGAGCATTGGCACTCAGCATGATTTACGTCATAATTAACGGACAGCTATACAATTCAGATTATGTTACGAAATACACCGTCGGCCCATTTTTAGTCCGTCAAGACACACAATTATTCCTCAGGGAAAAGGACGTAAGCGGAGGAAGTTCCACTAAGTACATGGTATATGACAGCACCAGCAAATCCATTGTACCTTATGATCAAGGTGGATAACCCCTACTCTCACTGGTTCATACGAGGCCGCCGGAACCACTTGCAAACCCGCCTTTCAATTGCTCATTGAGTTGGTGAATCAGTATCCTCCGTCTCGAAGCTGAAAAAATAACCGGGAATACCTGCCTCCACTATACAGAATTTGGCTGAAGAATTTGCGGCAAGATCACCTGCGGCCATCAAAGCTGGATTCGGAGGAATATCGCATTGGTACTACGGCGACCTAACGTACAGGGCAATGATAACCCTGTCCGCTATATGCGGCTACATCGGAGTACATGGCGGCGGGGTCACAACCTACAACGGCGCTCTTTTGGACGCCGCGCTAGACCTTCCCGATTGGTTAAACCCAGACAAGAAAGCGTACACGTACCTCCCTCCACTCTCATTCTGCGACGCAGCCCTAAACGGTAAACCATTCCCCGTGAAAGCAGCTTGGTTCCCAGTAGACAACTTCGTTAATCAACAGGGCGATACGAATCGCACGATCTCTGCGCTGCAAGCTCTTGATTTCGTCGTCGTTTCAGATATTTTCATGACACCGACAGCTCAGTACGCTGACATCGTGTTACCGGTCGCCACGCAATACGAAAGAGACGGACATGCTTCCAGGGGGAAACTACTACCTCCAGTACATGCCGAAAATAATCGACCCACTTTGGGAGACCAAATCCGACCTTGACATGTTCGCAGAAGTCGCTCAAAAAATGGGGCAAGGACAATACTTCAACCAAACTCCGGACGAATACATTAGCCTCCTGCTAAGCGGTCTTCCGTCCGGGTTAACGTTGGATACCTTGAAGAGTGAAGGCGTCGTTGCATTAGCCGATAAAGACTACGGGACTTCCTCATTCCAACCCATCACGCATCCCTACGTTCCATACTATCAACAACACTTTCCCACACCATCAGGCAGAATCGAATTCTACGCGGAATCCCTCGTCCCCTACGACATGCCTCTCCCGATCTACAAAGAACCGATCGAAGCATCACCAACAAATCCGCTCTACCAGAAATATCCGCTCGTCTTCCTCAGCGCTCACACAAGGTTCAGAACTCACACCCAATGGGACAACTTACCATGGCTCGACGAAGTCCTCCCGCCACTCGTACCATTCCTTGAAATAAACCCAATAGACGCTCAAGCTAGAGGCATCAGCGATGGTGACACAGTCACAGTCTTCAACGATCGTGGCTCGATACAACTACTCGCTAGAGTAACCAACGGCATAAGGCCTGGGGTAGTAAACTCATACCAAGGCGACCAATGCTTTCCCTAACAGCACGGTGAACATGCTCACGCATCAGCTGATCAATCCGGCACAATCCGTCGTCTTTCTCTTCCAATCGAATACCGCGTACTTCGATGTTCTAGTTGATGTGAAGAAATCATGAGGTGAAATGAAATGACGAAACTAACTATGATAATTGATCTAAGCAGATGTATAGGTTGCTGGACATGCGCAGTTGGTTGCAAAGCAGAGAACGACGAACCCATCGGAATCTGGTGGAACCGCATCCTGACAAACGGCGGTAAGGAGATGGACACACCTTCAGGCACTTATCCGGACATCAGCATGAGCTACATGCCTATCAATTGTCAACACTGCGACAACGCACCCTGCGTCAAAGTATGCCCCGTTGGAGCACTTCGAAAACGCGAGGATGGAATCGTGTTCCTTGATTGGGACAGATGCATCGGTTGCCGTTACTGCCTAATCGCGTGCCCATACGGCATCCCTGCTTTCAACTGGCGCCCACCTGTACAAGTCCCCGGACAATTCACAATTCAAGATAGGAAACCCGCTGGTTCCTGTGAGACCGGTTGGTGTTGCAGAGAAGTGCACATTCTGCTTCCAGAGAGTCGACGCAGGAAACCTCACACCTGCCTGCATAGAAGTTTGCCCAGCAGGCGCACGTTTCTTCGGCGACCTCGACGACCCAACCAGTGAAGTCTCACAAATAATTACAAACGAAACCCACCATAAGGTTACGCGAAGAATTAGGCACAGAGCCTTCTGTATACTATGTTCCGCCTCGTAATGCAACCAGACCACAGGAGGTGATCCCAAGATTGAAGAAGGGCTACGATATGAGTGCTGAAGAGGAATCGCTTCTACAACCGTTACTCAAGACCGGGAAAGGATTTTACGTCTTCGTAGGTGTCCTGCTGATACTGACTGGATGGTTCCTCTACTGCTGGTACACGCAACTTAGTCAAGGACTGATAGTGACGGGTATGCGGAGCGTATACAACGCCCCCAACTACATGACATACGGTGTTGCAGAAGGATCTCCTTGGGGCATTTACGTTACCACCTTCATCTTCTGGATAGGCATAAGCCACGCTGGAATAGCGATCTCAGCCTCAGTTAGACTGATGAATCTTAAGAAGTACAAAGTCGTCGCGCGGATGGCTGAAGTTCTAACATTCGTGGCACTGCCGATGGCGGCGCTGTCCATAGTGTTCGATGTCGGACGTCCGGATAGACTATTCAACCTTCTCGAGTTCGGTCGGTTCCAAGCGCCATTGCTATGGGATCTATCAGCAATTACGACATACTTCATGGGCACAATCATCTACCTCTACCTCAGCTTGCGGGGCGACATTGATCAATTAGCACTCAGAATCCCACGTCGGGAATGGTTCTACAAACGTTTAGCCATGCATTACGAAGGAACGGAGACGGAGAAAGAGAGACATAAACAGACTCTATGGTGGCTCGCTGTCGCTATCGTCCCAATAATGGTCACCGTTCATAGTGTCGTATCCTTCGTCTTCGGTCTAATGATCGCAAGAGCCGGTTGGTACTCAACAATATTCGCAATATACTTCGTGGTCGGAGCAATTGTCAGTGGAGTAGCTGCGGTCTACTCATTAGCGTGGATATTCAGGTGGCTCTACAAATGGCAATCATTGATCACTGATGAAGTTCTCAAAGGCATCACGTGGGCCCTCAGGAACGTGCTGATTATCTACCTTTACCTCTGGATTGCTGAAGAACTCACAATGAACTACATGGGCTCGTCAGCCGAACTGAGAGTCTCGGACTTCCTGTTTAGCGGCCGCTACGCACCAATCTTCTGGCCGATGGTGATAATCGGATTCGCTGTACCTGCGATAATCCTACTCAAACCAGTCTTCATCAAGAAGATATTCAATCCCAAATTAACGTTCATTGCGTCAATAATACTGAACGTGGCCTTGTGGGTCGCACGCTTCACAATCGTCGTACCTTCACTCCTAAACCCACCGTTATATCCGACCGGAATCTACATCCCAACCATAACAGAAGTATCCATCATAACCGGCACATTCTGGATGGCAGTGCTGCTGTACGTTGCATTCGTCAAATTATTTCCCATAATCGAATTGGATGTGGTGGAGGCATAAAAAATTGACAAGCGTTAGGACACTAGCCGTTGGCCTGTTAGGTCTCCTGTTAATAGTTGCAGGAGTCTCACTTTGGGTGTTAGGAGATTTAACGACTGTTGTCGTATCAATTGCACTGGCGAGCACAGGTTTCCTCTGGGCTCCGCTAATCTGGTTCATAGGAATAATCGTAATACTTTCTGCAGCACTTGCAAATACGTTGCCATTCAAGAATTACCTAGCCTGGCTACTGCTACTCGTTGTCGGATACTTAGCTGTCTTTGTAATATTGGTCTCCGTAACATCAGTCATTCTCCCATAAGTTAACAACACTCCAGCCGCTCTCAACCACTCGACCGAAGGTTTGCAGAGGAGAGACTGACGTCAGACTCCACCCCATCGAAACATGCTGACTTCCGAAGCAAGGTCTACGGAATACTAGCTCTCGCATTCTCTCTCCCTCAAGAGGATGCTACAAATCTCTACAAGTCGATTCTCGACGCGCAAGAAATCATTCGCGCGAATACAAATATCTCGCAACCAGAAGTTAATTCACCAATTCTTTCTAATGAGGACCTAAAGAAAGAATATCTCAGACTCTTTGTGGGCCCAGGCCACGTAAAATGTCCGCCATACGAATCCATCTACCGTCAAGACAGACCACTCCTAGAGAAGGGACTTGTAATGGGTCCTTCGACTGCTGATGTACGACGTAGATATGCAGAAGCAGACCTGGTCCTGGCAAAGAACTTCAATGATCTACCCGACCACATCGCCGTAGAGATGGAGTTTATGCATTTTCTATGTGCCGAGGAACTCAGAGCTTTAGAACAAGGGAACCCTCAAGAATCTGCAAGAAGAAGAGAGATGCAGCAAGAATTTCTAAGAGAACATCTTGAACCTTGGGTAGATAGATTTGCCGAATGCATTCTTCGATCAACTAGCTCATCATTTCACAAATCAGCGGCAGACTTACTCAAGACTTTCGTGAAGAATGAATCAGAACAGTTCCAAGGATGCAGCTCGCAATGAAGGTGATGGTCTACTGCAACGGCTTGGAATCGAAAATCACAGACAAAATAACCTCCCACATTCATTCTAATTGGTCCGAAGCAACAATCTACACCAACAGCGACGCGACCGCGTCGCCAATTACTGAGACATCCAATCGCACTGGTAATAAGAAAACTAGGCTCACCTAGCGATCAAACTAAAGCATCACTCAGAGAAACAATTGAAGTTATCACCACAGACTCGCCCGAGGAAATACTCTTCCGAGTAGATGCAAAGCTCGGCAAACTCATAAAGTCGGACAAGGCATTCGTGACAAAAGGAATCTCATCTAGCCGGGCGATGTCACGTCGAGAATTTTTCCAACTCGGATTTTCACGCAACTCTCCTACCCGATACGACTTACCAGTAGTATCGGCAGATTCGTGCGAAGCTAAGTTCGGATGTTCGAAATGCGTCGACGCATGTCCATCTCCGGGAGCCCTGAAAATTGAGAACAAATCCGTTACTGTCTCGAACGAGTATTGCATCAGGTGCGGACTATGCGCGGGAGTTTGCCCGGTCGCCGCAATCCAAATTCCAGAACTCTCCGAAGACGCGTACGAAGGCTTGCTGAATGCAATAAAGTCCTCTTCAGCCCCAACAAAATCACTCGTTGTTACATGTGATGAACGTAACCTCGCTCCGCAACCATGGGTGGATATCGAAGAGGTACCTGGAATCGGAGTTATGGGTGTCAGACAAATAGCGAGAGCGGCGGTCTCTATTGATGTACTAATAGTTCACTGTGCGGACGGACAATGTGCAGCCAAAGAAAATGTGAGACAGGCGTTAAACTTGATATCCTCGCTCTCTGACAAAGACGGACCAACATTAGCTTACATGGAAGGGAAAGTTGATTCTACTAGGCTAGACGCAATTATCAAATCGGCCCATCCACGAGATAAAGCATCTAGTACAATTGGAAAGCCCATGGAAGAATTATGTGAAATCTGTCAACGCATTATCAAGAGGGCGACCCCAGGCCACAGGACTAGGTCTAACAAACATGATCGTATCCGAGTCATGTACTCTGTGTAACGCATGTGTTGAGTCATGTCCACACCAAGCGCTCGCGATTCAGCATGAGAATTTGAATTTCACCTCGGAAGAGTGTACAGGATGTGGATTATGTGCGGAACTCTGTCCAGAACACTCGATAACGCTATCTAAAATGAACGGTCCGATCACTCTTACGACCAGAACCGTCTACAGAGACGAAATGATAAAATGTGCAAGATGCAATGATCCATACGTCTCGGTGAAAATGTTCAAGAAAGTTTCCGCAATGTTACCGGGCAACGAAGAAGTGATCAAACTCTGTCCAAAGTGTAGACAGACTGAAATTTACGAGAAGATCTTTGGGCAGTAGCACTTCATCGTGAGCATGCGTTTTAAGACTCAGGAGTTACTCGCAAGCTCATTCTCAGACTCCGCAACAGCTCACCATTCTTATATCGCTAACCGCACAGTACACATGAGATGCGAACTTGGCGTTAGTAGGATTCGAAGCCATCAGCGTAGTCGTAATACTCGTAGTCATCTTCCTATGGGGGCCACAAAAACTTCCTGAAATGGCCAGATCTATAGGCCTGGCTAAACCGCGAGTTCGAGAAAGCATCGAGAGAACTAACATCACCTTCCACATACACCCCACCCCCAACGCCCACCACATCAACATCCACACCGTCTACCACTGACCCGCTCATAATAGCGGCAAAATCTCTTGGAATAACCACGGAAGGAAAGACGAAAGAAGAAATCGCTAAAGAAATTGCGGGCCGATCGACTTAGATTATTTTTGCTCAACGACTTTTACTGATTCGAATAACTCCGCATCCGGTACATCTAACACCCGCGTAGCATTTCCGTATTCCTTCTTGGGAGCTAACTGAAGTAGCACCTTTACTTTTTCCTTCCTAACAATGATCAAATCGTCCCGTCCGCTCTTCAATTTGATTCGAAGCTTAGGATACATGTACCTGAACGCTTCTGTGATGCATCGTTTTGTTCCGAATATTGCCAGGCCTGAAGACAGCTCTCCGAGAATGTTAGATACCAAATAACTAGCTCGTAGTCCAACTGCCAGTCCGACACAACTCCCACCGTGAGCCTTTGATGCTTTTCGGAGACAGTCCTGCAACTCCTTGGGGCGGATTAACCGGCGAACAATGGCGGTTAACTCAACTCCTTGTGATGGAAGCGCAAGTGTCCTGAGCCTGGGTTTCGAAGAACGCGCCACAGGTCCTGTTATTGCTAGAATAGGCAGTAGACTCTTCCTTAGCGTACGCTTCAGATCCGCAAGGTCGTTTGCAGTAACGATCTTGTACGAATGTTTTGAAGAATTCGCCGAATAGCCTTCCATGAAGAGAACATCGATTGGTTCAGAACGCAGATTGGAGAGAACATTGTCAAGTCTGGTTTCGCTCGATGTCTTTTTGAAAAGTAACAGTTCGCGTGGCGCGACACCTACGATCAAGTCTGCACCAGCCCGTGCATGTCGCCACGTGTCTTTTCCACGCGTATCCAGATTCAGGCCTCCCTCGTGAATATGCTTTACAATTCCGACATGGAACCCTAGTTTCGTAAGGTGAGAGGTAAGATACTCGATAGTGGTCGTTTTGCCGGAACCGCTCGTTCCGACTACGAAAATCATTACCGGACTCTTACGGTGCATAGCAGCGATGTCGCAACCACAGAGTGAGTAAGATCATCGTTTACGACTTAGGGATTCTTGATACCACTTCATAGCCATCATAGTTTTGCCCATACCCAAAATTGGCAGCAATTGGATTATTGTGTGCTCGATCTCACGTTTTGATGCTCCGGCCTGAATGGATTTTTGCACGTGCGTTTTGAAGGCGGTTTCAAGCGTCAGAGATCCTGTAACTGCAATTTTGATCAGTTGAATTTGCTTCTCGCTCAGCGGACCCGCCTGTGCGCACTCCATTCCCAGACTTTCGTGTGCTGACCACACCTTAGGGTATCTCTCGATGAATTGTCGGAGCGTTGAAGGCAGTCGCTTCTTGTCGATCTCTTTCGTAGGCATAATCCCACCGTAGAGGAGTTATCGTTCAGAGCTTAATGTAATTTTGTCTATCGCCACAAGAACCTGAATAGTGATAGAAAATCAGCAAACCGCATTTTTTTAGAGGTTACGAATCAACGTCTCAGCTCTCTCGAGATCACTGCTTGTGTTGATATTTACAAATGTCAATAGCTGTGGATCCACACGTCGTAATCGTACCTTTTGCACCTTGACAAGAGTCCTCAGTTGTGAAATCAATTCGAGCATGCTAAACTGACCGTTTTGAAGACAAAACTGAGCCGCGTTTATCGTACTTGATCGACGATATACGGAACAAAGAGGCTCAAGTTCTCCATTCGATGGAATCGCACCATCCGTTCCCAAAGCCGCTTCGAACAGCACACGAATAACTTTAGGTTCTATGAACGGAGTATCGCATGCAGACATAAACGCGTACTCTGTTCGCGTCGCGCGAAGTCCAGAAAGTACTCCAACCATTGGTGATTGACTTTCAATTTCATCTAGAACGACTCTAGCTGAAGGAAGAATCTCGCGAAGTCGTATAGCTGATGAAGTATCCCTACCTACAATCGTGATTTCCGAAGTGACTTGGGACACCTTCTCGAAGACATGCAAGATCAACTCTTTAGAGCCAAGCTTTCGAAAACACTTATCAGGCAACCTTGCGCTTCTGCCGCCAGCCAGAATAACGGCGCCTAACTCTGATTGCAACTAGACCAGCCCCCCTGCGAGTTGAACGACACCATATACCTCAGGAGCGATATTACTATGCCACTTCTCGTGCCAGATCCGAGGAAGCACCGGATTCGATGCACCAAACTCGCAGACGATTCTCACGAACCAAGTTTTAATTTACCGTGATCTAAGCGCATTAATTGACCGATTTATGGAACAGCTGAATTCACTTCAATCAAGATTAGAAAAGGTTACTGAAAACTTCCGAAAAACACATCCATCATTTGACGACGCATACACTTCGTATACAATAGAGTATGGAGAAAGTTCAATTAAAGTCCATGAACCATTCAAAATCAGTCAAACCATAGATCCAGTCACCATAATCCTAGGACGAAACACGCCCCTGACCTACCGCGACTCCAAACGCATATTAACAGGCGGCATGAATTCGATTTCCATTGAACCAAATGAGACGTACATCTTGGGAAGACGCACAAACCAGACCGAATCAATGCTCCTCGCTTGGTCAGGAAAAGCAGAAACGGAAATTACACAATACGACAGCCACGTCAGAACCATCCCCTCACGAATTCACGCGGCCATATTCACCGATGGTAAAGACGTGTTCTATACGGATCTGGGAAGCTCATCAGGCTCAATATTAGCCGGAGAAACAACCAAACCTGAACCTTTTGTGGCCCTATACGCCACACCAAAAGTAGAGGTTCACAAAGTTACGATCGAACCAAAGTACGGACACCGCAGAACCATCTGAAGCCACGTCCATTCACATGCTAAACTTACAATCACTTAAGAAGATCGAAAATTAACGCCGCCTTAATGACCGTAGTCTGCGTTACAAGCCCAAGCAACTTCGACTGGTTATCGACTACTGGAATTCGCTGAATACCCGTCTTGATCATCCTCTCAACAATCCAACGCAACGAAGTCGTCTCCTTTGCCTTCACGACGGTCTGAGTCATCAAGTCAGAGACTAACAGGTTCGAAACATTAGCGCCAGCCAGGTCGATATCTCGCTGCGTAATAATGCCGACCAAAATATTATCGGCGTCGACAACTGGAAGGGCTCCGATGTTATGACGGAACATAACAAGACGCACGCCAGCCACCTTTCTATCTTGCGCGATCGTATGAACCTCTTTAATCATAATGTCCCGTGCAACGATTTCCCGCATCCAAACTCTCTCCTACACCAGAAGCAGCAATTCGCTTCGCACGACTGCTTCTCCTAACCTTCACACTAAGAGTTGATGTAGAGTTTCATTTTTGATAACTGGAACTCGAATCTAATTATCCGTGAAATCCAGTCCATCATGAGGATTCAGATTGACTTGAAGGCAGTTTATGATCGCGGCAACTTCGTCGGATCATGACTGCATACTACAAAATGAAAATCAGCGATACCTATTAGATTGGAACATGAACTCTGTTAATGTAAGCTATCGCAGGAATTACTCAGATGATCAAATCGAAGAAAACGAGCCCTTCGAAAGACAAACCCTCTAACGCCTCATTGGAGCGGAAACTAAAACAAATGGAGTTGAAGCTCCATCAATCAGTTTCGAAGGCTCAACTCGACAGCATTAAGGAACGCCTACAACAAAGCATCTCAGAACTCGAACTAAAGTTGAAAGAATCTAAAAAAGAAGCTGAAACACTCCGATCGAAAATTAACGAAATTCAACTCAAGTCAACTAGGTCGCGCAACATTTCCGAAACTGAAGAAAAGATAGCGGGAGCTCAAACACAGCTTAAAGTCGAGATTGAAAAGTTGAAAGGACAAATCGCGAAATCAATCCCGAAAACTGCGGAGGAAGGAGTCAGAGTCTTCGACACAGCAATTGCGGAACTTAAAACTCAACTTGGCAAAATGCAGGAAGGACTTGCACAATCATTGCCTAGAGTCGAAGTCGAACAGATTAGAACAGCGCTGCAGGAAAAAATCATGAAACTTCAGACAGATCTAACCAATTCAATAACCGGAGGCGAACCTCAACGTTTGCGCGAAGACGTTCAACAATTGAAATCAAAAATCAACGAACTGGAAAAAGAACTTGAGGCTGCATCTAGGCGAATAAGATCACTGGAAACACCAAGAGACACAAAGGATACGATCTAATCGCTTCAAAGTTCACACGACGGTCATACAGTTTTCGTATGTTTTTCTTTGGCATAGTATCGTCCATTCCTGGGAAACCGCATAGGTTTCACTAGCGTTCTAAATTGCAGATCCTTTCGCCAGCAAGCCACGGTAACACCCGCTCACCACTACTAGTTTATTATACAACGATTCTACGATTTCAATAACGAGCAGAGAATTCGTTGACGAAGAACTTCAAGCATATAGACACTAAACTCATCCACGCAGGCGAACCTGACCCGCTGATCATGGGCGCTGTCAGTATGCCGATTTTTCAATCGACCATGTTCGAGTATTCTGGTGAAAAAAACTACCACGACCTAATGTACATACGCTTGAATAACACGCCTAACCACATCGCTCTTCACGAAAAATTGTCGGCACTCGAGAACGCTGAAGCCGCGTTAGTTATGGCGAGCGGTATGGCGGCCATCTCAACCACGTTACTTTCAATTCTCTCTTCAGGAGACCATCTGCTCTCTCAAGACTGCCTGTACGGCGGCACTCATGATTTCGTCACGAAAGATTTTCGTTCATTCGGTATATCATACGATTTCATTGACGGAAACAATCCGGAATCATGGAAGATGAAGCTGCGACCAAACACTAAAGCGATTTACGTGGAAACAATGACGAATCCTACGATGCAAGTCGCTGACCACAAAGCGATTGTCGAATTCGCAAAAGCCAACAACCTAGTGACAATTATCGACAACACTTTCGCAAGCCCAATCAACTTTCGACCGCCAGAACATGGTTTCGATCTATCACTGCACAGTTGCACAAAGTATCTCAACGGTCATTCCGACATTGTCGCCGGCGCAGCCATAGGACGCAAAGAGCTTGTAACCAGAGTTAAACGTAGACTGGATCATTTAGGCGGATCACTCGACCCCCACGCTTGCTTCCTACTACACAGAGGTATGAAGACACTCGGGGTTAGAGTCAGATATCATAACGAGAGCACGCTCAAAATCGCAAAGTTCTTGAACGATCATCCAGCCGTTGCGAAGGTTAACTATCCAGGTCTCGAAACACACCTACAACATAAGAGAGCACGTGAACTCTTCGATGGTTTTGGAGGTGTTCTAAGCTTCGAGCTTAAACGAGGCGCTGCCGCCGCACAGCGATTCATTGAAAGTACAACGTTACCAATTGTGGCTCCCAGCCTTGGTGGTGTAGAGACACTAATCACGCTACCAGTACAAACTTCACACGCCGGAATGACACCTGCAGACCGAAACGCGTTGGGCATCACTGATGGACTGATTCGTTTGTCTGTCGGGTTAGAGGCTACTGAAGACCTAATCGAAGATTTCCAGCAAGCTTTCACCGCGATAGCTCACTGAAATCCGGAAGTAAAGTGGAAGTTTGCACCAACACGCATTAATTAATTCATGCCATAACCTGCTCATGTAGAACTCGGTGAGCACGCTCTGTCGGACACTCGTAGAAGAATTGGAGGTCTACTCTTGCGCTCTCCAGGGCTTCACTTCAGAGAAATTCAAAGAAGACTGCACTTGGCGAACGGGGCGTTAGAACATCACCTCCGAACGCTGTTGAGATCAGGCAGCTTAGAATCGGAGCGCGACGGCCAATTCGTCCGATTCTACCCACCTCCGATCCGACACGAAGAACGGGTATACATCTCAATCCTAAGACAGCCACGCCTAAGAGAAATCATCACGTTTCTCATTCTACGCCCAGGATCAGATTATAGGACGATTGCTCAAGAACTAAATCTATCGCCTTCCACGATCACCTGGCACTTGAAACGGCTCCAACAAGTAGGAGTTGTCACGCGTGGGAAGAAGAATGATAGTGAGTTAACTTGTTTCCAAATTTCGGAACCCGAAAGATTGACTAAAATCCTCTCAGCATACAGACAAAGCTTTCTAGACAAAGCAGTAGATTCGTTTCTCGACACATGGGAAAATCTGTAAGCTATAAACTCGCAGCTATCTGTTCACTCGGTCGGAATCTGTTTCGGCAAAGAAAATTCATCATAAACTTGCCTTTTTTCATTTCCTTAAAAACACGATAAATGCCAAAAACAATAACCAAGTTAACCAAGCCTATCAACCAGAGAAAAACACCGGAAACCATAGTTCCAACAATGGCACCTCCACTTGCCAGTGCAGGAATATGCCCAATTACGGTTCTAGTTGCGACAACCAATCCCACTATCAACGCGATAACGATCGTCGAATGCCCCAAAGAAAACCACATCCCGACCGTGAATGGACGTTGATCGTCCTGAATCAGCTTCCGCGTGGTGTTATCAATCGCGGCGATGTGATCAGCATCAACACCATGACGCAATCCAAACGTGTACGCGATTATTCCGAGGCCTGCGAGTAGAACCGAAAGTTTACCTACAATCGTCGACGCCACAAGGCCCAGTACTGTAGCGGTTCCGATCAACGCATAAACAATCACAATTTTAGTTTTCTCGCCTCGAGAAAGGCCAATCGCCGAATTTCCCTCTCGAGACATTTCAACCCGTCCCTCACAGTCGGCATGGATTATTGTAGTAATAAAAAATTAATGATCAGTAATACTGACTTAATAGAACGCTCGAGATCAGTAATAACGGACGCTACATATGAGATCTAAGGAAAAAGTGACCAGAATCAGTCTCTCTCTTTCACCCGAACTATTACAACGCTTCGATGAGGCTGCCACGGAAATGGGATTTGTGGATCGCTCGAAAGCAATACAATCAACCTTACGTAATCTCATCAGCGAGGAAAAGCATTCCTTCAACGCAAGCGAATCGGTGACCGCGGTCGTCACCGTTGTCTATAACCATGAAATAAGGGGAATAGATGCTGCCCTTACGGACGTGGAACATGAAAATGTTGATCTAATCGCGTCATCGTTACATGTGCATCTCGGAGCCTCACATTGTCTGAAAATTGTTGTGTTGGAAGGACGTGTCAGTGAGGTCACTGCATTCGAGAAAGCACTAAGGAATCTGAAAGGCGTAATGCAGCTTAAGGCAACATTCCTCAGAACGGAAATGGACAAAATGATATCCAATCGCAATTGATTCTCTTCACATAGAACCTAATTCTGCTTTTGGAGTAGTTGCCTCACTTGTCTTCTACTAGCGACATACGCCGCGATAATTGCTTTGACTATATCGGCTGGAAGAAAAGGGATTACTCCAAACATTAGCAAGACCGGAAGACTGCTTCTCAGCCACATCCATAATCCAATCTCTCCGAGCAAATAGATTGGAACTAACCCCGTGAGACTAGCAAGTGTCATTCGTATAAGACATGGAAAACGTTTGGCTTCAGCGATTCTACCTGTCAGGTAGGCTGCCAATACAAACCCCAACAAGTATCCTCCCGTGGGTCCAACTAGAACACCTGGACCAGATCCTCCACCGGCGAAAACTGGTAATCCAATTAACCCCAGCAGTAGATATATAATCTGGGCTAACGCTCCAAGCCTTCCTCCCAACACTGCGCCGGACAACAGAACAAAGAACACTTGCAAGGTAAACGGCACGGGAGTTATTGGTAATGGTATTGAAATCCACGCCCCGATTGCGGTAAGAACAGAGAAAACTGCCGAGACTGTTACGTCTCTAGGTTTCAACCTCACTGGAAACTGCCTGAGGAATGCGCTACGTCTTTAGTTACCATTTTAAACTTTGGTCGAACAAATCCGTGATTGGAGCTAAATCGGATGAAATTATCGCATATGCTTATGAGAAATACTTCCGGACTTATGGTGTCAGTTCAGAAGATATAGTCAAGAAGGCTGTTTACAATCCTCGAAGCACAAAATTCTCACAACGTACGGTTACTGGCTGACTGAATCATTCAGCCAACTTGATATGTTGAGACCTAAGGTGGAAAAATGAATTTAGCAACTAGTACGAGTTTAGTAATCAGTTAATCGTTAAATGCTGGTAAGGGAATCAATGCGAACCTATTAGTAGATATAAGCCTATAAGTTGGCGCGGATTTTCTAAAGTTAATGACCTGTGAGATAAATCCGATTTTTGTACCCGTTAGCCAAAAAGAAGACATTGTCGTCTATACCGCTAAGAAAATTGTCACCATGGAACATGAGAACCCGATAGCGACAGCAGTCGCTGTGTTCGGCAAGCGCATCATAGTTGCCGGTACACTGAACGAAGTCAAAGACTTCCTTAGGAACTCGCCCTACCACTTGGACGATATCTTCGCTTCAAAGATTATCATGCCCGGCTTGATCGATCAGCATCTTCACCCTGCTCTAGGCGCTCTTACGCTAGCTGTGGAAGTGATCGCTCCGGAAGACTGGGTCGTACCAGGCAAGACCTGGAAGAAAGCATCCAACCAGGAGGAATACATCACTCGTTTGAGCAAAGCGAATGCCGCACTTAGGGATCCCGAAGAATGGTTGTTCACTTGGGGATACCATCAATTCTTCCATGGTTTGATCGATAAGAAATCCCTCGATAATATCAGCATCTCGAGACCAATAGCCGTCTGGCACAGATCTGCTCATGAATTTTATGTGAATACGGCAGCGCTGAAGGCGCTGGGCATAACGGAAGAATCAATCCAGGGAAAAGGGCTCTTCAGCGAGCAAACTGATTGGGCTAAGGGGCACTTCTACGAAGGTGGCTTGAATCTTATCCTACCCGCGATCTTGCCCAAACTGGCTACGCCTGAGCGTATCACTTTTGGTCTGAAACAACTAGTGAAAATGCTCCACCAAAACGGTGTAACCGCGTACAACGAGCCTGGTGCTCTGATGACACCTGACATTTGGAAGCTCTACCAGCAAATTCTCGGATCCAATGATACGCCGCTCTACAGCTTCTTCATTGCAGATGGACGGGGCATCGTCGACCGATACGGTCTCGAAGGTGCGCTGACGGAAACCGAGAAAACCATCGCGCTCGCCCCATCAGGCGATGGTAAAATGCAATTCTTCAGCAAACAGATCAAGCTCTTCGCTGATGGAGCTATCATCTCACAACTTATGCAGATGAAGGACGGATATCTAGACGGCCACCACGGCGAGTGGATCATACCTCCAGACGAATTGGAAAGAAGGGCAAGGCTCTATTGGAATGCCGGGTATCAGTTGCACATTCACGTCAACGGAGACGAAGGCTTAGAAGTCGTGCTCAATATACTCGAAAAACTTATGCACGAAAACCCGCGCCCGACAGTCGCAGCGTGATCATCCATTTTGCGAACTCAACGGAAGAACAGATAGACCGGATCGCGCGACTCGGTGCAATCGTCAGTGCCAATCCATATTACGTTACGGGCTTCTCTGACAAGTACAGCGAGATCGGGCTAGGACCAAAACGCGCCGACGCGATGGTGCGCAGCGCATCAGTTACAAACCATGGTATCCACTACTCATTTCACTCAGATCTTCCCATGGGACCAACCCACCCGCTCTACCTTGCTTGGTGCGGCGCAAACCGAATCACCCATTCAGGACGAGTGGCAGGTCCAGAGCAGCGTATCCCCATCGATACTGCTCTCCGCGCCATCACGATCGAAGCTGCTTATTCATGGCGTAAAGAGAATGAACTCGGCAGCATCGCACCAGGTAAAATCGCCAACTTCACCATACTCGAACAAGATCCATACTCCGTCGACCCAACGAAGCTCAAGGACATACCCATCTGGGGAACTGTCTTTGAGGGACGGGTTTTTCCAATCAACAAGGAATAACTGCACCGAACCATTGACGTCCAAAAATTGTTGATCCATTTGTGCAAATAAGTCGGGCAATGGGAAGTACACTTTACTGCACTGAGAACTGTCGATCATCCGTCGGCTATTCATTCCGTATAGGGCGGAGAAACCGCTCACACGTGATACTACTCGTGGTACGGTAAGTGATTCGTATGCAAGATTTTCAAGGCTAACAACGCTCAATTGATGCTACGGACGTACGGTGACATGTGGGGCGTCCCGAAGACTGTGCTTGCATGAATGACCCCGCGTCCAAAATCTCCCGATTCAATCTTTCATGTGAATACCATAACCTCACCAGATAACCTGAGTGAACAATGAGATCTCTCTAAGAACTTCCTCAGCGAAGTTCTCATGATAAGAGATGTCTCAGCAAGAAGTAGAATTCGATAGATCATGCGAGATAGATTATGACTGCACATGTGAATGCGACCAATGCGTTGAAGCCAACCACGGATTCTGCGAATTGGGCGTCTGCTGGAGGAAGAAGTAGCAATGTATGCGAGAACAATGTTCGAATGGCTTAGATGCGCCAAATGCGGCAAACCCCTTGGAGAATTCAGCAGAAGTTCCCGCCTTAGCACAACTGAAATCATGTGCCAAAACTGCCGAAACAACGACTGAAGAAAATTTGGGAAACCTGCTATTGTGAGCGAAAACTGCAATCGCGCACGATTTCATTGAATTTTGGTGCGGGGAAGGGGATTCGAACCCCTGAAGGCTTGCGCGTTTTATCTCTACGCCACAGGATATCTCCTCTAGCCCAGGCAACGTTTCGATCTTAAGTGTGGCTCCGCCATCGTGGCGGTCCTGCCCCTTTGACCTGGTTCCCGCCTAGCACTGCTAGGCCTCGGGTATCCCCGCACCAAATCTCCAAAAGTTCAACTCTATTCTTTAACTTTCTTGGGAGCCGAACGCAAAACTCTAACAATGCTTTTACTTCGGCTGATCTGGATCGAGACCGGGCCCGTAGCTCAGGTTGGATAGAGCGGCAGATCCGCGCAAACCGCGAACCGCCGAACCCCCTAAGGAACACCGGAAAAAGCTGTAGAACCGGCACTGTCGGTGCAGAAGCCCGGGGTTCAAATCCCCGCGGGCCCGCCAACACTAGCATGAATGGGTTAGACAAGAATTAACATCGCACTGCATGAATATCTATCCGTAGGAGACGTACATTGAATCTTAGCAAATACGTGAAATATTTTGGCGGATTAGTATGCACTCTCGGCGGGATCTATCTTGGGAACGGATATGGCGCCGCATACTGGAGGTTTGGAGTTTTCAATCTTGCATGGGACACATTCTTTCGCGGAACGGTTTTGGTGATCATCGGCTTTATTCTAATACGATTCGGAAAATAGTTAGCCGCCGATTCAGTTGAGATAATTTAAGCAATTTGTTGATCCTCAATCCGGATAACTTTGCCATCGGAGTGGATAATGCTTTAGTGATCAGAAACTTCGATTTCAGTAAAGGTGCAAGACTTGAAGAAGATCCTCGTAGCAGTTATGCTACTGCTGACGACGCTACCATTCTTAGCTCATCCAGTAGCAGCCATGGCTATGAGAGCGCCGGCGCCGCCTACTGGCAAGGCTGTGATTCTCTCGTCGATTAACCGGATATTTCCATTAGGATATTATGAAAACTACATGGCACTCCGACTAAAGCAGGCAGGGTACACTACCACTTTCCTTACAGACGGCAATGTCACCATCGATTTCTTGGTTAACCAGCTTAACAACTACGATATCGTAATTTGGCGTACGATGACGTACACTTGGAACCATGTCGTTTACTTCTACGTCGGGGAATCTGTTAACGGTGCAACGGAACAGAAGTACGCAGCAGACGTCAGTCAGGGTTGGATAAACGGAAACGCTGGCATATTCGGTATAACCTCGAACTTCATCAGTGAACACTTTACGGCAGGGACACTAAACAATGTTAAACTAATGATCCTGCTTTCAAGCCACTCAAGTGACTTCGGTCCGACCATGGTTAGTGCAGGGGCAACGTCAGTGATCTACTGCAATGGCGTCATAAACATGGGCTTCGGACTAATGGATGACCTAACAAGTCAACTCGTCGATTACCTCGCCTCTGGAATGAACGTCTACAATGCTGTGTTTGACTCGGTGAATTACCTGAACAACCAAGCAGGTCAACAAGACCAGCTCAGAAGCAACATCGACGACGCATATACCCCACCTTTCTGGTTCTCGGGCTCATCGTCACTAACTATCGCATCAGCATACTGAACAGACGTCTTTCCCAACTTTTTTCTCTTCTACTTCTGAAACGAGGTAATTCGTATTAGTGTGTAGGAAACAAAAGCCTCGAGAACGATTTGTCTACGATAAAAGAGCCAGTAGTCATCCACAAAGGCCTGGATAACGTTTACGTGAGCGAAAGTAAGATCTGCTTCATCGACGGCGAGTCAAGTAGGCTCTTCTATCGCGGCTACGGTATCGAGGACCTTACCGACCATTCGACCTTCGAAGAAACCGTTTACCTACTCCTTTATGGTTGGCTCCCGACAAAAGATCAGCTTCAGAAATTCATTCAAAAAATTGAGAGTTATCGCGCCCTTCACCCCGACGTGCTAGAACTGATTCGCTCGTTTCCTATCAATAGCGAACCCATGGACGTACTTCGAACTGTTATCTCCTCTCTGGCGCTTTATGATCCTCAGCCGTTAACTGACATCATGGAACAAAGGGTGGAGAAGTGCCTTCAAATCCTTGCCAAAACCCCGACGATAATCGCTACGTTCGATAGGATCCGTAACGGAGAAAAGCCAATCCCCCCTAAACCCGGATTAAGCCATGCGGCAGACTTCCTCTACATGCTCACCGGAAAAATACCTGATCCATACGATGTTCACGTAATGGACGTTGGTTTAATTCTCCACGCGGAGCATGAGATGAATGCTTCAACCTTCTCGTGTATCGTGACCGCTTCCACATTAGCGGATATGTATTCGGTTCTAACATCTGGTGTTGGAACTCTCCGAGGACCACTTCATGGTGGAGCGAATGAGGAGGCATTGAAGGCTGTACAGGAGGTTGGTGACCCATCTAGAGCTGAAACGTACGTTGTGGAAGCGCTCAGTGAGAAGAGGAGAATTATGGGGTTCGGTCATCGTGTTTACAAGAACTTCGATCCACGCTACAAGATTTTCAAAGCGATCGGTGCCGAATTGGCAAAGAAGAAAGGCCAGGAAGAGCTCTTTGAAACTGCAGTTGCACTTGAGAATAGCGCGTTAAGCCATTTAGCTGGATCATCGATCTTTCCCAACGTCGATTCATATTCGGGAGTTGTATTTCACATACTGGGCATTCGAACAGATCTATTCACACCGATCTTCGTAATGAGCAGAATCGCTGGCTGGACGGCTCATGTAATAGAATATTTGCAATCTAACAGACTCATCCGCCCTAAGGCGTTATACGTCGGAGAGGTTGGGTTGCAGTACATCCCGATCGAGAGTAGAATGTGAAGGGGATTCTGTGTTTGAATGTCGGCCATATGATTACTAAACCACTAGTTACGATTACCTCAGACAAGACTATTCTTGATGCTGCGCGGATGATGGTGAGTAACAATATGGGTTTGCTTGTCATATTGAATCCTGGTGACCAAGCTACGTTGGCGGGCGTGATATCGGAGAGAGATATCATCAGAGCGTTGGCTTCGGGGATGAATCTGAACGTTAGAGTTGGTGAGGTCGGAACTCGAGACGTAGTAACCGTAAGGGTCAAGGCTGATGTTGCCGAGGCAGCGAAAGCCATGAACAGGAACCGAATAAGGCACGTTGTAGTTCTAGATGAATACGAAAAACTCGTTGGTGTCGTATCGATGCGTGACCTGGTAGGCGAACGTGCTACGCTTAATGCTATTCTGCAATCGCATGAGAAAGAAGTGTTTCTAGGAACAGATTAGTCTAAAGATTTGATTTTTGAGACTAGGTCGTCGAATGAGGCCTCCGTCTCGGTCCGCGTCGCCATATTCTTGATTTTTACCACTTGTGTTTCAAGTTCTTGTTGACCTAAAACGATCAGGTATGGTATCTTAGTTGAATTTACGTAGTCGATTTGTTTTCCTAAATTTCTATCCTTCAGATCCACTATCGCCGCGATTTCGTTCTCACGTAACCGGGTAGCGAGTTTGATTGCATGTTCTTTCAAATCTGTCTTTACCGTGGCAACGAAGACTTTTGCGATCGGTTGTGGTGTTGGGAAGAGATGTTCGCGTTCTAGGGAGATCATTAACCGCTCTATTCCTCCAGCCGCTCCTGTGCTTGGCAGATCGCGTTTGCCGTAGACTTTGCAGAGCTGATCGTACCTTCCACCGCCAAAGATTGCTCCAACATCGCCTGCCTTGTCGAAAGCTTCGAAGACGATACCGTCATAGTAACCGATTCCTCGAACTATACTCAGATCATAAATACAACTCGAAGTCAGTCCGAAAGCGTCGAGAGCATCTGCGAGTACTTCTAGCTCAGTTATAGCAATTTTTGCTTTTTCGTCTTTGATTTCTATCGCCTTTAGCTTGCTAAGGCAGGTTTTAGGAGGACCGTTTAGTGAGACGAACGTGAAGATTTCGGATATTTTCTGTTTCGAAATTTTGATGGCCGCCAACTCTCTCTCGAGTTGCACGTGATTTTCCTTGCGTATCTTGTCGATAATTCTGAGTGATTGTTCTAATTTCTTACCCTGGCGGATGCCAAGCTGGTTTAGGTAGGCTTCTATGAGTTTTCTATTGCTGATTCTGATGATGAAGTCTTTCAATCCCACATTTCGGAGTATCTCTGCTCCGATTGAGATCACTTCAGCGTCAGCTAGAGGGCTTGGTGAACCAAATATTTCTACGTCCCATTGGGTGAAGTATCTGTATCTTCCATATTGCGGTTCGTCGTACCTCCAGTTGCCGCCTATTGCAGCGTATTTGATGGGTTCTGGTAGGTCTGATCGATTTGATACTATTCGTGTTAAGCCAACTGTTAAATCAAATCTGAGACCGAGGCTACGATCGCCTTTGTCTTTAAACCAGTAAATTTCATTCCTGATCGCGGGCCCACTTTTTGCTTCCAATGTTTTGAGGGTTTCAATAGTTGTTGGTTCGACAAGTTGAAACCCGTACCTTTGCACTACTTGTCTGATCCGATCATACAACCAAAGCCGTCGATTCATTTCATCTGGTTCGATGTCCTTCATTCCGCGAGGGAGGGTGAATTCGTTGGAGCTCAATCTCGTTACCAGATTTGAGCCGTGAGTAGTAGGAGCTAGTTCTATAATCTTGTTAATGATATGCAACCTTTATAGCGACTAGGTTACTGTAGCGAGCCGACTTCCATGTCTGTCGCTAAAAGTCGGGAACTTGGGACCGGTGTCTTAGCCGGTGTAGTTCTCGGCGGTTTGGTTTCTTCTGTGTTGAGTATTGGGAACGTAACTTATGCAGCTCCAATAGGAGGTTTCGTTGCCGGGGCCTGCGCGGCATACATAATCTATGCGAAGATGGGGCATGCTTCTTTAGCTGGAGCGCTCGCCGGAGTTCTTAGTCTTCCATTCTTTCTTGGTGTTTCTCAGATTTTAGTGATTTTCGAAGTAATCCCCCTACCCTCAGGCGCACAACCCAGTTTTGCGGAACTTCAAGGAGCTGTTGTGGCCATAACATTGATGAATTTGCTAGCTGGTGGAATTGGAGGGTCAATTCTGGGTATGGTTAGGCATCCACCAATGACTCCGCCGCCTCAATCAGTAATTCCGGGTGTACCTGGTCAGACAAAATATTGCGTTCAATGCGGAGCACAGTTCCCGTCAGGCACTATGCTTTGTCCTCAATGCGGAGCCAAGCAACCTCAATGAGCTTTCACTCTAGACGTGCAGCGAGCTGAGCGTATAATATACGATATCTGTTCTGCGATCAACAACCGCTAGTATCAATTCCTTCCTTTGATCATCTGCGAACGCGAGAAGTTTTCCAAGTTTCTTTAGACTCGCTTCGCCTCCTTCGTACACGATTGAGATTAGTCGGCGCATAGGGCCTTTTCCGTAGACGTCAAAATCGAATTGTGGATTCGATTCTCGTACTATGTATCCGCGGTCTCTCAGATCGCGGTAGACAAGATATTTGATCCAGATCTCTGGTTTGCCGACTGAAAACTTTCTGACCAAATCGCGAAGGTTAAGGGTTTCATCGGTTCCTTTCTTCTTAACTACGATCTTCTGTTTTTCGAATAGGTAGAATGATTCGTACGGTGTTAGTGTCAATTTTTCATCTTTCAGGTCTCCGTAACCACGATCTCTTAATTCCATCATTTCCGCTTTGTAAGGTAAGTATACCTTACTTGTACAGAATGCTTGCCAGGGGGTGAACTGGGCTTTCTCCTCGGCAACCGCAGGGGTATTGTTAGGCACGCTGGTCGAGTTCTCCATGTTGAGCACTTGAGGGACGCAAAGATTCGCATTGCTTTAGGCTTTTGTGGCTGAGAAAACGGAAAGGTAAATTCTTCCCGAAGACCACTGTCTATCTGAGAGTAAAATCATTGCGCCCCATGTCAAGTCTGAGGACAGTTGAGTGGTACAGAGGAAGAGTGCGCATGATTGATCAGACCAAGCTTCCGGAAAGATTCGTGTATGTGACATACGATAATTACCACCAAGTAGCGAAGGCTATCCGGGAAATGGTTGTACGGGGAGCACCTGCGATAGGTGTTGCTGCAGGTATGGGTATAGCGCTTGCAGCGAGTTCTTCCAAAGCAAAGAACAAGGACCGTTTTATGGTAGAACTAAATGCGGCCGCAACTCTTCTTCGTAAGAGTCGTCCGACTGCATGGAATCTATTCTGGGGAGTAGACCGCGTCTTGCGAAAGGCCGAAGCAGCGAACGGTACTGTAAGTGAAATTGTCTCAGAGCTTGTATGTGAGGCTAAGTTGATGGCGGATGAAGATGTCGAGGCGAATAGACGAATAGGAGACTTTGGAGCCGACCTAATCGGCGATGGAGATCGGATCATGACGCATTGTAATGCCGGGACATTAGCAACTGTAAGCTACGGAACTGCTCTAGCTCCAATACGCACTGCCATTCATCAGGGTAAGAAGGTCAGTGTGATTGCGACAGAAACTCGACCTCGTTTGCAAGGAGCTAAACTTACTGTGTATGAGCTCCTAAGAGACAAGATACCTGTTACTTTGATAGTTGACGGAGCTGCGGGTTATACGTTGAAGTCTCATCTAGTGAATATGGTGATCGTCGGAGCCGACAGAATAACTGCTTCTGTCGTAGCGAATAAAGTTGGAACGTACCCTATTGCACTCGCTGCCAAGGCAAACGGTATTCCATTTTATGTTGCGGCACCTACGTCGACTTTCAATCTTCACAACGATGCATCCGAAGTGAAGATCGAAGAGAGAGGCGCGGATGAAGTGGTTAATGTGGCCGGAAAAAGAATTCCACCAAAAGGTGTTAACGTTTTCAATCCCGCGTTTGATCTGACACCTGTAGAGCTTGTGACCGGCTTCATAACTGAGAAGGGAGTTATCGATCCCTCTCAGATGAAAATGCGCTTGGAGTAGCTTTTGATCTAAACTTCTTGTAATGGTTTCTTTCCGATCTGTAGAACGATCTCTACGGGGCAGTGGGTTACGGCTTCGATCTTATTCTTCCACTCGGCTCCCATGCCGACAAGTGCGTACATGCCAGTTACTTCGCCTTTGGCTTTCTGTACAATTCTGGTCATAGCGATCTGCGCTTCACCGCTGTCGATAACGTCGTCTACGATTAGCACGCAGTCACCTTTCCGTAGGGCGTCTCGTGGAACATAGAGACTAATCATGATGGCTGTCTTGCTCGGGATATAGATTTCTTCTATGAATTCGCGTACGCCTACCTCTCGTGCTTTCTTTGCTATGACTAGACCGACTCCCAATCGATGGGCTAGAAGAGACGCTAGTGGAATGCCATCAACTGCTGCTGTAAGAATTTTTGTAATTCGCATTCCCGCGAAGGCATTAACCGCATGTTGAACAGCACGTTCCAGTAGTAGTGTGTCCGCGATAAGATGTGTGTTGTCGAAGTAGCCTGATTCGTCGAATCGTATTCGCTGCTGAATCTCGCCTTCTAGACGCATAATCTTCTGGAGTGTTCTGTTGATGTTCTGCGCACGATCGATTGTCGGTAACACATGACCCTTAACGTATCTGCTGAGCACTGTTTCGGGCAGTCCGATGATTTGGGCGAGTTCCCTGTATGTGTAGTAATTCTTCGCAAGATTAAGAAGTTCAATGGTCATCAGCTTGTATTTTAGATCAGAAATGCGAGAGCCTGCCCTCAATTTTTTGCCTTCCTTATGTGTGACAAGTGGTCGACATTCACATGCCCATGCTGACTAGTAATAATACTTTCGACATGAATTAACACAAAGAGTGATGTGCCTACTACCTTCTTTCTACAATTCCTTGGCTATCTTGGTACTTCCCCCGGTACGGTCGTAACGCCTTCATGCTAAGTGGATGCAAGACGAGCTGAATGAACCTATCCCTCTCTCTCATCGAGAACCTCTCGGAGCCACTATTGAACAGTGAGATCGTTAATTGACCACGAAAACCCGGGTCTACGAGCGCAAGACTTCCTATGATCCCAGCACGTGCTAAAGAGGATCGAATATGCAACGTTCCAACTAGATCGGCTGGCAGTTCAATTCTCTCGAAGGTCGACGTTAACTTCTGGCTTGCGGGCTCAATTATGAGCTCCGAGCCTAGACGTAGGTCATAACCTGCTCCGTTAAGGCAAGTTGCATCGAAGGGTATTATTGCTAATTTGCCGTTCTGAATATGGCTCTGAATTTCTCCGTCAGATAATACTGTCATTCTAAGTTCTTCTACCGTTCTCTGTTGTAAATTGTGCTCTTAAGGTCGTGTAGGTGAACCTCAAGGAAACCATATACCCTTTGTCTTACATGAGTCGTGACTGGGCCCGTAGTCGAGCCAGGATTAAGACACAGTGACCTCTTGGTCGTGCAAGCCTTCGGAGCTTTGCAAGGAAAGCCTGGGATCCGGGGTTCGAATCCCCGCGGGCCCGCCAAAACGAATAGGCATGTCCTGTTTCTGCTCGATGGACTCATGATACATGGTAAGACGAGGAACTGCTAGATTTGACGGTTAGTCTAAAATACATCTAAAGCAGCACTAATCTTGAACTTTTGGTGGAGATACTTTGAGTAAGACGGAAGTTTTTGCTAGGAGATCATCCGGTTTAATCCGAGTAATGTCACCGTACTCCGCTTTCGCGTATAATGTGCTGAATATTGGCGTTATATTTCCGTGGGTATACCTGCTCACTCTCGGCCTCTGGCCAGACGCTAACATTCCGGTCGGGATTCTCATTACAGGTGTCTTCACCGCGTTACTAGGGCTTGTTTATTCTGGCCTTGCGTCTGCGATGCCTCGAACTGGAGGGGACTACGTCTTCCAAAGTAGAACGCTCAAACCGTGGTTGGGTTTCGCCATCGTTTCTACGATGATCGTTACATTCTTTTTGATCTGGCAGACGTTGGGCGGACTACTTGTAGCGATATTGGGCCTAGCTCCTCTATTTACTGGACTCGGACTAACTATGCAGAATGCAACATTCCTGAGTTGGGGTGTGTGGTTCACAACACCGATGGGCATCTGGCTAACAACAGTAGTCGCTTCGACTATCGCCGCAGCAATACTGATCAAGAGTTTCAGATGGTTCGTGATGGCACAGTGGGTGATGTGGTACGGATTTCTCCTAAGTTTCGCCATCATGGTTGGCTATTTTCTGATCACCCCAACTAGTGTATTCATAATGAGATTCAACAATGCGATGAACATAATGGCTAGCAATGGTCTTGCTACAAGCAGCGCCGATTTCTATCATTCAATTATTACTCAAGCGACAGCGAACGGTTTCATTCAAGTCACCCCCACCTCAATGATCCCGATCTCAACTCTCTTCGTACTCCCGATCGCGCTAACCAGTCTCGGATGGGTTGGTTATGCCCAGGAACAGGCTGGAGAAATTCAGGGAGCCCACGTTCTGAAGAATCAGATGTTCATCAACGTCATCGGATGTCTGTTCAGTGCCGTGCTTATGATGATCTTGGCCTACGCCGTTGTGAGCTCAGTTGGTCAGGGTTGGCTGGCTGCGGCCGCTTACGGAAACTACGTCACGGGGTCAGTGGCCATGCCTATTCCGCCGTGGTTCAGTGATCTTGCCGCGGTCCTAACGGATAATCCAGTGATCGTGTTCCTCATGATTATTGGCATTTTCTTGAACGCAATTCAGGTTGTGTTTAACGTGATCATCGGTTGGACTCGAGTTTCAGTGGCAATGTCTATTGACGGCGCCTTACCGAAATTTGTCAGTTCGGTCAGCGAACGAACGCACACCCCTGTCGTGGCGCACGTAATCTTCCTAGTGCTTGGCGGAGTTGTGATGAGTTACGTGTACAATTTCGTTCCGGGTTTCGTCGGATATACCCTATCGGTTACAGCTGTGGCGACCGTGATGTACATCGGCACCGCAGTTGGTGGAGCGATCTTCCCATGGTCGCGAAAAGAAGTTTACGAAACTTCACCAATAGCAAAATACAAAGTAGGCAAGATACCGCTAATTACGATCTGCGGGGTAATTGCAGCCGCATTCAGTGCTTGGATGCTTTACTACTACATCACCATCCCAGGCCTCGGAGTTGCAAGCTTACCTTCGGAACTGCTAATTTTCGCGATATTCGTGTTCTGGACCGGTTTCTTCTTCCTGAGACGATGGTACCTGAAACGAAACGGCATTGAATTGGACTTAGCATACAAAGAAGTGCCGCCAATCTAGGCTCACTTCTTCCTGTTCCCTCGTTGCTAGCCTGATGTAAACTGGTAACTTAGCACTTTATTTTTCTGGAGATTCACGATGACTCCGCGTAACACGCCAGCTTGATACTCTGAGCCGGGATTGATGCATGTCGTCCCTTTGATCTTGGTCGCGTTCTTTGTTTCATGAATGTGTCCGCACAACATCAGCAAGGGCTGTACTTCTTCAATCGATTTACGTACCGCGGTGCTGCCTACCGGGATCATGATCGGCTGTCCGCCTTCAGTGTAGGGTTTAGGGGGGTCAAAGCTTGTGTCGAGTTTCGCAGCGATGTCGAGCGATGAATCGAACGGTGGAACATGAACATTGAAAATACAGCTAGCTGGCTCCTTGATCTGAGACGCTAAAGATCCCAGCTTATCCTCAAGCTCTTCTTCACTACATTCACGGGGCGTAGCCCAGGGGGTAGGATTACTCCAGCCAAGGTTAACCATCTCCTGCCCGGTTTCAAGCGTTACGACTTTCCCATCAAGATTCACAAAATGCTCAGTCGACTCAACGCGATCCAGGATACTCTGTTTATCATCGTTCCCACCGGTCCAATAGCACTTCACTCCTAATGTGGTGAGATTCTCTTCAGCGACCTTAGCCCAACGATTCAAACGCTCTATCATCAAGCGATCGAATAATGCCGTAACCTTACCTTCGTCAGATCTCAAAGATTCATATTCCCCGACGGAAACGCGATAAGGATACAAGCCAGCGTTCATCACACGCGTTTCGTACTCGACTATTGCATTAGCCGGAATGCTTCGAAACTCCTGGCCCTGGAAGTTTAAATGGAAAGTCCCGTCCGGCTCCTCAACCAATGGTACAACAGTCTTCCCGGTGACATCTCCACCCATAACGAGCATATCGACCTGGTAGAACTTGGCCGTGCCTATGAATTTTCTGAAAACCACTTCCGAAGAGTGAACATCCGTTGAAAAGAAAACCCTGTAAAACTTACGCTTAGTCTTCTCCATGACTAACGGGTTTTCGCAGGTTCCTACATTAAGGATTTCCTACGAAGTCTCTTGCGACAAACCTAAGTATCAAATCGGAGCTTTCAACAAATCGTGTTGACGGTTGACACTCCAAGAATTGAGTTTCGAGGAAGCACCAAGAATTATCACTAAGCCTCCCGGCCCTAATTCGAAGGCGCTACTAGCGAAACAGGCCGCGCTAGAAACACGAGCTGTCGTATACAGTAAAGCGTTCCCATTCGCTATCGACTCAGCCAAGGGAGCGACGATTCGAGATGTCGACGGAAATCTTTTCATCGATTGGATGAGCGGAATCTGCGTTATCAACTTAGGACACAACAATCCATTCGTTGCAGCAGCCGTCAAATCACAACTCGACAGAGTATGGCATACACTCGAAATCCCTACGGAAACTCGAATCCGATTTCTTGAGCGACTTCACTCAACCCTTCCAGGCAAACTGAAGGGACACGCTAAAGTTCTGAATACCGTTACCGGCGGAGACGCGTGCGAAACCGCAGTTAGTATCGCAAAGTACGTCACAAAGAGAACCACGATAGTCGCGTTCGGAGGAGCGTACCATGGAATACATCAAGGAATTGTGAGTGCAACGGCAGACACCCATTATCTTGAAACCTCCGGAGCCATTCGATACGGCGTTTTCCACTTACCGTTCCCTTACTCATACCGATTCCCATTTCCCGTGGAACGCAAGGGAGACGAGGCCAAGATCGTCTTGCGATACTTTGAACACTTGATTAACGATCCACATTCTGGTCTGGACCGACCAGCAGGAATCATTGTCGAACCAATTCAAGGAGAAGGTGGATACGTAATCCCACCTGAAGACTTCCTTCCTGGACTCAGGGAAATCGCAGACAAATACCAAATCCCACTGATCATTGACGAAGTACAGTCCGGCTTCGGTCGAACCGGTAAATTCTGGGGCTGTGAACTAACTAAAACATCCCCGGACATTATGGCCGTGTCAAAATCAGTTGGATCAGGAATTCCACTATCACTCGTCGCATACCGTGAAGAATACGACGAAAAACTTCCAGACGGATTCCACATGGGAACATATCGCGGGAATCCAGTCGCTATGGCAGCTGGAGCAGCGAGTATAGATTACATCCAACAAGAAAACTTGCTGAACAGAGTTGAAACTCTCGGCAGGAAACTCAAGGCAGACTTCGAACGAATAGGAAACGCAAGCAAACTCGTAGGAGAAGTGAGAGGGGCTGGCTTCATGATCGGGAACGAGATCGTAGAATCAAAAGAAAGCAAAGCACCCTCAAAGGAACGTGCAGTGAAATTGCGAAGAACCATGTTTGAAAACGGTCTGATCATGCACACGTGCGGACACTTCGGTAACGTCTTACGTTTCATGGGTCCACTGATTATCAGCGAAAAACTCCTTGAGAAAGGCCTTGAGATTTACGAAAACGCTTTGAAAACAACCGCCTAAAGGCAAGGGCCACAGGCGGAGCAACGTTTCAACCGAAGCATTAAACTGCACCCGCCTTGTCACGCCACACAGAGAACGTGATTTGTCCTTAGCCTATCAACAGTTTAGCATCTACGGGTTCTCAGACTAGCCGCAAGGATTAGATTTCCAGAACGCTTACACAAACAAGAGGTGGGATGTTTGCGGCGAACTATTCTAACGATCGGATTGTTGCTGACACTTGCCGGCGTTTTCGTGATGACTCAAGGTGTCCAAATGCTCACCCCAGTGGCCAGTATGATCGGTATGGTATCATACACACAGGTAGAAAATCCGATCATAACCTCAACACTGATAACTGTACAACCCACCAACTACGCGTATCTTTCCGCAAACTTAGACGGAAACGTGCAAGTCTCAGGAACCATTCAAGTTGAAGCGGGACAAGAGATAGGCTTCTACGTAATGGATGAAGGCAACCTCTCGCGATGGAGATCAGGTCAACCAGCAAACATTCTATTGGCGAAACCCTCAACCATCTCCTCTAACTTCACTGTGACACCTCCTACGGCGGGAACTTACTTCTTCGTATTCGACAATCCCGATCATGACGGACGAGTAATCGTATTCAATGCAAGCTCCGTTCGCAGCATGTCCATACTCCCTCCGTTTATCCAATACGCTGACTATGAATTGTTACTCGTCGGAATCCCGCTGATGATTTTAGGATTAAAGACTGGCAAAAAATCAGGGACGCAAAAGTCAGCAACTCAGAAGTGCAGGTTCTGCGGAGGCAAGATGCAACCTCATCAAACCTTCTGTCCAAAATGTAGACGTTCCCAGGACTAGAATCTACACTCCGCACATTAATTCAACGTGATGTGGTTTCTGTTAATTCCCAATTCCATTAAGATTATAGGATACGCACCGCTGGTTTTGCTCGGTCCCGCGGTAGCTCAGCCTGGTAGAGCTTCCGAGTTGTTCTCTAGTCAAGAACGACGGAGACGCTGTAGGTGTGCGCCCAAGGCGCGGCCACGTCAGCCTGCTAGGCTAACAACCGAAACCGGAGTGTCGCTGGTTCAAATCAGGAATCTCCTGTGGAAATCCGGCCCGCGGGACCATCTAAACTAGGTCTCTAACGGCGTGCTTGCCGACGATATAGAGGAATAGATTACGATCCAACCCTCCGCTCTTCACGGATATTTCCTTCACTGGCTTCCAACCAGGGAGAGTATAATCGAGAGACACGATACGCGTACCGGCTCTCAACTCATGTTCGAGTTTCTTCGCTAATCTCGCGTTCACCGAATCTGATAAGTAGATTGCAATCACGTCTGCGGGTGACAGATCCACGTTCATAAAATCGTCTTGAATCACGTTCGCTGTGACTCCAGTAGATTGCAAACGTTCTCGAAGTCTTTGGATTCGCTCAGGATCTATCTCGACTCCTGTACCCTTTGCACCAAATCCTCGTACTCCTTCTACCAATATGCGACCATCTCCAGCACCAAGATCGTAGAGATTTTCGTTCTTCCGAAGACCGGCTAGAGATAACATCTGACGAACGATTATTTTCGGTGTAGGAATATACACTACATCAAGATCCACCAATCATCAGCGCACCTGAATGCAAAGGGAACTTAAAGTTCCTTTAATACTCGTCCTAGGTGGCCAGCCACCCTAACTCGCCGGTACTCCATGATAATTCTCCCTTCCTCGTCAATGACAAAGGTTGACCTAACAACTCCGTAGAATTTCCTTCCATACATGCTCTTCTTCGCCCAAACTCCATATTTTTTCGCTACCTTAGCGTCTTCATCGGCGAGCAGAGGGAATCTGAGATTATATTTTTCAACAAAACGCTTGTGTGAATCGACTGAATTCGGACTAACTCCTAACACAATAATCTTCCGTCTGCGAAGAGTGTCCATGTTATCTCTGAACTCGCACGCTTGTTTCGTGCAACCCGGAGTATCGTCGCGCACGTAAAAATAGAGGATAACTTTCTTTCCAATAAAATCTCTCAGTCTTACTGCTGTGCCGTTTTGATCCTTTAACATGAAGTTAGGTGCTTTCGAACCGACCGAGATAATTTTCTTAGTCAATGTCGCACTCTTCGCGTGGACTTAGATAAATTCCGCTCAGCAAGACTTTAAACTCTCTCGAATCGTTTGCTTAGCTTGGCCCTGGTCGTTCAGTGGTCTAGGATGACGGCCTGTCACGTCGTCGACGCGGGTTCGAATCCCGCCCAAAGGAGTAAGATTCGTCTTCTCCTGGCGAAGGGCGCCAACCCGCGTATCCTAGCCGTCCAATCCCGTAAGTGCACGAATGTCTAGGCCTTCCAGCTTGATGCTCTTACATTTTGGGCAAGCCGGATTTTTTGTTCCGCCAAGAAATTCATACTTACACTCTGAACATCGATAGTAATTTGCATCATCTCTCAACGTAAATCCTCTGACCACTCTATACTCTGCCCAGTCAATAAATAGAACGCACGATCGATTTGTTGGTAGTGAACAGCTTGATACCTATTGATGAAAAAGATGTCATAGAAGCAGTCCAAAAAGTCAGCCCTGCTGTCGTGTCCGTTGGAACGCTGCGCATCATCCAACAGAATATTTTCAGAACGATACCCGTACGGGGTATGGGCTCTGGAATAATCTTCGACTCAAACGGCGGAATTTTGACGAACCACCATATCGCCGAAGATGCTGAAAAGGTCGAAGTGGCTACCGTTGACGGCAAACGATTTCGAGGTGAAGTTTTAGGTTCGGATGCTGTGTCTGATGTGGCAATTGTCCGCGTAGACGGCGAGGATTTACCAAAGGTGCAACTAGGAGATTCCGACAAGTTAGTGGTAGGACAGATCGCAATTGCGATAGGAAACCCCTACGGATTCCTATTGCCTGGAGGCCCCACCGTGACCGTTGGCGTCGTGAGTGCTCTGAAACGTCACATGCACGTTGAAGACCACATGTATGAAGATCTGATCCAAACAGACGCATCGATAAATCCGGGAAATAGTGGCGGGCCACTTGTAGATAGCTCCGGGTACATCATTGGCGTAAATACAGCGAATATTCCGTTCGCACAAGGTATAGGATTTGCAATACCGATCAACACGGCAAGAAGAATTGCGAAAGAAATCATTGAACATGGACGAGTAATCAGGCCCTACGTGGGAATTTCAGGAATGACGCTAAGCCAAGAAATAGCTCACTACTATGATGTTCCCTTTGAAGAAGGAGCTCTGGTTCTAAGAGTTGGGAAAGAGAGTCCAGCCCAGCAGAGCGGACTATCGGCTGGCGACGTAATAACGGCGATTGACAATGTCACTCTGAAGGGATGGGATGAATTGCAACATTACATACAGAAACAGGTAGTCGGCAGTACCGTTCGCTTAACTGTCAAACGTGACCGAAAAGAGACCAGAATAGACGTTCGTTTGGTGGAAGTCCCTTCACCACAATCCCAGGTGTCCGCTACGCAACCCTTTTCAAATCCGTAACTAACTTCTGAGGAACAGGGCCCGTAGCTCAGCCAGATCCATCAAAAGGATCCTGAACAGGTAGAGCATCGGTGACGCTTCAGCTGCGTCGATGTTGCTTTTACCTCTGGGAATACAAACCCACGGGAAGTCACCCGAAAAGAATTGCGCAACGCATTCTTGGGGAAGGGTCCCGGGTTCAAATCCCGGCGGGCCCGCCATATCACATGGTCCGATGCTAGAGTACATCATACTCAGTCCAGTAGTTGAATAACGTCGGGGTTTACAATATTCGCGGGCGGTTGAGGAAGTTCCCCGGAGAGGACTCTTAATACTGCGTCGGAACACGCAAACCAAAGTCTTCTCAGAGCATCTAGAGCGAAGGCTGCACAATGGGGAGTTAGCGTAACATTCTCCAATGTCAGTATTGGGTTATCTTGGCGGGGTGGTTCTTGCGTTAGAACGTCCATTCCTGCTCCGGCTATCGTTCGTTTCTTCAAAGCTTCTATCAAACTACTTTCATCAACTACAGTGCCTCTCGCCGTGTTGATTAGAATAGCTGATTTTTTCATTAGATTCAATTCCCGTTCACCAATCAACTTTTTGGTCTCCGTCGTTAAGGGTGAATGAATCGTCACTACGTCCGACTCTCTGAGTAATCTATCAAGCTCTACGCGATGTCCGATCCTAGTGACTTTATTCTCGTCTACATACGGATCATATACCAACACTTCCATGTTGAACGCTTTCGCTCGCTGAGCGACTGCACTTCCTATAGCGCCGAGCCCGATCAATCCGAGTGTCTTACCGTTAAGTTCGAAACTTGGTTTATGCTGAAAGTAATCAGCCCATCGTCCTTCTCTGACGCTCTTATCTGCGACAACAAGCCGCCGTGCTACGGCAAGCATTAGAAGAATTGTGTGCTCCGCGACTGAATCTGATAAGGCGCCGGGTACATTTGTGACTATTATACGTCGTCTCGTCGCCGCATCGAGATCAACATTATCGTATCCTACTCCGACTCTTGCGATAATTTTCAGGAATTTGGCGTTCTCGAGAATTTGGTTGGTTAGGGGAGAATCACCTGAAATAATAGCGTTCGTGTCTCGTATCAACTCGATCATTTCTTCATTTGATCTGGGAATCTCACGTACAACGGCAGCTATGGACTTCAGATGTGTCAATCGTTCATCGTTAACAACTTCGTCAATCATGAATCCATTGTCTGTTATCAAGACCTTCAGTCTCGTCAAACCGAATCCTCTTGAGTTTTTCAAAACTGTCAACGGATATTTACGTGATGGCGAGAGCTTGGTCACAATCGTCTTCTAAGGACGATCGAAGGAAAATTAGTCGAAGACGATACTTCGAGAATACAAAGCGACTGGAAATTTAGTCAGACAGCTGCGGTCGTCAGGAGCATCGCATCGCGTATGCCGAAGAATTCTATTTCTTCTTCTTCGGTTTTTTGACCATTTTCGGGTTGCCCATCACAATCTAGAATGATATTTCGACGAAGATCAATAAAGGTTCATCGGCGAATCGATTCATTCTCGCGTTCGCTTCATTACGAAAATTGTGACCGTATGACCAGTTTTGATGATCAGCGGAGAAAGTTCCCACTACGGGTCGACTATCAAAACATAAATAGTCGAGGACAAGAAATGATTATCCTAGCAAGTGTTGTCAGCTTGTGACCGTTCCAGCTGTGTCGTAGCGAAGCTGATGTTCATCAAACTTTATTAGCGTGCACTTGGCCTTGCAGGGAAAGTTTCGCTCGCTCGCGCGTAGAGGGCCGGATGAATCTTTTCTCCGTGGAGAGAATGCCTAGATTGAAGGATAGTGGTAAGGAAAAGTCATACAATATTTTTGACCATCAACTAGTTCCGAAACATGAACTTCTCTCAAAAAAGGACGCAGAGGAACTGATGCAGGAATTTCACATCCAACCACATCAGCTTCCATATCTCAAAGCAAGCGATCCGACGTCACAATCTCTGCATGCAGAGGCGGGAGATATTATCCGGATAACTAGAAAGAGCGCTACGGCAGGCGAAGTCACTGTTTATCGTTATGTTGTTGAGGGTTAGTGAAAAAATATGTCCATAACTTCAACCACGACCGTAAGTCCCCAAATTTGGGAACTGATAAAACGTTTCCTTGAAGAGAAAGGTCTTGTTCGGCAGCACATAGATTCATACAATGAATTCATAGAAACTGGACTGCAAGCCATTGTCGATGAGACCGGAGAAATTCCAATCGAGATAGAGGACTATCCTCTCAAAATTAAACTCGGAAAAATAGAGATAGGAACGCCTCGAGTAACGGAGGTCGACGGATCAGAGCGCCAAATATTTCCTACAGAAGCCAGGATTCGCAACCTAACTTACGCTGCACCTTTGCATTTGGAAATGACGCCAGTAATTGGCGAACGCGAAGGTCAAACCGAAATCGTCTACATCGGCGACTTTCCAGTAATGCTCCGCAGCAAAATATGCCCACTCGCCCGCATGACACCGGAGGAACTCATCGCATCGGAGAAGATCCACTCGACCCAGGAGGTTACTTTGTTGTCAATGGTGCCGAGCGAGTTGTTGTGGCCCTTGAAGATCTGGCCGCAAACCGGATACTTGTAGACAAGGAACAGACCGGAGTACATCCTACCTACAAAGCCAAAATCTTCTCTACGACAGTCGGCTTCAGAGCACGCACAGAAGTGACATTGAAAACTGATGGCGCATCTTACGTAACGATGCCTGGCGTACCTTCAGATATCCCCATCGTAGTAATGATGAAGACCTTAGGCTACGAAGAGGACGCGAAAATTGCCGAATTGATCTCAACCAACGAAACGATTCAAAATCAATTAGCACCAACCTTCGAAAAATCAATCGGAGTAGTAACTCAACGAGATGCGCTACTCTATATCGGCAATCGATTAGCACCGGGACAAGTGGAAGATTATCGTCTCAAGAAAGCAGAAGCTGCCGTAGACAGGAACTTCCTACCACACATCGGCCGCAACCCAGAAGACAGAAAGGAGAAAGCTGCCGCTCTAGCAGAAGTAGGCTGTAGAGTAATCGAACTCAAACTCGGTATGCGTGAACCTGACGACAAAGACCACTACGCTAACAAACGCCTCAAACTCGCCGGATCACTCCTAGCAGAACTCTTCCGAATCTCCTTCCGAAACCTGATCCGCGACCTCAAGTATCAACTCGAACGAATTACCATTAGACGACATGCAGAACTATCCATCGGAAATGCGATCCGACCAGGCATCATCACTGAACGTATTCAACATGCTATTGCTACAGGTAACTGGGTTCGCGGACGTGTCGGCGTAACACAACTTCTAGACCGAACAAACTATGCCTCAACATTAAGCCATCTTCGTCGACTCCAATCACCACTAAGCAGAAGCCAACCCAACCTCGAAGCCCGAGATCTCCACTCCACCCATTGGGGACGACTTTGCCCCAGCGAGACACCTGAAGGATCTAACTGTGGACTCGTCAAGAACCTAGCGTTAAGTGCAGTCATCTCAATCGGAGTAGATTCACACGAATTCGTCTCTAAAATTAGAAGATTAGGAGCCACCGGTGTAGATGAAGCTGACCGGAAGCTACGTGAGACAGGCGCAAAAGTATTCGTCGACGGGCTGATCGCCGGGTACGTACGCGACGCGGACAAGCTATCCCATGAACTCATCCAAATGCGAAGAAACGGCGAAATAAGTTCGGAGGTGAACATCGCATATTCACCACCCCAAGTCGAAGGAGGACGAGCTGAGCTATACGTCAACTGCGATGCGGGTCGAGTAAGGAGACCTCTAATCATCGTAGAAAACAGCAAACCTCGGTTGACACGAGAACATGTTGAAGCAGTTCAACGTGGCGAAATGAGATGGGAAGACCTAGTTGATCGCGGAATAATCGAATACTTAGATGCTGATGAAGAGGAGAACGCGTTAGTTGCTGACGTCCCGAACCGCATCAGTGAGGCAACCACACATCTCGAAATTGCACCCTACACTATACTCGGGATTGCCGCATCTCTAATCCCATACCCTGAACATAATCAGTCCCCTCGAAACGCGTACGAATCCGCAATGGCAAAACAGGCTCTTGGAATCTTCGCAGTGAACTACGCAAACAGAGTAGATTCACGCGCACACGTGCTTCATTATCCGCAAGTTCCGGCGATACGAACTAAACCAATGGACATAATCAAATATGACAGCAGACCAGCGGGACAGAACTGCGTTGTTGCGCTACTATGCTATCAAGGCTACAACATGGAAGACGCCATAATCATCAACAAATCATCGGTCGACCGCGGACTCTTCCGTTCAACTTTCTACAGAGTCTACGAAGGTGAATGCAGGCAATACCTTGGAGGTTTACGTGATAAATTCGAAGTCCCCGAAGCCGGCATTCGCGGATACAGAGGAGACAGGTACTATAGATTACTAGAAGAAGACGGCGTAATATCAGTAGAATCAGAAGTCACCGGAAACTCCGTCCTAATAGGACGCACCAGCCCACCAAGATTCCTTGAAGAATACAGAGAGTTCGAAGTTAAAGGCCCAACCAAACGTGACTCGTCGGTAGGAATGCGCCCATCAGAGGAAGGAATAGTTGACTCCGTATTCCTCAGCGAATCAATCGAAGGAAACCGCCTTGTAAAAGTCCGCGTTCGCGACACACGAATACCAGAATTAGGCGACAAATTCGCATCGAGACACGGACAGAAAGGAGTCATTGGAACACTAATCCCACACGAAAACATGCCCTTCACCGAACAAGGAGTAGTACCGGATGTAATCATCAACCCACACGCGATTCCCTCACGTATGACAATCGGCCAATTCGTCGAAGCCGTAGCAGGAAAAGTCGCAAGCTTACGAGGCGAAGCAGTTGACGGAACAGCCTTCAGCAACGAAGGACCAGCATCATTACGCAACGCCCTCCTTGACTTAGGATTCCAGCATAGCGGACGAGAGGTACTCTACAATGGAATAGATGGACGAAAACTCGTTGCAGACGTTTTCATCGGCGTCGTTTACTATCAAAAACTTCACCATATGGTAGCTGACAAAATGCACGCACGTGCCCGTGGCCAAGTCCAAATGCTCACTCGTCAACCAACAGAAGGACGAGCACGCGGCGGAGGCTTAAGGTTTGGAGAAATGGAACGAGACTGTCTCATCGGACACGGTGCATCAGCACTCCTCCGAGACAGGCTGCTGGAGGAATCTGACAAGTACATGGCGATGATCTGCGAAACCTGCGGATTACTAGCATATCACGATGTAAAACAGAACAAGTACATTTGCCGAATCGACGGCGATAAAGCCGCAATCTCCCCGGTACAACTCTCTTACGCATTCAAACTACTGCTTCAAGAATTGATGGCGCTAGGCGTGGCTCCACGCCTAGAAGTATCGGAGCGTGCTTAAGATGTCAGTAACAGAAGAAGCGACGAAAGTAATAGGCAGCATACATTTCACTCTACTCGCCCCAAGTGAAATCAGGAAACTAAGCGCAGTCGAAATCCAGACCGCAGACACCTACGACGAAGATGGTGTACCCATCGTCTCAGGACTGATGGACGGCCGTCTCGGAACACTTGAACCACGACAGAAATGCAAGACCTGCGGCAACACCGCATCAGCCTGCCCCGGCCACTTTGGACACATCGAACTCGCAGAACCTGTCGTTCACGTTGCATACGCAAAACTAATCCACAAACTCCTCCAAGTCACCTGCAGAAATTGTGGCCGAATACTTCTCTCAGCAGAGAAAATTAAGTCGTACACCGATCTGATGCAGAAAGAACAAAAACAACTCAATGAAGTCCCATCCAGCTTCTACGAAGCCGTGATGAAGGACGCCAAGAAGAGCCAAGAATGTCCACATTGTGGAGCTAGACAATACCCGATCGAACACGGAAAACCCACCACATTCCACGAAATGATCGATGGAGGCGCCTCACGACTAAATCCAAGCCAGATTAGAGAACGGTTAGAACGAATCTCAGACGACGACCTACGATTACTCGGAATGGAACCAACCGCGGCCCGTCCAGAATGGATGATCCTCCAAGTCCTACCCGTTCCAGCTGTCACCGTCCGACCCTCCATCACCCTCGAATCAGGAATCCGTTCCGAAGACGACCTCACCCACAAACTCGTCGACATAATCAGAATCAATCAGAAACTCAAAGAAGCACTAGAGTCCGGAGTACCCGTTAACATAATTCAAGAGCTTCACGAACTACTCCAATACCACGTCACCACCTACTTTGACAATGAAGTTTCGGGCCTGCCTCCCGCAAGACATCGATCCGGACGAGCACTCAAAACATTAACCCAACGTCTGAAAGGAAAAGAAGGTAGATTCAGAGGAAACCTCTCAGGAAAACGGGTAGACTTCTCAGCTCGAACCGTCATATCGCCAGATCCAAACATAGACATCAACGAAGTCGGTGTGCCACTTGATGTCGCTCAACGCCTCACCATTCCAGAACGAGTTACACCCTGGAATATTGACGAACTGAAAAGCCTCATCAGAAACGGCCCAGACCAGTACCCGGGAGCCCTATACATAGTCCGACCGGACGGTCGCAGAGTACGACTTGAATTCGTCACAGAACGCGAAAGCTTAGCTGACGCCCTTCAACCAGGATTCATAGTAGAACGCCACATCAGAAACGGAGACATAGTACTATTCAATCGACAACCATCACTCCACCGCATGTCCATAATGGCGCACACGGTAGTCGTGCTCCCGTACAAGACATTTCGACTAAACCCATGCGTCTGCCCACCATACAACGCCGACTTCGACGGAGACGAAATGAACCTCCACGTGCCACAAGGTGAGGAAGCCAGAACCGAAGCAAAACTCTTGATGCAGGTCCAAGATCAAATCCTCTCACCACGATACGGTGGACCAATCATTGGAGCCAAGACCGACCTCTTAACAGCAGCATACTTACTCACCAGAAAATCCACATATTTGACGAAAGAAGATCTGGGCAAGCTTCTCGTAGCAGCGAACTATGCCGGTGAAATTCCGCAACCCGAAATCAAACGCCCGATCGAATTGTGGAGCGGGAAACAAATCTTCAGCATCTTCCTACCCCCAGCCTTCAATTTCGTAGCAAGACCAAGCCTCGTAACGAAAGAAGACGGCGATACAGTCGTCGTGAAGGACGGCACCCTCATCGAAGGTGTAATCGATAAGAATACGATAGGCGCCGAAAGATCAGAAACATTATTCCACCGCATAGTCAAAGACAACGGCTCAGAAACTGGACGAAGTTTCCTGAACAGTCTAATGAAAGTACTCGACCGATTCATCACACTACGAGGGTTCTCGTACGGAATCAACGAACTCGATATTTCCGAAGCCGTAAGAGACAAAATAACAAAGTCAATCAATAAAGCCGAAGAACGCGTTCAGGAACTGATCGAGCAATACAAGAAAGGAACCCTTGAAAGACTCCCAGGCAGATCACTCGAAGAATCCCTAGAACTACGCATCATGGATGAACTATCCAAAGCACGCGACCAAGCAGGCGAATTAGCAGAACAATACCTAATGACTGAGACAGATAACTCAGGCGTAATCATGACCAAGACCGGAGCCCGCGGCTCAATGCTCAACATTGCACAGATGGTCGCCAGCGTCGGACAACAATCAATTCGCGGCCAAAGAATAAGACGCGGATACCGCGACCGAGCGCTCTCATTCTTCGAGAGAGGCGATGCGGGAGCCGAAGCCCGTGGATTTGTCTACTCCTCATACCAAGACGGTTTAACCCCGATCGAATTCTTCTTCCACTCCATGGGAGGAAGAGAAGGCCTCGTCGACACCGCCGTCAGAACACAACAAAGCGGCTACATGCAACGCCGACTCATCAACGCCCTCGAGCACATTAGAGTAGAATACGACGGAACGGTACGCGACTCAAGAGGCGACATCATACAATTCAGATATGGCGAAGACGGCGTCGATACCGCTAAAAGCGATCACGGCAAAGCAGTCAACACGGAACGGCTTGTCGAACGAGTAGAACTCACAATCGAGAAAGGCGCCAAGGCAAGTAAATCATACGTAGAAGACAAAATTAGCGAAGTACGAAAAGAACTAACCCCAAGCCTAGCCGACCAACTTAAGGACAGCCTACTCAAAGCGAAACTAACCCGGAAAGGCGTAGACCAAGCAATCAAAGAAGCTGTGAGGAATTACCGAAGATCAATGATCGAACCCGGCGAAGCTGCCGGCATAGTCTCAGCACAATCCATCGGTGAACCCGGAACCCAGATGACACTTCGAACATTCCACTTCGCAGGAGTCAGAGAACAAAACGTCACCCTCGGACTTCCAAGACTAATAGAAATTGTCGACGCTCGAAAAATCCCCTCAACCCCCATGATGGTCGTATACCTCGACAAGAAACATCGAACAAGCCGCGAGAAGGCTCAAGAAGTTGCGACCAACATCACTCACACAACCCTAGGCGATATTGCAACAAGCATCGAATCCGACATCACGAAAATGAAGATCGTAGTCACTCTGAACGGAGACACCATGAAAGAGAGAGACGTGTCACTCAAAGACATCAAAACCGCCGTAACGCCAGGCGGATGCAAAGTCGAAGTAGAACGAAACACCGTAGAGATCGCGCCGCAAGAAATGGACATAGCTCAATTCAATAGGCTCGTACTCAGACTCCCACTAATGCACGTCAAAGGCATACCTCAAGTCAAACGAGGGCTCGTCATGGAGGAAAAGTTAGGCGAAAAAAGCGAATGGGTCATTCGAACAGAAGGATCAAACCTCGAGCTAACTCTCGACACCGAAGGAGTCGACCCAGCACGCACCACTTCAAACAACATGCATGAAGTCGCAGAAGTACTTGGAATCGAGGCGGCTCGAAACGTCATAATCAAAGAAGCGTCATCAGTTCTCGAAGAACAAGGACTCGACGTAGACGTACGACATGTAATGCTTGTAGCCGACGCGATGACCGCTTCCGGAGAAGTCCTACAAGTGGGAAGGCATGGAGTCAGCGGAGAAAAAGCAAGCACCCTCGCCAAAGCAGCCTTCGAAATCACCATACCCACAATTGTCGACGCAGCAATCAAAGGAACCAGAGATACATTACGAGGAGTGGCGGAGAACGTAATAGTCGGACAACAAGTTCCAATGGGAACAGGCCTTATAGAGGTCTACATGTCAATGCCAGAGAAGGCGAAGTAATGCAATCAACCAAGATAGACGTCAACAAACAACTACAAATCGCAGTCAAGACCGGCAAACTCTCCTTCGGAGTCAAAGAAGCAACAGACGCAGCCAGACTTGCCAAAGCCAAACTAATCATACTAACCGCAAACTGCCCAGAACCCGACAAGAGCAACATCCGCCATTACGCCCAACAATCCTCGGTTCCAATCTACAACTATCAAGGCACAAGCCGAGACCTAGGCTCCGCCTGCAACAAGCCGCACGTAATAGCTGCCCTAGCGGTAAAGGAACCCGGCGACTCAGAGATACTGAAGCTGGCAGTGCAGTGATCAATGTCCACTTCAAGAATTAAACTCACAGGAGAAGATATGCGCCTAATCGCACTATTCGAGAATATTACCGGAGCAACCGCCAATGATTGCATAATCGATAACGACCGAATTATTTTCGTAGCCAAACCCGGCGAGATGGGATTAGCCATAGGCAAAGGAGGCAAGAACATCAACATGCTGAGAAAAATGACCGGCAAACCAATAGAAGTCGTAGAGTTCGGCGATACCGTAGACGGGCTCGTAAAGAATTGTCTAGCCCCTGCAAAAATAAAAGAGATCCGTATTACTGAACGCCCAGATCGGAAAATCGTGGTAGTAGAAGTTGACCCCAAAGATAAGGCATTAGCAATAGGTAAGAATGGTCGAACGATAGATAAAACACGAATGCTCGCCAAACGATATTATCAAATCGACCACGTACAAATCGCCTGAAAATTTAGCGTTATTCCCTAACGCCAGTTTTATGTTCGCACAATTACTACTCTGAATAAATTTTCCTTCGAATAACTTAAAACAAATACTGATACACTGAGATCCAATCGAGGTTTGCTGGAATGGATAAAGCAACTAAGATCTGGTTGAACGGTGAACTTGTTGACTGGGATAACTGCGAAAGTACATGTTCTAACTCACGCGTTACATTACGGAACCGCCGTTTTCGAAGGAATGAGATGTTACAAAACCACAAAAGGCCCAGCAGTCTTCAGACTCCGTGACCACATCGCACGATTGGTGAGAAGCAGTAAGACGTACCTTATGGATCTGCGATACACCCCTGACCAGATCAGTCAAGCAGTAAAGGCTACTGTGAAGGCCAATGGTTTTGAAGACTGTTACATCAGACCGATAGCCTACGTCAGTTTCGGAGAGATGGGCGTAAACCCACTACCGAATAAAACTGAGATGTCCATTGCGGTTTGGCGTTGGGGCGCATATCTCGGGAAAGACGCCTTGTCGAACGGAGTCCGATGCATGGTATCATCATGGCGTCGAATCAGTGCAGAATCCTTACCCCCACAGGCAAAATGCTCGGCAAACTACGCCAATTCCGGATTAGCCAAGATAGAAGCGGTGAAAGCCGGTTATGATGAAGCAATCCTCCTAAACTCAAACGGAAACGTTGCAGAGGGAACGGGTGAGAATATTTTCGTCGTGAAAGATGGAATCATCTCAACTCCACCGACGTCCGCTGCAATATTGAGAGGAATAACTCGTGAAAGCGTAATCGAACTTGGAGCTGATTCAGGTATCGAATGCAGATTGAGCGAAGTTTTGAGGGAAGAACTATACACTGCTGATGAATTATTCTTCTCGGGAACAGCCGCCGAGATTACACCTATCCGTGAAGTTGACGGAAGAAAAATTGGTGATGGTAATTTTCCGATCACCAAGAAACTTCAGTCGTCATTTGAAGCCGTAGTGAGAGGACGAAATGATAAGTTCTCAAAATGGCTTGACTTCGTCTAGTGATAAAGTCGAAGTTTAGTGTCCGCGTATGCCAGTGCTAGAGGAAATTCTTTGGCAACCTAACTACCCAATCGTAATCTTCTGCTTACGCCAAAGCAACTTTTGCTATTACCGATCCAGCAATCGGTGTGATGACTTCTAGAAATTCTCGATCTTTTCGATCAATATTTAGGAAAAAAGAAAATGGGGTCTGATACTCAGACCCGGGCGGGTTATCGGGTATAGATCTAGCGCTTTGCCTTGTCGAAACGAGTCTCGACGTCAGACCAGTTGACTACGTCCCACCACTTGTCGACGTAGGCTGCACGGTCGTTCTTGTACTGAAGGTAGTATGCATGTTCCCACACGTCCAATACGAGTATGGGCACTGTTGCTTGTGCAGTTAGGTTCTGATGTTTTTCAGCTTGAAGCGTAAGGAGTTGGTCAGAGAGTGGGTCGTATGCTAGAATTCCCCAACCGGATCCTTCCACTGTCTTCGCTGCATTGCCGAACTGTAGTTTGAAGGAGTCGAAGCTTCCAAAGTCTTTGTTGATTTGGTCTGCGAGTTTGCTGCCAGGTTTTCCTCCGCCGCTTGGTTTCATGTTTGGCCAGAATATTGTATGCATCGAATGTCCGGAAGCGTTGAACGCTAGGTCTCTGAGGATCGCTTTCACATCGACGCCTTGGAGGCCTGCAGCTCTTCCTTTGTCGAGTTTCTCTAGTGCAGCGTTAGCACCGTTCACGTATGCAGCGTGATGTTTGTCGTGGTGGAGTGTCATTATTTGCTCGGAAATAACTGGTTCTAGTGCGTTGTACTTGTAGGGCAGATCTGGGAGAACGTATTTGTTTGACATGTTTCAACAACCTAGACTGTAGGTAACATAAACCTTTCATCGAACCCGTCTATAGCCTAGACGAGTTGCTTAACTTCGTCACCTACAGATTGGCCAAGATATCCATAAACTGCCAGTTTCATAACTTTCAACCCTAGAAGGGCGCATTTTATTCGTGTTGGGCCCGGATCGATTCCGAGTAAGTTCAGGACATCCTGTTTTCCCAAGGCCTTTGTTTCGTCAAGCGTTTTACCTTTCACCGCTTCTGTCAACATGGACGCTGAAGCTTGGCTTATCGCGCACCCTTTACCTTGGAAGCGAATGTCCTCAACCCTACCATCTTTCACTTTGAGTTGCATCTCGATTACGTCGCCACACAGTGGATTGGCGTCCTTAACGCGAATGTCCGCATTTGGTAGTTCTCCGAAGTTGCGCGGATTCCTGTAATAATCTAAGATGATGTCCTTGTAAATATCCGAACTCATAGATTGAACAGCCTCCTCGCCACTTCAAGTGCTTCTATGAATCGGTCAACTTCTTCCTTGGTGTTGTATGCGTAGAAACTTATTCGCGCCATTGCGGGGACTCCTATGAATTCCATGAGCGGTTGTGCGCAATGATGTCCTGATCTGATCGCTATTCCTTCCTCATCAAGTATGGAGGCGAGATCGTGAGCATGAATGTCTCCCAAGTTGAATGAAATTACTCCGACCCGATCCCTTGAAGATCTCGGTCCATAAATCTTGATCCCTTTGACTGCGCTCATCTTGTTGAGAGCGTAGCTTGTTAGTTCTTGTTCGTGATCATGAACATTTTCGATTCCCAAACTGTTAAGATAGTCTATTGCCGCCCCTAGACCTATGGCTCCTGCAATGTCGGGCGTACCGGCTTCGAACTTGTAAGGAAGTTCATTCCATGAGGCGCTGGTGGTGTGAACCTCTTTGATCATTTCACCCCCACCTAGGAACGGAGGCATCTCTTCCAGATGTTTCTTCTTGCCGTATAGAACGCCGATCCCGGTTGGACCCATCATTTTATGACCCGAGAACGCCATGAAGTCACAATCAATCTCAGCCACATCCACCTTCATGTGTGGAATCGATTGGGCAGCATCAACCAAAAATAGTGCCCCCTGCCGATGAGCCATTCTACCGATAGCGTTGACCGAGTTAATTGTACCAAGAACATTCGAGGCATGACTGACCGCCACCAGTTTTGTCTTATGATCGATAGCCTGTTCCAATTGCTCTTGCCGGAGAACGCCGTCCTCCGTGATTTCGATAAACACAATCTCGGCACCGGTGTGCTGAGCAAGCAGTTGCCAGGGCACTATGTTGCTGTGATGTTCCATAATCGTGATTACTATTTTGTCGCCTTTGCCTACATTATTTCGTCCCCAAGAATCGGCGACAAGATTGATTCCCTCCGTCGCGTTCCTTACGAAAACTATCTCTTCAGTATGAGCGGCGTTCGTGAACCTTGCGGCCTTCTCTCGTGCTTCTTCATACGCCAAAGTCGCTTCTTCAGCCAGTTTATGGATTCCTCGATGGATGTTTGCGTTATATTGACGATAATAGGATGCGATCGCCTCGATTACAACCGTAGGCTTCTGTGACGTAGCTGCATTGTCGAAGTAAACGAGTTTATTCCCATTTACCTCGCGTTTGAGAATTGGGAAATCTTCCCGAATCTTTGAAGTGTTGAATGTTCTTAGCGTCTCAACCAAGACTGAGGACCCACACGTACTCGGCATATTACATATGTCATAATCATATAAAGGCACCATTGAAAGGCACTGTCAAGTCTACGTTTGGGTTGAATGACTGTCAAGAATCGTTTGGTGCTTGGGGCTGTTTATTTTCGTTTGGTGGCGTGGTGGCTTATCTTTGGTAGCGTGGTCGCCAAAACAAGTAAGTAGCTAAGGCAGGTAGCGGAATTACGAGAAGCGGCCACGGCGACTGCAATATGGCGCTAAGCATGGCGGTAATGACCCACGAGCCGACTAAGACGATGATCATCCGTTGAGCGAGGCTTACCATCGGCCCCCCCTTCCACCATTCCTTGCCCAATGCAGCACCCAAGATGAATAACGGTAAACGCTTTGCATCAACGAAGTTACGTTTTACCCATTGTGCCCATTGTGATTCTTCCATTTCTCTCACTCACCATGCGAGTATTATGCAAGGAACTCTCTTACGGCTTCCCCTTGTTTTCACGAAGCGTTTGGTGCCTTGTGTTAGTTTAGGTGTCGTGCTTCCGCAATGCTCGTAGAACAGTCCAAAATCGCAGATTGTCCGTTCTTCGCTCATACCTCCACCAAAAGAACAGGTGCACTGTAAGAACGGAGACGGTAATGGCAGTTATCCAAGCTGCGGCTTCAAAGACGTTAGAGGCGAAGATTTCTAGGTTGCGTGAGATAGCGTAGAAGACAGCAGCGTTCATAACAATAACTACGGAAATTACTCGTAGGAAGAGATGCTCTTTGCTTGTTAATCCAGTCATCTTTTTCCACTTCCATGAGGCATTACGACACCTCCCACACATACACCTACCCCTTGTTTTCATGAAGCGAAACTAGTTCTTGTTTGAGTGCTTGCTTGCATTCTGAATAATTGTCAACCATTTGGGCGCTGGTACCTCTGAGTTTGGTAATTTGTTGTTACCGTTCGTTTGGTCGAATACCCCTAAGATCACGCTACAAGCGTTTAGCTACAGTCTCTCGTGCTTCAACAACTTTTTTCTTGAAAGTGCTAACGGTCTCGGATAAAGGGGTTTTCGACGTTACGATTATATCCATTAGCCAAATTTGTGTAGATTCCTTGTTTATCTCGAATGCGCCAAGCTGTTCGTTCACGTTTGTGAGAATTCGATAGTAGGTAAATGCCCATTCATAGAAATTCTTGTCTGCATCTAAGTATCTCTCTGAGATGAGAAGTTCACCGCAAGCATTCGGGAGCCTAAGTGTAAGGAGCGTATATTGCTCTGGTTTCTTGTTCTTGTTCTCCTTAAGGGTGGTGACCACTTTATCTATCAATTCCAAGTTCACATCAAGTTCAGCTACCAATCCATCTAACCGTCTGAGTATTTCTTGGCGATGAATTATTTCAAACACTGATCCTCGCCCTGTAAGTTCCGATAGCACATGGCTGTCTGGTCTTTCTGGATGATCCAAACAATCTCTAACTGCTTGTTTCAATAAAGCTCTGAATCCTTCGTTTTTGGTATGATTCGAAGGGTAGTATTCCAAAGTTCCTTTTGGACCTATATCCGAGGGACGTCGCGTCCCAAACTCCGCGACCGTAACTGTTCCGTGGGCAAAGCTTTGACGTACTCCGAGTTCCCAGTATACATTCGGATTAGCGTCAGTGATATCAGCGACAACTATCTCAGAGTGAACCAAGTCTTTGATTATTGCACCTATAATGTTCCCGCGCAATGCTTGTGAACGCCGGACTTCGAGAGTTGAATCGACTTCTTTGATTACTGTTTTGAGAAATTCATAGTGTGTGGTCCAGTAGTTTTCGTCATGAGCCTCATTTGTCTTAGAGAAGGGCATGATGATGAAGCAGGTCTTGGTACGGGTTGCCATACTCATTCGTAATCCAATCTTGACCGCTCGCTTATCATTGTTGGCATATCGGTAAGCTTGTAAAAATGAACGGCAAAGTCTGATATTCGGTCGTGTTGTTACTCAAAGAGGACGCTGCGTAGCTCAGATAGGACGAGAGCGGGCCCTTGCTACGGGTCTGGTCGCGGGTTTAAGTCCCGCCGCGTCCGCTTTCAAAATTAATTTGTGAGAATAATAATGCGGTGGGTGTTGGTCGCAGGGTTTCCCTGCAACCCTCCCCGACGGGAGTGCTACTTCCCCACCTGTAATTGATCTAAATTGAGCAGTGGTCGACGTTCCCGTCGCTTATGGGGGATAATCCCCAACCAACTGCTAGATTGTAATGTGAATAAAGCATGTGCGCGGACGATATTTAGGGTCTTCGAATCGTTTTTACGTGAGATTTTCAGTCGGTGACCGTGCAAGTTGCAATTTAAAGGATGAAATTAACGCAAAGATGTGTAAGTTAGGCAATGTTAAGCTTTAGTTTAAACGAATTTCGTCTGCTATTTGCTCGATGGAAGTATAGTCGTCGGCCATATCACGTAGCTCCTTGCCGATGGAAGAGTCGAAGGCGGCTATTTCAACTCGTTTGCCCGAGTGTTTGACTTCATCGACTGCTTGAAGAAAATCGTTATCTCCGCTAACTAATATCGCTACTTCGTATGCGTTCTTGTAGGCTAGACTCAACATGTCAGTTACCAGAGCGACATCCACTCCTTTCTCGACTCCTCCTCATGAGTCGAACCTCGAATTTTCAGACTCTTAGACACAACTTCAATATGCAAGTGCTTCAGTTTTTCTTGGAACTTAAGCTGTTCAGGTCGCGGCGGGTTTCCAATTGAGCAGTAATAATATGTCCTCATCAAAGTCCGTCCTTTAACCAACTTGTCTTGCAGTTTTTGTATGTCTTGTCGATAGCCTATCTTATACCGTCTCGAAGCTCTGTAGATATTTGATCCGTCAATGAAGATCATGACGTGTAATGATGACATTGTAGCTCGCTTCAACATGATTGTTTTGAGGATATAGCTTATTTCATCTCTGCCCGACTTCGACTTGCGTTCTGTATGATTGTCAACCACTTGTTTTCTCCGTCGATGTGTATTCCAGCTTTGTCTGCTGGAGTCTGACCGTCTAAGGCCATGTGCGGTCTAACATAGTTATGGTAAATTTGATAACCTGTTAGAATTGGTGTATCCGGCTTCTTGAGTGATCGCATCACCTTTTCGCGATCACGAATCTCTCCATTGAGGCGTTCCATCTTATTGTTATGCGGAATATCACCCATGCGTATGTCTTTGATGTGTTTTGTTTTGCCGTATTTGATTGTCCAGAACTCTTTCATGTACGCATCATGAAAATTGTGCGCTCCGTCAGTAATCAGAACTTTAGGTTGTTTCTCAGCAATCGCTCTCCTTTAGCGAATAGTGGGCGTATGTCGCTTGTGTATTTCGTGCTGGCTACTTGTTGAGCAATCCAGAATCTTGTTTCGTCGTCCATCAGGGCGAACAGATACTTTGTATCTCCCTTGACTTTCAAGTATAACTCGTCTGCTCGCCAAGTATCTCCGACTTGTGGCGTTATCTTGTCGAGGTATTTCTCCATTAGAGTCATATATTTCTCAATCCAATTATAGACAGTCTGATGCGAGACTTGAACACCGTGCAGTCGTAAGTAATTTTGCTGTGTTCCTGAGAGATCTCACCTGAGAAGTAGAGTTGCATAGCTGTCGTTACACGCTTGCGGATTATTCCTCATCTTCTCAAAACCACGATTGACAGTGAAGAATCTTCCACATGACTTGCAAGAGAACTTCTGAATACCACCGTACTTGTTGTGACGTACGCCCCATTTGATGATCTCAATGGATTGACAGTAGCGACATGCTTCGATGTTGCTTAACGGTTCAATTTGGTGAACCTTTACTTCTTGTCGGATTGCGAAGCTTAATTCAACAGCGCAAATATGCTTGCATTTCACATTTCGGTATGTGTGGTCAGGGCAGGAACATCGCCATCCGTCGATAGTTGAGAAGTGAACATCATACGGACCATTACCTGACTGAGAATTGACTTTGTATGATACTTCATCGACCCTTTGAATTTGGCTCGTGTCTCCGCTATTGCCTTGCCCTTGAGTTCTCGCAGCTAAGCATTACACATTCACACAATTACACATATCCGTATCTCGAATATAAGTTCTGTGTATTTACACAAACCCTTAAAACCACGATTACGTATTAGAGAAACGTGAACGATGTTGGGCAGACTTGACGTAGATGTAGACGATAAACTAGAACAAAAACTCAGGATGGCCGTTCTCAAACGATACGGTGGACGCAAAGGCGACTTGAAGAAAGCTGTCGTTGATGCAATTGAGAAGTGGCTCAAGGAGGAAGGCAAGAGTGAGTGAGGCAGACAAGCGTCCGCCGTGCCTAATCTTTTCTGATGAGGAAAGGAGACAAATAGTAAGGAACTTTGTCGAGGCTTACTTAGCCAATGAAATTCAGTTGGTGTGGCCAACAAAAGAGGAATATGAACAACTCGCAAAGTACGGGTATCTTTCAGGAAAATTCTCTTCGATAAGTTTGGACACAGCGAATAAAACAAGTTTCAATGAATCGGTCCTGCGGGTGACAGGCTACAAGAAGCAACTTATGATGAAGTCGAGGCTGCGTTTAGCGAAATTTTCGATTTCATAATCAATGCTAGAATAGGTGAGAGAATAAAGGGTTCATTCTTCAAAGGCACGAATGTCGAACAGCGGCTGAAAGACCTAGAGGATAAAATTGCCAGTCACGGCAGATTGATTAAGTCTCTACGTATGCTAGACCACGTAGGAGGAAACACCAACGACAACTTGCCCTAGATGTAACCAAGCCACACTATTTGAGGTCAGAGATTTCAATCCTAAACTTCGCGAATACGTTTGCCCTAGTTGTAGCTATTACGAATCAAACTCAGAGGCATATCGTTCTTCGCCGCAAATGTTTGATGACCTAGGAAAGACTATCCTCAAGAAGCTGGAAAACGAACTTGGTGCCTTCGGGCTCACCGTCGAACAAACTCGTGCTTGGGCTTAAGAAGAACCGACATTCACCAAACGAAATTTTACACCGTTTGATCCCAAACAGCAACTTTACAGAACCCATTGAAAGGTGCTGGATAGTTGTCGTCGGTTAGGACATATCTTTCCGACTGGATAAAATCGTCGGATTTACAAAAATTATAGAGAAAGCCCGATAATCTTTCTATTCTTATCAAAAGTGACAGACCACTTTTTAGTTTTCCCCGATGCATCTTGAGCTGTTCCAGAATCGGTAACGGTGCCATCAGCATTCGGTTTAGCTGGTGGGACAAATGTCGCTTTATCCCAGTCTTGATATGTCTGCTGAACATGGCGCTCCGCCGAGGCGCTTTAATTACTCTGAATTTAGAGTCAAGGCCGATCGTTCAATTAGATTTGCAGTGGTCACAATTTAAGATTAATGACGGCGCTGTTAACTTAACGGGACAAAACGAAACCTGTTAACTCACGGGACACGACTTGGTTGCGTCACTTTGAGGTTGAGCTACGGTTTGTACCTGTGACCGCAATCAGGGCATTTACCGCCCAGATCTGGCCAGTTGCAGTTAGGGATAGTACAAGGCTTAATGCGCGAGTCGCAATGGTCACACATGCTAGAGCTGAATGTGACACACAGCCTATATGATTTATTGATGAATTGACCGTTTTCGTGGCGATTCTTCGTGCAACTTATAATTGTAAGGAAAAAATGAATCAAGCAAGGGAAGCGTTGCAAAAAGATGTCTAAAGAAAAAGAACCTCAAGGACGGACTCGAAGAAGTAATTCAGAAAGAATTCAGAAGGCAAAACTGTTCTATGATTACTCGGTACAAGCGAATACTTGGTTGCGCGATGCAAACGCCAACATCAGTTCGAAACTGTCCAATTTAGTTGCGCTTCAAACAGGTATTCTAGCGATCTTATTTGGGTCAACGTATTTCGTTATCCAACAAGCAACAACCAGCGCTCCGAGTGTCCTAGTGGTCCTGCTCCTGATAGCTAGTTTCATCGTTTTTTTCATCGCTTTAGTAACAAGCTTATTCCACTATCGTCCAATCGAGTTTAACTTCTCTCATCCCCAACTACTTATAGACGGCCTCAAAAGCACAACCTACGAAATCCATTGGAACAGATAGTGCGATCTGTAGCCAAGATGATCACATCGAACATTAAAACAACAAATGCTAGAAGTTCAGGACTTCAAAGGGCAATGCAGATAACCTGTGTTGGATTTTTGCCTCTCATTGCCGTGATTGTCATTCTGCGCTCGATTTGTTTCTCTCGCTGCATTCTGGATCAGGGTCAACCACTTGTCCTTCCCTTCAATTTTGATGCCTGCCATGTCTGATGGTGTTTTTCCCTTCAGTGCCATGTGTGGACGAATGTAATTGTGGAATATCTGGTAGCCTGCCAGTATTGGTGTGTCAGACCTCTTGAATGATCGCATGACTTTTTCTCGATCACGAATTTCTCCGTTTAGGCGTTCGATTTTGCTGTTGTGTGCTGAGTCTTTTTCAATGCTCAAACTAGTACGTAAACGGCTGTTCCTTCAATTTTTAACTTGTATGTTTTTAGGGGAATTGTGGCTGGCGGATTCTGTACGTCCCCTGTCTTCAAATTGAATCTTGAGAGATGTAATGGGCAAGTGACTTCAGAGTCGGTTAAGAATCCATTGGATAGATCTGCGGTTTCATGCGTACACATTCTGTCCAAGGCGTAGATTGTTCCTTCAAGGTTTACGATCATCAAATTCTTTTCGCCGATATCGACGGGGAAGATTATTCCGGGAGGTACGTCTGAGAGTTCACACGCTTTGACGTATTGGTTTATTTTCATAACCAGCGTGACGATGATTCGCTCTTTCAGTTCTATTCTCGTGCGAAGTAAGGAAAAGTTGAATTTGAGCGGATTATTATTGTTTCCTTGTAGTTCGAGTTCTAGGTTTCTTCGTTCGTGGCTTCTCTGTTGATTCTTAGCGATGTTTCTGGGATATTATGAGGATGGCAACTAGTATTATGACCTACCACTGAGATTGTGTCTAAAGGTAGACTTGTTTGAACGATGAGTGTCTCTCGATGGAAAATAATGAACATCCCTGTGGGAAGTATTCCGAAAAGTTGTGCTACAACTTTGTATTGCCCTTCAGTTAATGCTGGGCTATCGACACTCAACATTGTGCTGTAAGTGCCGTGGCCGATGTAGGTTCCATTCAAAGCAATTGCTAAATTGTTGGTTTGGTCGTAAATGTAAACTGCGTAGGTAGCATTGCTGATCGGCTGTGATCCGTAGGTCATCGCTGGTGTTCCGATGCCGATTTGATTATTGCCCAAGTTGAGCAAGTTTGATCCTCGATCTGCGAAAATCGTATTTTCCGTTCCGATTGGAGTTATCTGAGTCGCGTTGAGGTATGAATTATTGATTTCAAGATCTGCACCGTTTCCTTGATCGAAAGCCGAAAGATCGAATGGTCCCGAAGAGACCAGGGTTTGACTTCTAAGAAAACCGAACGGGTCTGCTAGGTTACTGGCGAATTCAAGCCTGCTCTGAGGGAGAGCAAATAGTTGACCTAGTGAGTATGCGGCGAATGCGTTCGGTTTTCGCAATGTGATTTCCAACGTTAAGGTATCGAGGATTGTTATGTTCTGAATTTGTTTCAAAATGTCATAGAAGGGTGAAGAGGGCTTCACGTTACTCATGAGCCAATTAATAGTAGCACTCAAGTCGTCAATTGTGATTGGTTCGCCGTCGCTGAAAGTCAGATTATTACGTAAGACGAACGTTATTGTTTGCCCATTTTCGCTCAGATTCCATCTTTCAGCCAATCCGGTTGTCGGTGTGCCATCCGGACTCAGGCTTAGAAGTGGTTCGAGCACGAGGTTGAGAAGTGTCCAGTCCAGAGGACTTGAGGTCGAGGTTGGATCGAGGTCACCGTATGTGCCTACGATTCCTACGGTAAGTTTTCCAAAATTAGGTGCAGACTCAATCGCCTGTATAGTTTGTTTGAGGGTTGCCGCCAAACTGCCCGTTACTGGTACGATCATTGACGGATTGAGCCTGGTTGCCATTATCGAATATTTCGTGTAGACCGGTAACGCGGGTAAATCTCTACTTAGAATTCCCTGGCATTCCAGTAGTTGCTCCTTAATGACGTTCTGATTTGAAGTGGACATGAGTTGATTTACGCAGGAATCGAAATTGGTACTATTGTACCCGACGAGATTTGTTCCTAGAGGGACAGGTGCAATGTTGTTGCTGCTCGCGAAGAGGTCGTATAACCAACTAGGACCTGAGTCGGCTGATACGGTGTCGATGTAAATGTCAAAGAGATATGTGTGTTTGACTTGGAAGTCAAAGTCAAAATCAGACAAGGGGAAATTTATGATGGGCAGTCCGATAGCTTGCATATCACTCGCAAATGAAGCCGCGGCTGCTGCATCGGCTGTGTCTGAGAGTCGACTGAGAATGAACATGGTCCGCATTACTTTGCCAGTGGCCGGGTCAATGCGATATGCGCCTGAAGACATATTGTATCCAGCGTTATCTAGCAGTCGCTTGGCCATGTCAGGGTCGTAATTGTAGGAATTCGCGGTGTTGTTCCACCAGCCTAACTTTCCATATGCCGGGGAGAAGAGTCCGCCATTCAATGTATCGCCATAACCGTCTAGGGTTGTGTTTACCAATTTTTCTCGGTCAAATCCGTATAGCATCGCTTCGCGTAAATTCGTATCGTTTAGCGGCGAATTTCTTAAGTTCAATCCAATGTATGTGAATCCGAAATTTGAGATCGGTACGAGATTCACAGTAGAACTATTCAGTTGAGTTATGATTTCTGGTGTTACTTCGCTAAGGGGTAGGAGGTTTATGTCGCCATTCAGCAGGCCTTTGATGGCGTCATCTGGAGTGGCATAAGGTCTGAGTGTTAGGGAATTTTGGTTCGGATGAGGAGTGAACCATAGAAGGGTCGGTATCAGCATTATGAGGAGCAGTAGCAGAAGTGCCGCAACAGTAGTTTTCAATTGTGATGTTCGCCGTCTATGAAAATTCAATGTTGATTGTGAAATTTTCTGGGTACTGGCTGAAGTTGGAGGCTCCAAACAACGTGTTATGTAGCACGAGGAGATAGATACCCGGAGCTACGTTTTCGGCTGAAATAACGGTGGATGGTCCACCCGTGGATGTTGACCATGCGAATTTTCCATCGCCCTCATATTGGGTCGTCGGGAATTCTGAAGATGCTACCAGATAACCAAGCGGTCCCGTTAGATGCTCCTGAATGTTGGTGCCATTGTCGGACCAAGATAACGTGACCGTTATTTTACTGACGGCCGTTGGAACCACTATTGCAAAAGTTCTCCAATCACCCGCTTCATAACGCCAGGCCCAATCGAACGCTCCGAAGACCGCATAATCCTCATAAGGACTTTGCACAAGGCCGCCGCTATAATTACCAGCTGCAAGAATCGGTACAAATACTGAGACAGGTACTAATGTCTCGGTCTGATTGACGGACACCAAAATCAGTCCGCTATACGCTCCCGGCTCAGTTCCATTCGGAACAGTAAGCGTTGCGACGATCCTGTCCCCACTGGCGTTCAGTTGGCTGATCCAAGACCACTGAACACGTTGGTAGAATCTTATGACCAATTCGAATGGAATATTGCCCGTTCCTCCATTATGTTCTAGAACAATGCGCACTCTCGGGATCCCTTCAAACTTCTCCAATGGTTTGCCGACTACAAGCTCTGAGGTCGTTGCTGTCGGAGCGGCATTGGTAATTCTTCTTAGGTCACCTTGAGAATCTATGTGTGTGTCGTAAAGCGATGCAATAAGCAAATCCTTGTAGGTCCATGCGGTTGCATTTACGAAGTCTGAGAAATGATAAACTAAAGTCACCTTCATCATATCCGCAGTTGGACGGGAACTGGTCCTTAGGAAGCGTCACCCACGTTACGTTCCCGCTTGTAACATTCTGAACGTATCTGACCTGAATCAAACTGTAGTGGACCGCTTCTGCTTGCGGGTTAAGTGCGCCGCTCAAAGTAAACTCCGCTGTAGTTGATCCGCCAGCCGTTAAGATTCCGGCATACCAGTTTGTTGACATCATCGGAGTGTTCGGCATGGAAGACTGTAAGTTCAGTGCCCACGAATTGGCGAGCAGTGTCTGTACAGTCTGCCAACTTGTGGTCGAGTAAACATAGTATCTATTCGGAAAGTTGCTGTCAAACCCTTCAGCGGCTGCGGCTACTGCTTCAAATACATCGACTCGACCAGAACCCTGAGTGTACGCATCGTAGGACAAATCAGTCGCTGTACTTGAAAGGATCGCTTTAACACGGTCGGGTGACGGGGTCATGCCTTGATGTGTTCGTCTATACTCTTGAACTACCAGTGCGATGGCGCCTGAAGTGACTGGCGTAGCCATACTTGTTCCCCCGAAAATATCATACGCTTTCGTTCCATTCCCATACCCAGTGAAGATGGACTGGTCTGTGAATCCAAACGCGCCGATGTCGACAATGTCCGGCTTTGGTTCTCCTAATGAAGTCGGACCACGCGCACTCCACGGGATCACTTCATCGTAACCGCCTCCCACTTCATGTGATGAGATTCGATAAGCCGCATTTGCTCGGTAGGAATAGCTGGTTGAGGCGCCTACGGTTATCACAAGAGTTGCGGCAGCAGGGGAAGTGGTGGTGCCATATCCGAAGCCGCCGTTTCCTGCGGCCATCACCATAATAGTTCCAGGATAGGATGGATCAAGAAATCTGGGCAAACTGAAAGCATCTGCGAGTTGACTCATATAATCCGCTCCAAACGTTGAGGCTAGATCACCTATAGGATTCGAGTCACCCCAACTATTGCTGATAATATCGGCACGGTGTTGTCCGGTATACTTGAACGCGAAATTTGCTGGATCCCAATCGAATCCTGCCGCGTAATACCAGCCGAACGTTATATCACCCAACCAAAGAGCCTTGACGCCGATAATTTTAGCGTCCGGAGCTATCCCTGGCAATGCATACATTGTTCCGTTTCCGTAGATGTTACGTTCCATTACTCCCCGCGATGCGGCATTTGATGCGGTGCTTGTTCCGTGGCTTTCAAAATCAAAGAAGACGTTAATGAAATTCCCATTTGTATCGATAGGGGGAAGTAATGCAAATGGATGCCCCGTTAATCCTCCTAGATCGATACCGAAACTGAGAAGCCCCGCGCTGAAGGCTGGCACACCATCTGCAGTTTTGAAGCTGATCAGATCGTTACCTGGCGTGGCGTTATGTGGTTGTTCATCAGCGAAACTGTGATCGTTCCATGCTGGATTCGGGGTAGGCCACTTCAAGCTGATGTTGAGTGACTGTGAAGCTTCGGAGTTAAGCTTGATCGCGTACTGTTTGAGGAACGAGTAGTATGCCGTGGAAGTATCAACTACGACAGTATCGTAAACGTTCGCTTGATTCGCATCTATGACGACGACTGGAAAATTAATTGTAACCGTTTCTCCTGAGACAACATCTTGAATACTCTCACGCAAAACTCCGAAATGATAGTTTCCTGACTTCGAAAGCACGGAAGGTGCTCCGTAATCCTCACCAATCTTGACTTTCACAACTGACGCTTGAGCTGTAGTTGTCTGTGTGTAGCTTTGCGCATTCCAAACATCCACATACTTTCCTGCTGTATTCAGAACATTTCCCACACGTTGCACAACAAGGCTTGTTATCACGAAACCCTGACCATCAGCGTCGAAAGAAATCGCTCTCCCAGCACTATCACGAGCAATCGCATCGTTCAGATCGGGAACATTGAAATCCGTACCTGTATCGACGATCGCTATCGTCACACCATCCCCTTTTATCCCGAGCCCGTTCACTCTGTCGGCTCCAATTATCTGCCTCACCCGAAACATGTCTGAAGCCAATCCCTGTCGGTAAACATCAGCGTCCGGTTTAACGCGGTCAAGATCAACTCTCAGATCCGGATAGATGTAAGCAACTCCCGGACGTGAAGCCAGCCCTACCAAGGAATCTAATCGTGTCTCTCCGTAGATGAGCATCGGATCATTTTGAGGCCCAAGAAAATACTTACTGATCATAAACCCATCCGTAGTGGTCGGATCGGTACCTGGGCGTAACGCGACGAAGACGTAGATCCCTTGCCCATCAGTCCGCAATTGCGCTGTTATCTTACCGTTTAAACGATCAATCAAAAGTGGATGAAGCTTGTAGAGCGCCTGTCCGCTTCCTGAAACCGTACTTGTACCAAGGGATGACAATGTTAGTAGAAGAATGCAGATGGTTAGAATCTTCATCGGAAGATTAGGCACTTGGATCAGTGCGAGACTACTACGTGCGATATTTCAAATTTGCCTGAAAGCGAAGTTAGTGGGGGGAGTAATCGGCAGCATTGGAAATCAAACCAAACCGTTAGATTGTTCACGGGGCAACTACTGGATGTCGTATCAGCTCGGGAGGCTTATGATGGTCGAAATTAGAGAACTGGCCGAAAGGATTCTTGAATTCTTACACGGAGAAGATGAATCGCGGGGACACCTCGAAGTTCACATGGCAGACTTGTACAAGAAATTCGAAAAGCAAGCATCATACGAAGTGGTTCTTCAAGCCATAGAATTCTTGGTCGACAGAGACCTAATCGCACCCACCAGCTACAGTCTCACCGCTAAAGGCAGAAGAGAACACAACTTAAAACGGAAAAACTGATCATGTTTGAGTAGCGCAGGATAATCGACTTCCATTGTCAACAGCGAAACTTGTTCTTGCTGTAGATCAGGGTACGACGAGAACGAAGGCAGTTCTCTTCGATCGAAAAGGTTCGGTATGCGGATATGGCGTTAGCCCTGTACCGCGAACTTTTCCGCATCCTGGTTGGGTGGAACAAGATCCGGAAGCGATCTGGCGTTCAGTTCTTTCTGCCACTAAGAAGGCGATGCGGGAAGCATCATGTTCACCTAAACAGATTGTGGCAGTCGGCATTGATGACCAGGGTGAGACCGTTGTCATGTGGAACAAGCGGTCCGGTAAACCGGTGTATAACGCAATTGTCTGGCAGTGTCGACGAACGAGCAATGAATGTGAAAAACTGAAGAAGCAAGGTTTGGAGGCTGAGATCACCAAGAGAACTGGGTTAATTATTGATCCATATTTCTCTGCAACAAAGATACGCTGGATTATAGACAACGTCAAAGGTGCTGCCAATCTTGTAAGACATGATGAAGCACGCTTCGGAACAACAGACACATGGTTAGCATGGAAGATGAGCCGAGGTCACTATTTCGTAACAGATTGCGCGACTGCTTCACGAACACTGTTATTCAACATTCACACCATGAAGTGGGATGCCGAACTGCTTCGCATATTCTCTGTACCTGACAGTGTTCTTTCAGAAGTCCACCCTAATTCAGGAGATATCGCACATACTGAGTCAGACGCGTTCCTGGGAATTGATGCTCCGATTTCTGGTTTAATAGTGGATCAGCAAGCCGCACTATTCGGACACGGATGTTTCACCGAGGGGGAGTCGAAGAATACGTATGGGACTGGCTGCTTCATGCTCATGAATACCGGTCGCACTCCAAGAGTCTCCCGGAACGGTCTCCTAACGACTGTGGCATGGGTTATCGACGGGACGCGAAGTTATGCTCTAGATGGCGGAGTTTACGTTGCCGGGTCGGCGATTGATTGGTTAATTCGAGGACTCGGTATCATCAAGAGACCCGAAGAGACAAGTGAGCTCGCCTCCTCTATCCCTAACAATGACGGCGTCTTCTTAGTTCCAGCGTTCGTTGGATTAGCCGCCCCATATTGGGACTCGTACGCCCGTGGTACAATAGTGGGAATTACCGATGGCACAACCAGAGCACACGTCGTGCGAGCGACACTAGAGTCAATAGCATACCAGGTCAACGAGGTCCTAGTCTGCATGGAAGCTGATTCTAGATTGAAAGTCGATAAACTCAAAGTGGATGGCGGTCCGACTGGAAACCGCTTCCTAATGCAATTTCAAGCGGACATTAGTGGAATTCCCGTCGAGGTACCTCAAGTAAGTGAAGTAACCGCTCAGGGCGCGGCGTTTCTGGCAGGACTCGGGGTTGATTTCTGGAGTGATCTCTCCGAACTCATCAAATTACAACGTACACACACTTACACTCCGCGAATGCCGGAGAGCGAACGTACGTATCTTTTCGAAGAATGGAAGCGTGCGGTAGATCGCTCTCGTAATTGGGTAAGAAAATCAGCCTGAAAAGATTAAAGCGGGGCACGCATGCCAAAACTGCGGCCAACCTTGTCTAGTTCACAAAATGCATTGTACGCTTACGTTAACGGACAGTACGTACCAAAGGAGGAGGCATCCATCTCAATCTATGATCATGGGTTCCTCTACGGCGATGGCGTCTACGAAGCCATCCGATGTTACAACGGAATCGTCTTCAAGCTCAGAGAACATCTGGATAGACTCTATGAATCCGCAAAATCCATCAAACTGACTGTACCGCTTGGCAAACAAGAATTAAGTCGTGTAGTCGTTGACGTTCTCAAGAAGAACCAGCTCAAAAATGGTTACGTTCGAATAGTTCTCTCCCGTGGCGTTGGAAGAATGGGAGTCGACCCACGAAACTGTCCGAAAGCAACGGTTGTGGTTATGGCTGAGGCCAGAGAGCCACTGTTCGGGGAAAGCGTAAAAGGAATTTCCGCCATAATCTCATCCCTGAGAAGGACTCCATCTTGGTCTCTCGACCCCAGAATCAAGACCCTGAATTACCTCAACAACATCTTAGCGAAAATGGAAGCAATTGACGCCGGAGTCGAAGAGGCAATCATGCTCAACGAACAAGGCTACGTGGCGGAGACTTCGACCGAGAACATCTTCATCGTAAAGAATGATGTCGTCTCGACACCACATCCTTCACTAGGAGTTCTGAAAGGAATAACACGAGACGTTATCATTCGTGCCGTGAAGGAACTGAATTATCCACTTGAAGAGAGAAGCATCACGGTGCATGAATTATACAACGCAGACGAAATCTTCGTTACCGGTACCGCAGCTGAGATCGTACCGATTGTAAAGATAAGTGGACGTATCGTCGGTAACGGAGAAGTTGGTCCACGCTTCAAATCTATCCTCAACCAGTTCCGCAAATACATCGCCGATCCGAAGGAAGGTATCGCCCTCGGCTAATCCCACATACGTTCGGCTCATTATCGCCCATGACTCGTAACGGAAACAATTAAGAGCGCGGAAACCCGCAACGTTCATTGCTTGTGGTGTACATCTTTTGGCAAGCAAACCTGTTTTTATCCGCGACGCTACTGGTCTAGTGAAAGCCATCGGCCCATTAGCTGCATTCCTCTTCGGAGCACAGTGCATTAGTCCGCCTTCGTCAGGTTTCATAACCTACGCTTGGCTCCCCTATCTCTGGCCTGGTTCAGATATTTTGACAATTTTGACTCTTGGGATGATATTTTCGCTGGTTCACGCAGTAACCTACAGTCAGATTGGAAGCGTCTACCCAAGAAGCGGCGCAGACTATGTTTTCGCTAGTAGAACACTATCACCAGTAGGCGCGTTTGCTTCGAACTTTACTCTAAGCATCTTCAGTGGATTGGTCGCTGGTTCACTCCTCGCCTGGATACCGAGCACGTTAATGTCAAGCTACTTCTTCGAGATGGGTGTGCTCACCAACCAACCATACCTGATGGCTTGGGGCACTGCGCTGACCTCAGGAGCTTTGGTGTTCATAATCGGAAGCGTAGCAACATTGGTTACACTCGCACTAATGTTGATCTCGCCAGATAAGACCGTGGCCTACCTGAAATATTCGTTCTACCTCGCCATGCTCTCATGGGTAATTATTCTAGTTTCATTGGCGATGTCTAATCCGAATTCGTTCACTACAAACTGGGACACTTTCATGGGTGCAGGCAACTTTGAAAAAGTCATAGCGACGGCTCAAGCGAACGGGTTGACGTATCAATACTCACCCGCTGTGGCTTCAGTTGCAGGTCTAATCATGGGTTTCTGGATTTACTACGGATACTACATCCCAACATTCTTTGCGGGTGAAGTAAAGCAGGCGCCTAGAACCCTGTTCCTTGGAAGCGTAGGTTCTTTGGTTTTCATGTGGGCGCTCTTTGCAGTCGGTACAGTCTTCTTGACGAGACTAGTTCCGACGACTTGGCTAGGGGCGGAGGGGTATTTGTTCTACGCTGCACCGAGCGCAATGACCGCAATGCCATTCATTTCCTTCTACGCTGCGGTAGCAATGCCTAACATCGCTCTAGCAGTTGTAGTGTTCATTGGCTTCCTATTGTCTTTGATCGGACTGGCTGTAACCTATTTCTACTATGTCAGCCGAAACCTGTTCGCGTGGTCATTCGACCGCCTCGCTCCCATCCAAACTTGCAGAAGTAAGATCAAACGGCGCACCATGGGTCTCAGTCTTAATCATCACGGTCCTCGCAGAGATAGGACTAGCTCTGAGTATATACACCACAATCTTCGTTCAGCTGAACTTCACACTATTTGCCGTCCTAACAATGCTCATCCCAGTGATCTCTGCCATAATTCTACCTTGGAAAAACAAGCAGGCTTACGAACAGGCCTCGTCACTTGTTAACAAGAAAGTCGCGGGGATCCCGATTATATCATTTTTCGGTTGCATCACTCTCGGCTACTTGATTTGGATGATCTACGCAAGCTACGCCTACCCAGCGGTCGGAGGATACGTTACCTCAGCAGTATTAGAATTCTTCTTGAGCGTCGTAGTAGCAGGCGTCATTATTTTCTTTGCAGCCAAGTACGTTCGAGCGAAACAGGGCATAGATCTGAGATACGTCTACAACCGCATTCCACCTGAGTAGATCTTTGATCTGCTCGGGGAGAATCCGGCTTAAACTAAACTACACTCCAGTTTGAATGTACGGGTAGACCGCCCACATCGGAGTACCCATACAGACCGTTCTCTGAAACGGGTATGGAGGGAACGGTTGCTGAGCTGGCCAGTTGGGATAGATGAACCCATACACTTGAACTACGCCCGAAAAACTTGGCGTAGTGTAGTTTGAAGGCAAATTCCACACCGTGTAGGTTGGGCCATTTCCTGGCGAGAGGAATGTGCAGGATCCGCTGGTTGAAAGGAAACCCGTGATCGTTACCGGAGGCCCCTCGTTGCAACCGTAAGGGTTGAAGGGATACTGACAAGCTGGATTACTCAAGTTGGGCATTTGATAATTACCCCCGACCGGAGGCCCAACAACATTAGTAGCCGTGCTAACAGAGAACTGCATTTGCGATTGAGTGACGATTGACCATACGCTCTCCGTCACCGTGCTCGTAGCAGTGACGTAATTGTTCTGCGTCACGAAGACTGTACGGGAATTAAACCCCGCACCTAATATGGCCGCTAGCACGATCACGGTAATCGTAAGACCTGCTATGATACCAAAATACAACCGATCCTTGTCCAAGTTTATTCTTTCGTTACTCAAACCCAATCAGGCCTCCATCCGATAAGAAAAATTGTGCCAAGCCTCACCATTCTGAATCACTTCGTGATGGATTTAATCGATTCCGTCATCTCAGCTACCGCGTATCGCCGATACCTTGCGGTCCGAACTTATCCAAAACGGACAAGCGAAAAGAATAAGGATAATCAGGAAGTGGAGTAGGTGGCGTTGTAACATGAAGATGCGAGAGTTAGGTAAATCTGGTTTGAAAGTCTCGGCTATCGGATTAGGTTGTATGGGCATGTCCGAATTTTACGGTAAACGTGATGATGATGAATCGATCGCTACCATTCATCGAGCCTTGGATCTTGGAGTGAATTTTCTTGACACCGCTGATATCTACGGCCCTTTTACGAATGAGGTACTTGTAGGGCGTGCTATCCGCGATAGGCGTGATGAAGTTATTTTGGCCACGAAGTTCGGAATCGTCCGCAGTGAAACAAATCCGAACCTCCGTGGAGTAAACGGAAAACCAGAGTACGTCCGTTCCTGTTGCGAGGCAAGCCTTCGCCGTCTCGGCGTAAAAACAATCGATCTCTACTATCAACATCGAGTTGACCCAAATACTCCAATCGAAGAAACCGTTAGGGCAATGGCACAACTCGTCAAGGAGGGTAAAGTTAGATACTTGGGGCTTTCAGAGGCTTCACCTCAAACACTGCGTCGCGCAAATGCCATCCATCCGATCACGGCTCTACAGACGGAGTATTCGCTTTGGAGTCGGGATCCAGAGCATGAGCTGCTCAACACCTGTCGGGACCTCGGCGTCACTTTCGTTGCATACAGCCCTCTTGGGCGCGGTTTCCTAACCGGCCGAATCAAAAACCTGGCAGAATTACCAGAAAATGATTGGCGTCACAGCGCACCACGCTTCCAACAAGACACTTTACCGAGAAATCTAGAGCTGATTCGACGCATTGAGACGATTGCTCAAGAGAAAGGATGTACACCCCCTCAGCTTGCTCTAGCCTGGACACTGGCCAAGGGTGAACATATCGTTCCTATACCAGGCACCAAACGAAGAAAGTATCTGGAAGAAAACGTAGCCGCTATAGACGTGAAACTAACGTCAGAGGATCTCCGGCAGAATAGACGAAACGATGCCTCCAGGAGCCGCCGCCGGAGAACGTTATCCGGAAGCAACCATGCGTCTACTAAATGGCTAATTGCTCAAAGCGACGCTAATGTTGATTGCGAAAGGCCTGATTCTCCTATCTTACGATTAGAACAACCGGTCAGAGTGTGAGAACTAAGATGTAGATGTTAAAGGCAATAATGATTCCGCAGAAGATAAGTGCTACCGCTGTGAGTGATTTTCGGTTCACGAAGGCACCCATCAACTTCCTATCCATAGTGAAGATTATCAGTGGAATCATAGGGAGGGGTATTAAGAAGCTTAGGACGACTTGGCTGTAGACTAGAAGGACCAGCGGATTAAATCCCAACACGATCATTACCGTTGTGGGCACGACGTTGATTACACGTAGTATGATCCTTCTTATCCAGGGATTGATGTGGCTTCCTATCAGGCCTTCAAGGATCGCTTGTCCAGCCAAGACTCCGCAACAGGAGGATGACCAACCGGAGCAGAGAAGGGTTATAGCAAAAGCAGTGCCTGCTAAAAATCCGAAGAGGGGCAGCAGCGTCCAATATGCCTGTTGAATTGTGGCTACTTGGATTCCGCGAGTGTTGAAGGCCGCAGATGCCATGATCAAAATCGCCGCATTAATGCACCCCGCCATGGTTAGCATGGATAACGTCTCTTTTCGATGATATCCAAGCAATCTTTTCTTCTCTTTCAAATCTCCTTCCTGAAGTTTATTCTTGGCCAAGTAGGAGTGCAGTACTAGGGCATGCGGCATGACAGTTGCGCCAATAACACCTACGCAAATCACTGCTGCACCCGTGCCCGGAATCAATGGCAGAATCGAGCCCACCGCAATCGGAACCGGGTTTGGTTTGGTTATGAAGACCTCGTAAAGGTATCCTAGGCCGATTACGGTGACGAAATTTGCTATGATGAGCTCCATTCGGCGAAACTTATTGCCTGTAAGAATGAATATGATAACGATGTCAAAGGCAGATATGAGGGCCGATATGATTAGCGGGATGCCGAAGAGCAGATACAGGCCAATTGTGACTCCGAGAAATTCAGCTAGGTCCGTAAAAACAGCGAAGATTTCGCAAGCCAACCAGTAAGGAATAATCTTCCATCTAGTCTTCAACTTCCCGCGAATTATCTCAGCGAGAGAAAGACTGGTCGCAAGGCCAAGCTTACCGGAAAGGTATTGGAGAACCATAGCCATAATATTCGCAAGCCAAACAACCCAAAGAAGTTGGTAAGCGTACTGCGCTCCACCGGCAATATCGGTACCAAAATTCCCTGGATCAATGTAAGCCGTACTAACAATCAGAGCCGGACCGATGTAACGAATGAAACCAGTTGCCGCGGAACTACTCAAAGCGGCCTTAACCGTACGTAGCCTAGAATCCACTAATCCCATTGTGACCCACAAGCGGAAACGCTTTGCCCGACTAGACTAATTAGTTTCACCTAACATTTAAAGGTTAGACTATGATTGTGTAAACCCGCTGGTCCGTGACGCTGCATTCCAGCATACGACAAGTTGAAAGACGTGGCAGACTTGGTGGGATGAATGAGCGATCCAAGGAAGGCCAATACCGTAGTTCTGGTTTCGAGACCTAACCCCGCCTCTGACCTTACCCATGTCGAAGATTACCTTGAAGCCGTTTACGAGCTCATACAGAAGAAGGGCTACGCTAGATCAGTAGATATTGCAGAGCTGCTTGGCGTTAGACCTGCCAGCGTTACCGTCATGCTGCAGAGATTACACGCAAAGGGGTTCATTGTGTATGAACGTTACCGAGGCCTCACTCTGACAAGTGGTGGTGAGCGGTTAGCGAGATCGGTTCAGCAGAGGCATCTGACGATTCTTAGATTCCTTCAGATTCTAGGTATCGAAGAGAAAATCGCGAAGGCTGACGCTGGAGGGCATCGAACACCACGTTCATAAGGCTACTGTTGACCGATTTGCTCGTTTTGCCGAGTATGCAGTTCAGCATCCGACCTGGTTTCGGGCTTTCGAAGAAACCTTGAGATAGGCCTCATTACTAAACCGTGTATCCAAAATTTTGCTAGCAACGGTTCGAATTCACTTAATTCTTTAAGTTCATACCTTCGGACTCACAAATTCAGTTATATGTACCGGTAAACTGGTGCTGAAATCCCACCCCCAGCACCCTGTCAGGGACTTCGACAGGGCCAGTCCATAGAGCTTAACCTTAGGTTGTGCTTGAATGGGATGAAGTTATGAACATAATTTCAAGAAATTATGAACATAAATGGAATTTTCTGACAGCCTCACGAGGAGTAAGGAGATTATGGGGAACTTCGTAAACCGGAATATCACAACAATCCTAGCCGTAATTTGCGCCATCATAATTATTGGGTTAAATGCCTCATAATCACGTCCATATAGGGGTATTAGGCACGGTATGATACGTTATGAGACGCGACAGACTTGGTGGAATGTATGAGCCATCCAGCAAAGAATACGGTAGTTCTGGTATCGAGACCTAATCCCGCCTCGGATCTTACGCGTGTGGAGGATTACTTGGAAGTCGTTTACGAACTAATACAGAAAAAAGGGTACGCCAGGTCAGCGGACATTGCTAAACGTCTCGGTGTAAAGTCTTCAAGCGTTACCGTCATGCTTCAGAAATTACATACGATGGGCCTCATTGTCTACGAGCGATACCGAGGCCTGATCCTCACAGCTAGCGGAGAGCGCCTAGCTAAATCTGTCCAACAGAGACATCTGACTATTCTAAAGTTCCTTCGTATCCTACATGTTGATGAGAGAATTGCGAAGGCTGACGCGGAGGGAATCGAGCATCATGTCCACAAGAGTACTCTAGACCGAGTTACGCAATTAGTCGATTACGCAGCTCAGCATCCTTCTTGGTTCCATGCGTTCGAAGAGACGCTGAAATAGTCTTCACAAGGTACACTGAACCGTTGCAAGCCTGTATATGAGCGTCGTGGTTTGGGAAGGTGCGAGGAAGGATTTGTGTTTCCTATCGAAGTTGGGATAAGATTTTTGCGGCGTCGGCATCCGTCCAAGCTTTCAAAGTCTTAGTTCGAACATTGCCCTGCTTTCCGACGGAGAGAAGAACCTTCACCATGGTCTCGTCGTTGGGGGCTTCGGCGATCACTACGAAATCATACTCACCCATAGTGAAGTACACGTGCTGTTTCCCTCCAGCCTATTCCAACATTTGTTTAGAAGTCTCAACCTGTTTCGACACGTCCTTCAGATTGCGAACGCCCTGTTCGGTCCAGTTGCCTAAGATTATGAAATGTGCCATGACTGACCAGGTATTTAACTAAGGAAAGTGAGCCGCTTACTCCGGATTTACTGCAACCGGTTTGTCATCACGTAGATGACGAGATGACCTTTCTTTTGGAAGAAGTCAACAACCTGGTAGGGCACATCATCGAGTTTCGCGTTTGAGCAGATACTGATCAGCTCGTTCTGTACGAGTGAATATTGATGACCACTGAAGTAGTACATGTAACTCCAGAGTCCAACCATCAAAATACTCAGTACTGATAAGTTGCCTACGAACAGAGTCTTATTCGTATATTTCTTGAACAAGAATAACCGTTTACCCACCTGAATTCGTTCGATAATTAAGACTGGAACTCGCTTACGGAATCTGAAGAAATCTCTAAAGTTCAACGCTCACCAAGATAATGTGCGTCGTGTTACTTATTCGCTGCTACCGGAATCGACATATTACGCGGATCCCGGAGCAATTTTCAGGCTACTAATCTAAGATCTTAGCAGATTCTGGAACAATTTTTATTATTATTCTATTTCTATCATTCCACGGATAATCCTTACCAAGATACTTCCTCGATAAGCGGTTTATGTGATCCAGAGCGCCGTCTTTCGTCTGTTCGATAACCCTTCCTTTTATGAACAGATGTCTGTAGGGATTCTTCTGCTGAGTTATGCTGATGGTTACTCTCGGGTCTCTGGTAACATTCTTCTGTTTCAGCCTCCCTGGGACCGTGTTTATCAAAATTGTATCTCCGCTTCGGTCAATCCAAACGGGAGCAACATGAGGAGAACCGTCAGCCATCGAGGTTGCTAAATAAGCAAAATTCTTGCCTTCGAGTATCTCAATTGCTTCTTCGTCAAATACCATTTCAAACGCATCCGTACGTGTGGTGGATACTGAACCTCGACTTTAAGCCTAATGATCCACTATCGGTGCTTTCCTCTTAGACCGTCGTATCTTTGACTTTTGTATTTTCTGTCGTGTCAGGCAGGATAGATAGGTAATGTCAGATCTCCTATCGCTATTCCGTTTGAATAGGACAAGCTGAATGTGACAGAGTATGGAGTTGCAGCCTGCTCGCCGGTTCGCGGGAAATAGGCAACGGACATCTCATACAGTCCATCTCCTAAGGAACTGTAACTTCCAGAACTGAGAACAGTCCCTCCGTAAGTGATCACAATCGTCAATGAATAGTACCCTTGTGTCCCTTGCAGATAGGAAACTGTAATGTTTCCCAGATTTGAGCTTGCGCTTGTTAGTAATGACGTCTTGCTGTAAGAAGCATCAACGATTTCCATAGTTGGTGGTGATTGAGGCGGAGTCGTGATTCTAAAGCTGGCTCTCAGTGTCGGACTAAGGGGAAATGCAACAAAAGAGAATAAGACTACTAGAACGAGTACGACGAGTAGAGCGAGTGTTCGTAGACTCGGCATACCGACGCGTGGTTGCGACATTTGTAGTGCATTTACATGTAATCGGGCGAACTATAAGATCATTAACGATACTTATAGTGTCCTTCGAATATGTCTCTCGGTTTTTGCCCTTCTTCGTAATATTCGTCATCTATTGCTGGGATTGTGAGTGATGCGTCGAAGTCGTATATTCCAGTCCATTTGAGGTCTATGATTCTTCTGATTCGACGTGCGATTTCGGGAACGTGTATGCGTTCCACTACTGGTTCGAAGAATCCTACGATAATTAGTTTCTTGGCGTCGTTTTCTGGGATGCCTCGTGACATGAGGTAGAATGTTTCTTCGTCGTTGATCTGGGCGACAGACGCTGCATGGGTAGCCTTGACCTCGTTTGTTTCAATTTCAAGTCCAGGGATAGCGTCTGCTAATGCGTCTTTGCCTAGGATCATGCCGTGTTCTGCTAGGTAGGCGCGTGAGTTCTTAGCATTTTTTTCGATTCTTATCATGCCCTTGAAGAGGGCTCGAGCTTGGTCTTTCACTACGCCTTTTGAGATGGCATGTCCGGTCGTGTTTTCGCCAATGTGGGTTATGTTTGAGACTGTGTCGAATCGTTGGGTGCCTGCGCCGAAGACTACTTCTATGTTTTCTGATGTCGCTCCTGAGCCTTTCATGACGCTTTCAAGTCTGGATCTGATGTATGCTCCGCCGAGGAGACCGGATGACCAGATAATCTTGCTATCCTTCGCTCCTACGGATTTCTTATTTGAGAAGATGTTTACGTTCGAAGCTAGGTTGTTTATTGATGCGTAAGTGACTTCCGCGCTTTCACGTAAGTGGACTTCGGATAGTCCGCTGTACATTGATTTCTTTGTTTGCCCGGTCAACTGTTTGGAGTATAATTCTTCTATTACGGTGAATTTGCTTCGGTTGTCGGCGATTACGATGTTTTGTGAGAAGAGACCGCAGCCTTCTGCGTCTAGCATTGTGACATGACGGAATGGGACGATTATCTCGATGCCTTTGGGAACATATAGGTAGAAACCTGATGTGAATAGTGCGTTGTTGAGTGCACCAAACTTGTCATCTTCTGGTAGAATCGCTTTTTCGAGAAAGTTAGTTCTGAAGAGTTCAGGATCGTTGCGTATGGCTGTTCCAATGTCTGTGAATATGACGCCTTCTTTCTTCAACGCCTCAGGTAGGACTGGACAGATTGTCTTAGGACCGAATTGGTATATTGTGAGGGCTGCTTTTGTTTCAAGTTTATTTCGGATTGCTTCGATCTCCGACGGTTTCGGTTCGGGTAGAAGAGTGTTGATAGATTCGAGGTTCACTCCTGTTAGGTCAGCATATTTCGTGTAGAGGTTGGACAGCTCAACAGGAAGTTCTAGGAAGAGTTTCAGAGATTTAGCTCTGAATTCCTGCAGCCACGTCGGTTCTTGTCGGGCTTTTGAAAAGGTCTCGATACTTTCGTCAGTCGCTTGTGTTACCATTAGCTCTGACATTGACGATGAGTCCGGGATGGGTTAAGCGTTGAAGAGTTGCCTAGTTTTTTCTAGCCGACTGATCCGGCCATTTCCATTTGGATTAGCCGGTTTAGTTCAATGGCGTATTCCATCGGTAGTTCTTTGGTGAAGGGTTCCATGAATCCCATTACTATCATGCTGAGAGCTTCCTGTTCTGATAAGCCCCTTGACATTAAGTAGAATAGTTGGTCTTCTCCAATTTTGCCTACTGTTGCTTCATGGGTAATGGTAGCGTCGTCTGCATTGATTTCGTTGTATGGGTAGGTGTCTGTTCTCGAGATTTCGTCCATTAGTAGTGCGTCGCATCTGACTGTCGACTTCACGCCTGTCGCTCCTTTCGCAACATGGAGTAGCCCTCGATATGTTGTTCTGCCTCCGGCTTTTGAGATTGATTTTGATGTGATCCTGGAAGTTGTGTATGGGGCCATGTGTACGACTTTGCCGCCCGCGTCTTGATGTTGACCTTTACCTGCGAAGGCGACGGATAGAATTTCGCCTTTGGCTCTCGGGCCTAGAAGGTAGATTGATGGGTACTTCATTGTGAGTTTGCTTCCAAGGTTTCCGTCTACCCATTCAACCGTTGAGTCTGCGTAAGCGTAAGCTCGTTTTGTAACTAAGTTGTATACGTCGTTTGACCAGTTTTGGATGGTTGTGTAGCGTACGTGCGCGCCTGGTTTGGCTATTATCTCGACTACTGCGGAATGCAGTGATTCTGTTGAATAGATTGGTGCTGTGCATCCTTCGATGTAGTGGATGCGACTGTTCTTGTCAGCTATGATTAATGTTCGTTCGAATTGTCCCATGTTTGCTGTGTTGATTCTGAAATATGCTTGGAGTGGCACGTCAACTGAGACTCCTTCTGGGACGTAGATGAAGCTTCCACCGCTCCAGACGGCGCTGTTGAGTGCTGCGAACTTGTTGTCTTCAGGTGGTACTACGGTCGCAAAATGTTTCTTGAATATTTCCGGGTATTCTCTCAGAGCTGTGTCGGTATCGGTGAAGAGTACTCCTTTCTTTGCGAGGTCTTCTCGTAAGCTGTGGTAGACGACTTCTGATTCATATTGGGCACCTACTCCTCCGAGGAATTTTCTTTCGGCTTCCGGGATTCCAAGCTTGTCGAACGTGTCTTTGATGTACGGGGGTACGTCTTCCCATGATCGGCTTTTCTTTTCAGTCGGACTTGCGTAGTAGACCATGTCGTCGAATTTGAGTTTAGTTAGTTCGCCACCCCACATCGGGAGGGGTCTCTTCAAGAAATGATCGTATGATCGTAATCGGAATTCGAGCATCCAGTCGGGTTCTTTCTTAATTTTGGATATCCGCTCTACGACTTCTCTCGTGAGGCCTTTCGGGAACTTATACTCGTAGCTTTCGTCCGAATCTCTGAAATTGTACTTAGTATAGTCGATATCCACTACTTGTTTAGTTGCCAAGTCGCTTCAGACAGCAGTCGTATGACATACGTTATAAACGTTTGTCGGTCGACTTCAAGCTGCGGTCGGCGCAGGCTCACGTTCAATCCATTCGTAACCTTTCTCTTCCAGTTTCTGGGCTAGTTCAGGTCCGCCTGATTGGAATATGCGACCATCGACCATTATGTGGACGAATTGTGGGTGCACGTATTGTAGGATTCTTTGGTAGTGAGTTATCAGGAGTACACCCATTTCAGGTCCGGCCATATTTGAGATGACTTCTGCAACTTTCCTAACTGCATCAATGTCTAGTCCAGAGTCAGTTTCATCCATAATTGCAATTGCGGGTTGGAGGACGGCCAATTGAAGAATCTCAGCACGTTTCTTTTCACCGCCCGAGAAGCCTTCGTTAAGATATCTCTTCGCAAACGAAGGGTCCAAATCTACTTCTTTCAACTTTTCTTCAAGTTTCTTCTTGAATGCGAGCGCGGAAATCATCTCGGCACCAACGCCCTTGACGTCTTTTTTTTGGGTTTCCCCTGAAACCCCTTTTGTGTCTTGTTGCTGTACTTCACCTTTCACAGATCTGTACGCAGACCTCAAGAATTGGGCGAGTGGGACGCCTGAAATTTCAAGAGGGTATTGGAATGCTAGAAAGAGTCCCTTCTTTGCTCGGACGTCAGGAGGTAGTCCTACAATGCTTTCTCCATTAACTAGGATGTCTCCGCTATCCACTTTGTATTTTGGATGTCCCATCAGAGTGTTCGCGAGAGTGCTCTTTCCGGACCCGTTTGGGCCCATTATCGCGTGGATTTCACCCTGCTTAACTTTTAGGTTCACTCCTTTCAGTATCTGTTTCGATTCTATGCTAACGTGTAAGTCTTTTATCTCGAGTTCTGTGGGCATCGGTTTTCACGAGCGTTGTGATTGACGCGGTAAGTCCGAGTTGTCTTTATTTAAGTATGACGTATGTTATGTTAGAATGGTAGTGGCGCTGACTTTCGGTAAGGTCCGCGTTTTCGTTTTCGTGCTTTCGTTCGCTTCTCGATGGTGCGTCCCAGTCTATCTTGGATCTCGCTCATCTGTCTGGCGCCGCTTGTATTTCGATTGTTGATTTCTTTACTTTCTCGTAGGTGACGCCTTGATTTCCATGTATTACGGCATGGTATTGTCCAATGTTTGTCGGAGGTTTCGATAATCTTTCAGGACTCCATAGAAGTAAGTCTCTATCGTATTCAGCAAGTTCGTAATCTGGGGTGTAATCTAAGGCTCCGGTTGGGCAGTAATCTGTGCAGAAGTGACAGAAGCAACATCGGGCATACCAGTATTGGGGGAAGCGCATTTCGGGGTTCTGCGGGTACTCCTTTTGGCTGGTAACTGGAACCATGCTGATGCATCGTTCGGGGCAGATCCAGGCGCAGATACCGCATCCTGTGCATTTGTCCAAGTAGAGCAGATGCCTTCCACGGAAGCCTTTGGGCAACTCGAGTTTTTGATAGGGATACTTCATGGTAAATGTGCGTTTGAAGATGTGTTTGATGCCTTCGTACATTTCTCCAAGAAACATGGTTAATCCACCCTATCTGTCCGCTTCCACTGGCCAGTAGTCGAGGCTTCCGTAGATTATTGGCATGTCAGCAATGTGTACGTTCCTGATCAAGTATGGCATTGCTACTAGGTTCCTGAATGAACCGTTCATGATTCTTACTCTGTATGGTTTATCGCTGTTATCGCCCATTACCATTACTGCGCATTCTCCTCGTGATGATTCGACTGTGCCTACCGCTTCTCCTTCGGGTGCTACGAGTGGTGCTTTTCGAGCAATCGGTCCCTTTGGGATTTTCTTTAGAGCCTGTCTCAGTATGCTGATGCTTTGTTTCATCTCCTCAAATCGTACTAGGAATCTGGCGTATGAGTCGCCTTCTTCGAACGTTGGTATCGTGAAGTCTAAATCGGGATATGCACCGTATGGTTCAACTTTTCTAATATCGTATTTTACGCCTGATCCTCGTAGTACGGGACCTGCCACTCCAAGCTTTATCGCGTCTTCCTTGGTGAGGATGCCTATCCCCTTGGCTCGTGCGACGACAAGTGGGTTGCTGAAGAAGATTCTGTCGTATTCGATAAGTCGTTTTTCGAAGTAGTCTAATAGTTTTGTAAGTCTGTCTTCGAATCCGAAGGGAAGGTCGCGTCGTGGGCCGCCGGGAGGAAGGAACGAGTATGTCAGACGTGCTCCTGTAAGCATTTCTGCTAATTCGATGAATAGGTCGCGGTCTCCGAATGCCCACATGAAGATGGTTGTGTGGCCTGAGAAGACCCCTGCGTTAATCGCTAACCAGTAGAGGTGGCTCATTATGCGATTCATTTCGGCGGCGATGGTGGAGATGTACTGTCCTCTTGGTGGGACTTGTACGCCTTGAAGTTCTTCGACAGGGAGCACGTAGGCCCAGTTAAGATGAATTGCGTCTATAATACACGGTCTTTCGAGGTGTGGAATGTTGCTTACGTAGTTTCTGTTTTCAGCGATTTTTTCGCAGCCTCTATGTACGTAGCCAATGTCTGGGTCGATACTGACGATGTAGTCTCCGTCAACTCTCATGAGTATTCTAACATGTCCGGAGCCGGGATGTTGTGGACCAACCGAGACGTCAAGTGTAGATGGGTCTTTAGTTTCAGATACGGTAACGTCTGTCTGGGTTGGGTTTGCTGTCATCTTTGGCTCATCTCGGGGAATTTTAAGTCCTTGAGCATTGGTGGTGGACCCTCCCAGTTGTCTAAGGTGAGAAGTTTTCTCAGATCTGGATGACCTTCGAAATTGATGCCGAACATTTCGAATGTCTCACGTTCATGAAAATGCGCGCTTTCCCAAATAGAAACAACTGATGCGATTGAAGGATTTTCTTTAGGTAGTTCAGTTTTCAGGATCAATATGATACCGTGCATGTCTGGGTTGGTGACTGATCCTAAGAAGTGCAAAACTTCAAGTTTCTTGTGAGTGGGAAAATCTACGCCGCTGATACCGATTATGTGGTCGAACGCGATTTCGTCGCGTGTGAATTTTGCAATTTCTAGTATGTGATCCTTGTCGCAGGTTATCGTTATTCTACGTGCTCGATCGATTTTGGTTTCTTTGACTGATTCAGTAAAGCGCGATTTGAATTTGTTAACGATCCCTTCTTCTCTGGACACGTTCGATTGGCTCACGCGAATACCTCTTCTCTGCGGATTTTTTCGCGAAGCTTGACGATTGCGCTGAGGAGGGCTTCGGGTCGTGGGGGACATCCGGGTATGTATACGTCGATTGGGAACAGCTTGTGCACGTCGTTAACAATGCTGTAGGAATCATGAAAGAGTCCGCCGGAGCACGCGCAGTCTCCCATAGCGATAACGTATCTTGGAGCTGCCATCTGCTCGTACACAATTTTGAGACGTTTCGCCATCTTCTTGGTGACTGTTCCTTCAACAATTAGAAGATCGCATTGCCGTAGGCCTCCAGCGACGGCTTGCATTCCGAATCTTTCTGGGTCAAGCCGAGGGCCCATCAACGCGCCGAACTCGGCGCTACAACATGCGGTTGTAATATGTACCGGCCAGAGCGCGTACATTCTACTCCAATTGATCAAATACCTAATCGGTCCGGTGCCGGTTACGGTCTTGACGATTTCACTCATCTTCCCGATCCAGGCGCCCATAAAGTCTTGTATTGTTGCTTGGCTCATTCGTACACGCCTTTCCGTAATGGGCATACCGAGTGAGATACTATTGAAAAAGTTTGTCTGACAGCGTAAGCATGTGTCTCATTATTTGACGACAGACACAGTCCTTCGCCATTATTGTTAGGTATGTGGGAGTTCCTTGAGCGCTACCACGATTTCTTCAGTGTGCTTGCTGACATCTACTTTGGGGAAGATCTTGGCGATCTTTCCACCTTTCTCGATCAAGAACGTGACGCGGTTCGTGTAAGTTCCTGGATCTTTCAGGACTCCGTAGGCCGTTGAAATTCGTTTGTCCGTGTCACTTACGAGGGTGAATGGTAGATGGTATTTTTCGGAGAATTTTTTGTGAGAAGGGACGTCGTCGACGCTCACTCCGATGATTTCGGTGCCAAGTTCTCTGATTGTCTGCAGATTGTCTCTGAAGCTACACGCTTCTTTAGTGCAACCCGGCGTGTCGTCCTTAGGATAGAAGTAGAGGACAACATGCTTCCTTGAGGTTATATCGCTGAGAGAAAGCTTAGAACCGTCCGTGGTCGGAGCAGTAAATTGCGGCGCTGCGTCTCCGGCCTTTACTTTGATTTCCGCCATCAAAATGTCACGTGGTGTTACTGTTCGCAGACATGGCATGAATTCGTGTCGAGTTCAGGTTCCAGTCGTTTGTGTAACTCACACATGTAACGGTGTTTTCGCACGTATTGAGAGGCTGCTTCGATTCGGCTCATTATTTTGACGGGTTCCACCTTTATGTGAGGAAACCATTTTGGCGATATCGTTCGTCGCTTGGTCGATTTCTTTTATTCCGCTAAGACCTATTGCTGCTCCCCGTTTTTGGTGCAGGTATTTGCTGACTGCGGGTTGGGTGACCCCTAAGAGTTTGGCAGCTTCCTGCTGCGTCATGCCGTATTCTTTGACGAGGCGCTTTACTATGAGTGCGCGGATTGCGGGGATAACTGATTTTGATGCCAGTTCCTCGGGAAGTATCATAGGCATAATTTGATTCCCAAATGAATTATGACGAACGGTTATATTAAACGTGCTATGGTCGATGCTCGAATCATACTCTTTCTTGGGTTTCACTTGGGAGAAGGATGTCGTGTGCTCGAGCTTCCTCTGCTCCATTCGGGCTTAGGGCTGCTAATCGGGTTTTACTCCACAACTCATGGATGTTGGCTGCTCCAGCATACCCCATGGAAGCTCGGAGTCCCGATACGAGTTCCTCAAGGACGATATTCACTTCGCCCTTGTATGGAACCCAGCCTTCGACGCCTTCCGATATGCCCTTCGACGGTATACTGTAGCGATCGAGGGAGTAGCGTTTCGCACGTGCACTTTGGCTACCCATTCCGCGATATTGTTTGTAGTATCTTCCCCCAATTGTAATGAGTGTACCCGGCGATTCTCGGCAACGAGCTAGGAGGTTGCCTATCATCACTGCAGATGCGCCTGCTGCTAGAGCGATAGCAATGTCTCCTGGTGTTCGAATTCCGCCGTCGGCTATGATTGGTATATGGGATCCATACTTCGCAACGGCGTCTGCCACTTGAGCTGTAGCGAAAAGTGTGGGAGAACCGGCCTTTGTCACTTCCGTTGTCGTGCAGATCGAACCTGAACCAATCCCGACTCTAAATCCGCTCACGGCTTCAAGCTCAGTAATCGCATCTTCGGCAGCTTCGTAGGTTCCGATATTGCCGACGATGACTTCTGCTGAAACTTCTGACATGAGCCTTCGAGTCGCTTTGAACACGTTGGCGTTGTGGAAATGCGAAACGTCTGTAATCAGTATATCAGCGTAAGCGTCCAGCTTCTTTGCTCGTTCCAAATCGAATGGTGAAACAGCTGCGGCACAGAGGAGATGACCGTTTTCGTCTCTTGCAGCATTCGGATACTGCCCTCGGAGCAGAATGTCTTTGAAGGTTATGAGTCCTGCAAGTTCGCCGGCCTTGTTGACGATCGGTAGTTTCTCAATTTTATGGTCGCGCAACATTTGCTGAGCTTCATCGATCCCTATTCCCTCATTTGCTTTCACAACATTTTGTGTCATAACCTGCTTAACCAGTAAGCTTGGTTGCGCGAATCGTACATCTCGCCCAGTTACGATACCTGCCAGTCTTGTTCCGTCTACGACCGGAAGCCCAGAGATTGTGTGTTTTTCCATTAGTGCTAGCACCTTTCCAACTGTGTCCTCGGGTGCTACTGTTATGACATCTCGAATGATCAGCGCTTCTGCTCGTTTCACGTGCTTAGTCATCTCAACTTGTTCCTCCACGGAGCAGTTCCTGTGGATGACTCCCAATCCACCCTGTCTAGCTAACGCGATCGCCATTTCAGTTTCAGTTACAGTGTCCATGGGTGAAGAGACGAACGGAACGTTGAGTTTGTGCGATTTCGTAACGTGGGTAGTTACATCCGCTTCACTCGGTTCTACTTCCGCACGTCCCGGAAGTATCATGACGTCCCTGAAAGTGAACGCTACTTGGATTCCCTTGAATTTGTTTGCGAACGATTCTCGGGCGGTTTCTTCCACTTTCATCATTGCCACTAGGTCAGAAATGCGTTGCTTCCAATTTAAGTTCTAGTTAGAACTTGAATGATGTCAGATCATGTCCGATTTCGACATCTCCTCCATACGCGGAGGAGGCTTCATTTTGAAATTCTTGCTCGCGGTTGTCATTCGGTGGAGGTATATGGAAGAGAACCAGTTTCTTGGCTTCCGCTTCTCGTGCGGTTATTCCAGCAGATCGAGCGGTTGAGTGGCGGGTCAGATTTGCTATTTGGATTTGATCTTCCAGGAATGTGGCTTCGTGCAACAGCAGATCGACGTTTTTAGCTAGGTTAACGACCTCGGGACTGTGGACTGTGTCGGCGCTGTAACAGAATGCGGCGTCTGGCGATTCAACTCTAAACGCTAGAGTGGGTATGGAATGTGATGCTTTACATGTCTGTATGTTCTCCACTCGATCGCCATAACTCAATTCATGGATGGTTAAGGGGAATTTGAAAAATCCTTCAGGGGTGCTTGTGCACGTTAACAGCATTTCAAAGATGCGTCTGAAACTTGGAGGGCCATAAAGATCGAGACTCGTGGTCCTGCCGTTTATTTGGATTGTCCAAAGAAATGCTATGAGATCTGTTATGTGATCGGCGTGACTATGTGATATGAATACTTTGGATAGTCGATTCGTATCAACTTTGGATGTAATCAGATTCTTGAGGCTTCCAGATCCTAGGTCAAACATAGTTTGATCGTCAATTAACATGCACGGACAAGCACGTGTCGCGCTTACGGCAGAGCCTCCTGAACCCAAAATGGTCAGTTTCAACAGGGATCATTCCAAGAATGCAGTCTGCGTTCCCTTGGTCACAATAAAACTTGATCGGCTAACTCGTTGCGATAAGCCCTTATATTGCGCTCGAAGATGAAACCGTCTTCACACTGAGTGATTAGCTTGAGCAAAGGTGCATCCGGACTATTAGCAGCAAGAAAAGCGATCAGCGACAGAAGCAGCCTGAGATGGCACTATCGTCCATACAAACGTAGGATGTTAGGACTTGATTACAAAGCTGATCCGTTGCAAGGAGCACCACAGGGTAGAGGTATAGTTCTCGAAAAAGTCGGCGTTGAATCCCGCCAACCAAACAGTGCCGTAAGAAAATGCGTGCGTGTTCAGCTTATCAAGACGGGGAAGGTTATCACAGCTTTCGTGCCGGGAGACGGCGCTCTTAACTTCATTGACGAACATGATGAGGTACTCATCGAAGGCATTGGAGGCGCTGAAGGAAAGGCGATGGGTGATATACCTGGGGTTCGATTCAAAGTGTACGCTATTAATTCCGTGTCACTTGACTCCCTGTTGAAGGGAAAGAAAGAGAAGCCGAGACGCTAAACTTCTTTCGGAAAGTGGCAGCGTCCGTCGCGTCGTTTAGGAGACGCGAGGTTAGCCTGAGACTTCGACATGGTTCTAATGTCGCGATTGGGTGAAGGATCGTTCGCACTTAACTTAGCATCTGAAGGATTTCTCTATCTGCGATCTGTCCGCTTGAGCCATTGATTATGATTTCGTGCGGTACGAGGCCTTTCTGCAATGTCACTCGAATTAATGGAATGTAAACTCGCCTAAACTCAGTTATTTGGAGTCGGCTGCTCAGAATTTGTTTGAATCGTTCAGGCATACGAATAACTTGCGTTCTAAATTCTTCCAGCAAGTTTTCCTTCGAAATGGTTGGTTCTCTTATTCGGACCTTGGCTCCGCGGACCTTGAGATCTGATTCGTCAAATATTTTCTTAGGCCTCCAAGAGGTTAGGATTAGTTCATCGTCCGTGTTGAGCTTTTTTCCGTTCCACGTTATCACGAGCTCAGCTTCGGTTCTGGTTTTTGCGAGTTCCGTTACGCTGCTTATTACGAAATATTTCGACTCGCTTGATAGAAAACCGCTCAAACGTTGGAGTCTTTCTACGATTGTTGTCGGTATGAATCTTCTGTGCCTACGTTCGAGAATTAAGTCGCGACTCTTACCTTCAACTTCAACTCCGACAACGTCTCCTTTCACTTTCACTCTGTAACTGTTTGTTCTGAGATAGTAACATTCGTGGAAGCCTCTAATTTTCCAGATTGGTACGAACTCTACCGTTGGTTCTTCGATGAGGCGTGCCTGTTGTTTTTCGTGGCGCAGCTTTCCGATCATTCGTTCTCCAAGTCTTCGATTCGAGGAGATGGCGATATCTGCTGAGCGTTTGATTGCTATTGGTTCGATTTTGTATCCTTGCTCAATTATTCTGTCGCTATCCCAACCGTTACCTGTTCGGAGTCCCTTGTACTCTTTGGTTTCAGGAGTAATTTCGCCGATCTGCTGGAGTCGACTTGTCAAGTATTCTTCGATTGCGGTTGAATCAGTGTCCTCTGTTGTCTCGGGATTGTCGTTCTTGTCATCTGCAGCATGAAGGTTACCTTCGAGACGTTTTCTGAGATTGTTTAGTTTAGATATTGGATCATCCGAGTCTTCGTTTTCCGACAATCTGTTCTCAATCCTCCAACACAAATTGAGCGTTCGCGTTTGCTAGGAACGTTCCTCCTTGAGAAATCAGCTTGTCAGAAACAAGTGCATTTGTATTGTAAATGCCTTGTGCGGAGTTTGCTGCGGGTGAGAACCCGAAGGCGACTTTAACGATGCCGTCGGTGGCTAATGTAGAGATTTGCAGTTGAATTGATACTGGTGTTCCTCTAGGGTCGAGAATTTGGATCCATATCACTCCTTGGATCGGTGCACCGATATTTTGTAGGACTACCCAGATCAATACTGTTTGGCCGGTTGAAAAGACCGCTGACGTCTTGTTTGTTGCGTCTGTAGAATATAGTTGGATAATCGTAACGCTCGAGGTCGATGACGAATCGATTATGAAGTTTGTACGCGTCGTCGCGCTAGTGTAACCTGACCTTGATGCTGCGGCGAATACCGTGTAGGCTCCTGAAGTAACGTTAATGGGAATTGTCAGATAGGTTTGGAAAACTCCTGCTGTGTCGGTTGTAATGCTCGTTAACCGGACCAGCTCTGACCCGGCAGGCCCGTCTACTTGTACGGATAAGTCAGCGTCTGGGACAGCGCTTCCGGTACTATCCATCACAACCCCACGTACGTTTACAGTTTCATTGGGTTTGTAATAACTCTGATCTGTTTCAACTCTTACTGAAAGACTCGACGATGCGGGAATGTTCAGCGTATTATTTGTTTGTGACGTTGACGGCGCAATTTGTAAAGTCACATCTGATGAAAGTTCTTGTCCGCCCACCAACGCTACCACCGTAACGGTGTAAGCCCCTAGAGGAGAGCTTGGAGACGTCACGATCGTGAGGAAGGAATTGAAATTCGGATTGACGATACCGTTTTCAGGAGTAAAAATTGCCGCGCTCTGGTCAGGTATTCCCTTGGAGACGAGGAGAACATTCGTGGGCTCTCCGTCTCCTATGCTGATTTCGAATTGTGCGTAAGAACCGGCGCTTATGCTTTCGGATGTTGGTCCAACTTGAAGGACGGGAGCATCACTAGGGCCGATCATGGATAAGTTCTGAAATGTTAAATTATTATCCGCTGCGACGGGACTGGATAAAATTCCACTTGTTTGAGCAATCGATAACCCAACGAGTATTGCCAAGAACAGAACAGTGGCGGATCGGGTCTGCCTGGCTATCATTGGATGGAACCTCGAGATAGACTACTCCAAACCGAATATGTATTTAAGTGTTGTTGAGTACCACACATCTACGCATTCGTCGGTGTATACGTGTGGCACTAACAAACTTTCATATACTACCATTAGCGGGTTACTGTCGTGGTCCTTCCATGAGCTCCAGGAGCGCAGATTCTGCTGTTGTAGATCTGCTCCGGAAGCTGAACCGTAATGTCGAGATAGTTTCAAAGAAACTTGACAAATTGATCGAGGTTGAACGATCTTCAACAGGTCATTTTGGGAGACCTACCGTCGACGTGCCGGAGGGGCTTCCTTTGGACGTTACCACTCTTCTCTCACTGCCTGATCATTTGCGCAAATCCGCGATAGCTCTTTCTTCCCTTGGAGAGGCAACTGCAACTGACCTCTCTAAGGAGACAGCACGAGTGCGAGCGGTCGAAAGCGATTACTTAAACCAACTCGTCTCCATGGGATTAATCAAAAAGAAACGTAAAGGTAGGGACGTTTACTTCTATATCGAAACATAGGTGTTATTGTTGGCAAAGACTCTGGCTTTTCACTCATACAAAGGCGGAACAGGTAAGACTTCCCTGGTCGTCAATCTCGGAGCTCTCTACGCGAAGCAAGGTGCTAATGTATGCGTCCTCGATTACGACTTCCGAGCTCCCAGCCTTAACGTCCTATTCAAAGCTAAGCCGGATCACTGGTTGAACGATTACTTGGAGGACAATTGCAGTATCATTGACACACTTGTCGATGAATCCGCCAAATTCAACCTTCGAGGGAAATTGTGGGTAGGCTTCTCAAATCCGTCTTTAGAAGCGTTGAAGAACGTTATGAGTAAAGATAGACGCTGGGAGGTAAAGGCGCTCTCCAGGACTTTGGCTGGTAAGAAACAGATTATCGAAGAAAAGAAGATTGACTACTTGATTTTCGACACGAGCCCAGGTGCACAATATTCATCAATCAATGCACTCGCGGGAGCGGATATCGTATCCTTAGTCATGAAAGCTGACGAATTCGACTTAGAAGGAACAAAGGAGCTTTCCAAGGGCGTTTACGAGGCTCTCGGCCGTAAATCAGGTGTTGTATTAAACAAGATTCCACTAGAGCAAATCGCAGCAGGCGGAGGCGCTGAAAAATTCGGGAAAACCATAGAAGCAGAAGTAGGTTTGCCCTTGGTCGGCATGATACCCTGCATGTGCGAACTAATGGCGATGGGTGGAAAAACAATCTACACGCTCGAAAAACCTGACCACACGTTCTCGCGTTCAATTGCCCGAATATCTGAAACCCTCAGAAACATGTAATCAACTAGTAGATTTCTCAAGACGTTTTTCATAGTCTTTTCTCAATCTTTGATATGTTGACTCATCCACTTTATTCATCGCTCGGAGTTCCTCCAAACGCGCGAGCGCTCTAGCCGTGGCTACGTAGCCAGTATCTGCGCCCGCCTGCCTAAGAAATTCGTCTACAATCTGTTCACGTCTACGTCGACTCTTACGAGAACGAGCGGTCAGAACAATCATTCCGATAACGACTACAGCACCGGCTAACACTAACGCTGGTTGCATTGGACCGGGTTCTATTTGCAACTGAAGAATCGCCTTATGCGTAAGTGAACCTGAGACTCCGAGGAACTCAAAGGTGTAGTTGCCATTCGCTGCCATAAATGACACTTGTATGTTCACCGTTGTACTTCCGCTTGGAACCAACGAACTAGGGTTGAATTGAATTGTGACTCCTGGCGGTTGGTTGATCGCCGTGAGGTTTACGATATCATTGAATCCACGTAAGGAAAGAACTGTCAAAGTCAAGGAACTGGTTTGACCCTGTTGAATCATTAATGCACTAATGGATGATTCAAGCGCGAAGTCGGGCGTCAAGTAAACAAAGATAAGATTTTGATGAGCTGTATCATAACCTGGTTTATCTGCCGTCAAGTACGCAGTATAATTTCCTGCCGGGGATGACTGCGCCATATTGAATGTGTCTTGGAATAGCCCGTTCGAGTCAGTGTAAGCGACTGCCACATGCACACTAGAGCCCTGTGGCCCTATCACTTCTATTGAGATGAGTGCATTCGACAGCGAGCTGTTATCTAGATCGAAAACGCGGCCCGCCACTGAGACATAAACGCCCTGATCCGTTTGGGTCGGGTTGAAAGATGCTTCAATCATCATCAACTTTTGTGTGGAAAAGACTGAACTGCAGGACATAAGCACAATTATAGCTAAAACCCCACACAGGAATGGGGTACGCAGCGTCAGCAGCCTCCTCTGATATGACACAATCAACTAGGCTTAGAGTTTTCGGCAGTACCCAATTTCCTCAATGTCCCTTCGATTTCGCCATGATTCTTTGCGTTTTAAGTCGTGAGTCAATTTTCGATAGAATCGTATCCAGGTTTCGATTGGTAGTCACACTTACTGGTAGAATCTCCTCTTCCATGAAGTATCTTCTAATTAGGGCCTGAGCATCTGCGAGTTTCTCTTCTGAAATTTGATCGATTTTGTTTGCGCAGATTATGGTGGGCGATGAGATGTCAACTTCGCGAAGGATTTGACTACAAGCTCTCACCTTTCGCTCCATAGGGAACTGTTCTTCACTTGCGTCTATGAATAGCAGTACAAGGTCAGCGGTGGCTAGTTCTCCTAGAGTTGCGTGGAAGGCCTTCAGAATGATAGGGTGCATATCTTCTATGAAACCGATTGAATCGATCAAAATGATTTCTGTTTGAGGAAGTTGAGCCTTACGGGCGAAGGTCGTTAACGTCGTGAATGGGCCAAGGCCGACGGTTTTTTCTTCATGGGTTACTAAGTTGAAGAAGCTTGTCTTCCCGGCCTGAGTATAGCCCGCTAACGCAACTATGGGAAAACCTAGTTCTCGTCTATGATCGCGCTTGAGCATTTTTTGTTTGTAAATGTCATCTAACTCTCTCTCAATCCTACTTATTCGATTTCTCGCGGCACGGTAATACTCTTGATACGGGTAATTTCCTGGGCCCATCCAGCCCAGTTGTTCACCCATTATTCCACGAAGTTTGATGAATTCTCTACCCCAGGACAACGTATACTTCAACTTCGCGAGTCTGATCTGAAGTTTCGCTTCGTTCGTGAAAGCCCTCTTATCAAAGACTTCAAGGATCAGCAGATTCCGATCGATCACGCGAACTTCCCCGCCAAGCCGTTGAGTAAGTTTGAATACGTGGCTGCTGGTGAGTGCGTTAGCAAAGATCACGGTGTCAACATCATTCTCATCGACGAGTTGTTTTAGTTCATCAAGTCTTCCAGGACCCAAAGTGTAAGTGTGATGAACACTTTTGCGTCTCTGAATCAGTGTCGCAACAACTTCATACCCTATGTTCTGAGCCATCGTTTTCGTTTCCTCAATCAACGGCGGAAGGGCGGGAAGCTTTAACTCGACTATGACTGCTCGCAAACTACTCCATTCACCGTAGTATGACAGATTCAAATTCTGCAGGGAGACGTATTTAGCCATACAAATTGGCGCTCTGGCAAGCGCCTACACGTGTGAGGGAACAGATCTTATGAAAGTGAAAGCTCACGTCTTCATAAGCGGTAGAGTTCAAGGGGTCTTCTTTAGAGTCGAGACTGCGTGCGCAGCGCTTGCAAACAATGTAACTGGTTGGGTTCGGAACTTATCAAATGGTCAAGTAGAAGCTGTCTTTGAGGGCGAAAAAAGAGACGTAGAAATTATTCTGGATTTTTGCAAACATGGACCATCAGGAGCCCAAGTTGAGGCCGCTGAAGTAACGTGGAAGAATTGGAAAGGAGAATTCCGCGACTTTCGAATACTCTAGTTAGGGAAGACCGATCGCAAAAGAACTTAAAGTCCGGATGTTGTGCTTCTGCATGCGTGCTCCGGTGGTGTAGCCCGGTTAACAAATCAGGCCGAAAGCATACCGGCCTTTCGAGTGACGAGGAAATCATCCTCAGAGTCGGTGATCGCGGGTTCAAATCCCGCCCGGAGCACCATTACACCCTTATCGAAAGTCTGGTCGGCGCTGAAATGGTTAAATAAGTTATGGTGAAAGCAGTGTTTGAGTGTTTTAGAATTGCGAGGGAACTCGGTCAGAGCTGATTTAGTTCACCAAATCGAACACTAGCCGCCTAAAACTCACTTTACCGAAAGGGTCCCTTGAGAGGGCAACTCTCGACATCTTCCAGAGAGCTTTCTATAGGATCTCTGGAAGTGATAGAACCTACAAACCATCCATAAACGACCCGGAAATTGAATTAAAAATTCTTCGACCGCAAGAAATTCCGATCTACGTCGCGGAAGGCATGCAGGATCTAGGGATAACTGGATTGGACTGGATAAAGGAGACCGGAGCTGACGTCGAACGCCTTCAGGACCTCGAGTATGGTCGCGTACGGATTGTGGCGGCCGCACCAAAAACCGTTCCGCACTCATCAACGAACTCTATGTTGGATGAAATATGGAGCCAAGGAAAACCTGTTCGAATCTCCACGGAATATCTTAACCTGGCCGCTCATTTCTTAAAAGATCTCCCAGCCTACCGCAACCGATTTGGTGATCAAGAACCGCTGATTGTCACGCCATGGTGGAGAAAGGGTGGGAACCACAAAGCTGAGATCTTTTTATCTTTCGGAGCAACCGAAGCGAAACCTCCAGAAGACGCTGATTTAATCCTCGAAGTCACCGAAACCGGAACCTCACTTGAACAGAACGACTTGAAGTCACTTGAAACCGTACTCGAATCTACTGCCCATCTCATAACAAACAAGGAGGCCCTAGCCGATCCATGGAAAAAAGAGAAAATTATCGATGTCCTAACCCTCCTTAAAGGGGTCGCTCAAGCCCAGAAACGATTACATCTATTTGTCAACGTTAGGGAAGAGAATCTTGAAACGCTACTTGCTCAGTTGCCCTCACTAAGAAGACCTACCGTAAGCCCACTCTCTACGAAAGGATGGTTCGCGATTAACACCGTTGTCGAAAAGAAAGATTTTCTACAATTACTTCCAACCCTCCGTAAGTTGGCACAGGGACTAGTTGTGCATGAACCTCAACAGGTATTATCACTCGAGGAAGTAAACGGTGCCCTGAATAAATGAACAAAAAATACGGGCGATCCCTAGAATAGTCTATCGAATTAGTTCGGTGTCAATTAACGATCCGCATTTCTATCCTCAACTACGGCGTTGGGAACCTATACAGTTTGCAGGCAGCGCTGAAACGCGAAGGCGCACATTGCAATGTTACGAAAGATCTTAGGAAAGCTAAGTCTGCTGATGCACTACTACTGCCTGGAGTAGGAAGCTTCACGGCGGCAACAAGTAAGATTCGCGCTCCGGAGGTTCGTGAGATCGTCCTCAATGGGAAACCACTCTTAGGAATCTGTCTCGGTCTCCAATTGTTCTTTCGCAGCAGCGAGGAAGGCCGGGGTAAAGGATTAGAATTGTTACCTGGTGAAGTGAAGCGTTTACCTGCCGGAGTGAAGGTTCCACAGATAGGTTGGAACCTTCTCAAGATCAAACGAGAGAATGAACTCGTTGAGGGCCTCTCGAACGATGAATGGGTCTACTATGTGCACTCCTACTATCCATCCACAGACGGACAATGGGTTGCAGGAACAAGTGAATACGGCGTTCAATACCCATGTCTCATCGCATGGAAAAATATTTTTGGAACACAATTCCATCCAGAAAAATCCGGAATCACTGGAAGACTGATTTTGCACAACTTCCTCAACATACTCAGGAGATAAGCTACGTGGAAGTGTGGGCCGCTATCGACTTACTGCGCGGACGAGTAGTTTCTCTGAGGAAAGGGAATCCCACCGATCGGACTGAATGGAGAGGCGACGCATTAGCGTTCGCTAAACGTTGGCAAACTGAAGGAGCAACAGGATTGCATATTGTGGATTTAGACGGTGCATTCCAAACTGGTTCCAATCGAGATACGGTAGAATCTATTGTGCGTGTAGCATCGATCCCTGTTCAAGTTGGTGGCGGCATACGTACTCTGATGGACGCCAAGAGATGGTTGGAGCTGGGTGTTCAACGAGTGATCCTAGGCACCCTAGCCTATAGTTTACCGTCTTCGATAATCTCTATCATCGACGAATTTGGATCGGATCGCGTCGTCGTGGCTTTAGATTACAGAGAAGGACGGGTTGTGACACAAGGATGGACCAAAACGGAAAATCTTGAACTCACTGAAGCCATAACACGCCTCCAAACTGCACACGTCGAAACTCTCCTCGCAACCGCCGTCCAATTTGACGGAACAGGAGCCGGCCCAGATTGGAAGACCCTCGAAACTCTCCGTGACTTGACCACTATGCACATTTTGGCATCCGGAGGAGTCCGTACAGCAGACGATGTAATTGGACTACGAAGGATTGGCATGCATGGTGTAATACTAGGTCGAGCTCTCTACGACGGTACCCTCAACCTTACCGCTTTGAAAGTTCAGGAATGATATCGATGCCGCTGGCCAAACGAATAATCCCATGTCTCGACATAAAACTTGGAAGGGTCGTCAAAGGAATTCACTTCAACCGGTTACGATACGCAGGTGACCCAGTAAGGCTCTCACTGCGCTACCGCGACGACGGCGCTGACGAAATTGTCTTCTTAGACATTACCGCCAGTCTCAACAAACGAAAGACGCTGAGTTCACTCGTAAGAAGAATCGCGGCAAATCTTGACGTGCCGTTCACTGTTGGAGGCGGAATCAGATCTCTCAACGACGCAAGATCAGTACTCTGCAATGGAGCAGACAAGGTTTCAGTGAATACTGCAGCACTAGAGCGACCCAAGTTGATTAAAGACCTATCCCAAGTCTTCGGATCACAATGCGTCGTTGTCGCTATCGATGCGAAACGTGTGAACAATAACGGAATACCTCGCTTCAAGGTCTTCAGCCACTCGGCAACTCGTCAAACTAGATATGAGGCTACTGACTGGGCGAAACGAGTAGAAACGCTCGGTGCGGGGGAATTAATGGTGACCTCAATCGATCGAGATGGCACAAAACTAGGATACGATCTCGAACTTCTAAGTAAAATAACGAGCATAGTGAACTTGCCCGTAATAGCGAGTGGTGGCTGCGGAGAACTGAAACATTTCCGTGATGTATTCGTTAAAACGAACTGCGATGCCGCGCTTGCAGCTTCATTATTTCATTACAGAGAATTGTCGATAAGAGAGGTCAAAGATTACCTGACCGCTCAAGGAGTAATGGTGCGGCCATGAAATCTGGAACGCTAAAAGACTTGGACTTTGAAAAAGGAGACGGTCTCATACCTGTAATTGCGACTGAAAAAGAATCAGGAAAAGTCCTGATGTTAGCTTACGCTAACGTTGAAGCGCTAAATCGCACGTTAGAAACCGGCCTGGCTCATTACTGGAGCCGAAGCCGAGCAAAATTATGGAAGAAGGGAGAAGAATCAGGACACATTCAGCGAGTGCGCGAAATATTGATGGATTGTGATGGCGACACTTTGATTTATGTAGTCGATCAGACGGGTCCTGCTTGTCATACAGGTGAAGAAACATGTTTCTTCAGAATGCTGAGTTCTGACAGTTCTCCACAATTCTCTTAATACCTAGCCTAACGCGATCCGATTTTCTTGATACGTTCCACAGCTTCAACAACCTTATCGGTTGTAACGGAGAATCGGACATAGTTTTTCCCGTTTTTACCAAAAGCTTCGCCCGGCGTGGCCACCACTCCTGCATTCAGAAGTCGTTTCACAAATTCCGTCCCATCCATCTTAACATCTACCCAAAGATAGAATGTTGCTTCAGGCTTGACCGGATTCAAGCCTACGGTTTGAAGGCCAGAGACGAGAACGTCGAGGCGTTCCTCTAAAATACGATTATTTCTTTCTCGTTCTAGAGTAAAATCGGCATCAAAGTATCGTTTCAGAGCGGAAGCAGCCGCTCGTTGGACGAATTTTGGAATGCCGGAATCAATCTGCGCCTTTATTTTCTTCAGACCAGTTATGATTTCTTTGTTGCCTACAGCGAAACCCACTCTGTAACCGGTCATGTTGAACATTTTACTGCATGAGTTGAATTCCACCGAGCAACGCATCGACTGGTCAACTTGCAGGGCCGATGGTGATCTGTAGGATCCAAACGCAATTTCTGAATATGCGTTATCGTAGCATAACGTTAGATTATGTTCTAAGCAATAACTTACCGCTTTTTCTAAAATTTGTTTCGTTGTAACTGCTGCAGTGGGGTTTGACGGATAATTCATGAATAGAAGTTTCGTCTTTGTATCAACGTTCATGTCAGAGAAGTCAGGTTGAAATTTTCCTTCAGGCGTCAGGGAATAAGGTACAGGGATTGCGTCTGACAATATTGTTGAACCTTGGCCATATACGGGGTAACTGGGGTCGGGAACGAGAGCTTTGTCAGCTGGGTTGAGTAGTAGTCTGCCCAGATTGGCAAGTCCTTCTTTCGAGCCTATCAGGGAGCAGACTTGTGTTGTCGGATCTAGCTCAACGGAATATCTCTCTTTATACCACTCAGCGACTGCTTCTCTGAAATATTCTTCACCTGCACTCGACGAGTAATTGTTCGATCCCTCCTCTGTTAGTGCTGAGGTGAGTGACTCTATGACGAACCGGGGAGTCGGCAAGTCTGGGTCCCCTATCCCCAGGGATATCACGTCAACCCCTTTCTTCGTCAATTCGTCTTGCAGCCTCTCGAGGTCAGCGAAAATATATGGTGGAAGTCGTCTGACACGTTCCGCGTACGTATTCATTTGAGAAGCCTCGTGGGGATATGTTGTCTGAATATTAGATCGTTTACTGTTTCGCGCTTCTCTGATGGTTTCCATCTTCCCATCTTGTACTAGAACTTCGGCTGCTCTAGGTCGCGAGTTGTATTGGCTGCTCATGCTGTAACCGTAGGCTCCTGCGTTCATGACTACGATCACGTCGCCGATCTCAATTTGCGGTAGTTGTCTGTCCTTTGCTAAGACATCGGTGTTCTCGCAAACTTGTCCAGTTATCGTATATGTTGACTCGGGTTTGGATGTCGGCCTGTTTCCAATGTAGATGTGATGGTAAGCGCCATAGAGAGCTGGTCGTAGGAGAGTGTTCATGCCGATGTCTGTGCCTACAAATGTTTTGGATGCGGTATGTTTGATGTGGTGAACGCGGCCTAGAAGTACTGCCGAATCGCATACTATGAATCGTCCAGGCTCAATCATTAGATACGGTTCGCCGATTATTTTCCTCTCGACATATTCGCGGAATGTCTGCCCGACCTGAGAGCCGACCTTCTCAATCTCCAGAGCGGTTTCGTCAGGTTTGTACGGAACTCCGAACCCTCCACCGATATCTACGAATTCAAATGTGATGCCTAGCTTCTTTGAGACTGATTCGACTATTTCGAAGAGTTTTCTTGTTACCGACACGAAATATTCGATGTTAAGAACGTTGGATCCGGTCATCATATGCATTCCGAATCGTTTTACTCCTCGCTGTTTAGCGAGTGAGTAGGCGTCGAGCACGTGTGATTCTTCGACGCCGAACTTCGTGTCCTGCCCTCCAAAGACTAGACCGGGGTATTGGCCTTGACCTATCCCCGGGTTGACTCTGAATGATAGAATGTCCGGGACTCCAAATTTCAAGAGCCTTGGTAAGATTGCCACGTCATCAAGATTAATGGCTGCCCCTGACTGGATCCCTTGAGAAAGTTCAAAGTCGCTATTGTTATTTCCACTGTAAAGCAGTTTATCGTTATCAAATCTTGCCAGAGATGCTAATGTCAGCTCTTCGAGACACGAACAGTCTGCGCCAGCGCCCTCTTGTCTAACGATATTTAGCACAGCGAGATTGTTATTCGATTTTACTGCGTAATTCAATTTGAATTTTTTATAATTTTTCTCGAATGCAGCTTTAAGTCTTCTACAATTATGACGTATTCGTTGTTCATCAATCGCGTATGTCGGCGTTCCGTAAATTCCCGCAATTTCGGATACATCTATGCCGCCGAGCAATAGATGGTCGTTTTTGAGTTGTAGGGGCGGCATCGGGTTTAGCGTCATCGATAATTCACCGATTCAAGTCGCGCTTTTCGGATCGTTTAGATTTAGTACATCTTGCATCGAATAAATTCCAGGACTCATTTTTGAAGCAATCCACTTACATGCAATTAGCGCTCCGACCGCTGAGGCGGCTCTACTGAAGGCAAGATGTTCCACTACGATCCGTTCATACTCTCCGGCCAGGATTAGTTGATGGATTCCCGGTGTTCCTCCTCCTCTCAATGAGAATATTTCTATCTCGCCATGATCTCGTTTAGGTTTCATGGTTCTGTCTGTCACTACCCTCGAGAATGCGGCCTGGGAGTTCAATATTTCATGTATCGTCTTCGCGGTACCGCTAGGAGCGTCGCTTTTCATTTTGTGATGATGTTCAATTATACTGTAGTCGTATATGTCGCTGAAACCTGATAGTAGCTTCGCGATTCGGAAGAGAATATTAGCACCTACTGCAAAATTGGACGTTAGAACGCTAGGCACCTCTTTTAGCATTGATCGTAGTCTCTCATACTGCGTCGTGTCGAATCCGGTTGTCCCGACCACGATTCGTTTGTCTAATTGTATGATTTTCGGTATGTTATTCAAATCCGAAATCGCTGTCGACACGAACAGTACGACGTCGCTGTTTGCTGCAGCTCTCTCTATTTCCGATGCTCTAGTTATGAGGACACTGGGGCTTTTTCCGCCAACGTCAGTTATCGGTTTGCCGACCAAAGGATTAGTGTCGCTGCTGACTGCTCCTGTGACTTTAATGCTGGAATCGGTCAGAGAAATTATTGAGCGCCCGAATTTTCCGGTAGCCCCTACTACGCATAGGTTAGTAGGCATCGTAATACAATCCCTTCCAGTACTGCTCATCGGTAAGTCTCTGTTCGACGTTGATGTCGAAGAAGTCTGAAAGTGGTTTGAAGATCTCAGGGTTGCGCGACTGTATTTCTCTTGCATTATGGAGGATTACTTGCAACCCTTTCTTGGTAACTCTGCCGAGCGGCTGCCGTAACGGTCCTCCTGGGAGGCCTAGGATACTCATCAGCGTTTTGATTGGAAGTGGATTGCGTGCTTTGAAGGCAACTTGTCCATTACTCGTTTCCTCTACCGTTTTCACTGTGACGATGTCGAAGAGTGGCTTCAAACCGTCAGCAACACTTTTGGCTTTGGTTATGTTTCCTTCCGCGACGAGCTGACACATTTCTTGAACACTCTTGGGCGCAACATTTGATACTACGGAGATGACTCCTGATGCCTTCACTGTAGGATCAACCATCATCTGCAAGGTTTTGTCGTCGTCACCCGAAAGAATTCTGAACTCGTTGCCACAGAGTCTTCTGATCAGTCGCATGTTTTCGAAGTCACCTGTAGCCTCTTTTACTGCACAAATGTTTGGGTACTTCTCATATGCGAAAGCCAGGTCTTGCGCGAGACAGCTGTGTGCCCGATCGGCCAGGAATAATGTATGGAATAACCTGGACGTCGTGAAATGCTGAAGCAACAGGTTCTAGGTATTCTCTACGAATTTCCAGAGAGCTAGGACCGTTATAGTAAGGGTCAACCAGAAGCACATCTCTAATTCCCATATCACGCGCATGTTCCGTACCTTTGACACATTCGGATGTGCTGTTACTGCCGGTACTTGCGATCACGGTAACCTTCGATCCCACAGCTTTGTAAGTAGTTTCGAAGGCTTCGATATGCTCATCCCAATCTAATGTGGGACTTTCACCTGTCGTTCCGACGCTAACAATCCCGCTAATGCCGTTCTCAGCTTGGAAGTTACTTAGCCTAGCTAAGCCTTCTACGTCTAATTCGCTGCCGTTACCTGTGAACGGCGTGATGATGGCTGTGTATGCGCCCTTGTATGACACCATATTTACCACGCAAAGCGACCATGCTCCGCTATACTTAAGAATTACGTACCTCGTAATATAATTACGTTTTTCGTAATCAGGTGTTTGATCTTGGATAGTATCGATAACAAAATCTTAGAACTCCTCAGACAGAATTCGCGAACGTCCAACAGCGATATCGCTGAAAAAATAGGCTTAACCGAAGGGACCGTTAGGAATAGAATTAAGCGCCTCGTCAAGACCAATGTGATAAAGAAATTTACAATTGAAACCCGGCCTGTACAAAGAGAAGCGATCGTGTTAATCAGAACCCAGACCAGAGGAAGCAAGGAGACTTTGAGAAAGATACGCAAGCACGTCGATCGCCTTTTCGAGACCGCCGGTGAATATGATGTTGCAGCGTACGTGACTGCGGATGACCTTGCAACAATAAACGGGATCGTCGATAAACTGCGAACAGTCGAAGGAATAAATTCCACCGTCACCCTCCTTAAAATCGCCGACGACTACGAATCCTCATGAACACACCCGGGGGCCATGCTTAATGCTACCCTCTTCACGTGATTTGCGTTTGCTCCTCGTGACGGAAGAGTTTTAGGCTGGGTCGTTTCGAAAGCCAATAGATTCCAATGGCCAAATTCAACACAGTGAATCCTTCCTCGGGAGAACTCCTCGCCGAATACGATATCGCGACACCCGACGAAATCAAAGAAGCAATTACCCGCGCACGGAAGGCTTTCCAGAGTTGGAGACGCTTACAGCCTTCTGATCGAGGCAAGTATTTCGCAAATACCGCTAGAATTCTGCGCGAGCGAAAACAAGATTTCGGAAAAGACATGAGTAATGAAATGGGCAAGATAATCAGGGAATCGATTGCTGAAGTCGAGAAGTGCGCGTTGGTCCTCGAATATTACGCAGAAAATGCTGAACATTTTCTTGTTCCTGAACCTGCTCAAACAGATGCGGCAAAAAGTTTTGTCGCTTTCGATCCAATAGGTGTGGTAGCCGCAATTATGCCGTGGAACTTCCCCATGTGGCAACTGGCTCGATTCGCATCACCATCACTATCCGCGGGCAATACTGCCGTCTTCAAACCCTCAAGCGTCACAACGAAGAGTGGCATAAATTTAGAATCGGCCTTCAACGAAGCCGGACTCCCTACTGGAGTATTCAAGACCTTAATCGGGGACTCGAGAATCGCAGACCAAATGATCGATGATCCTGGTACGGACGCAGTCACATTCACCGGAAGCGTCGGAATCGGTAGCAAAGTCGGAGAACGAGCGTTAAGAAACCTCAAAAAATGTGTACTCGAATTGGGCGGTAGCGACCCGTTCATCGTGCTCAAAGATGCAGACCTTGAAATTGCTGCAGCAGGGGCAGTTGCCGGACGATTCATCTGCAACGGACAAAGCTGCATCGCCGCGAAACGCTTCATAGCCGAAAAAGAAATCGCGGAAGAATTCACCGAAAAATTCATCACCAAAGTAAAGAAACTCAAAGTCGGCGATCCACTCAATGCAGATACCGATATAGGTCCAATGGTCCGAGAAGGCGCACTCAAAGAAATTGAAAAACAAGTCCAAGATTCAGTGAAGATGGGCGCCAAGATCGAAGTTGGAGGGCACCGGATCGACAGGAAAGGCTACTTCTACGAACCCACCATCCTCACCAATGTCACACTACAGATGCCCGTAATGAAGGAAGAAGTGTTCGGCCCAGCAGCACCTATCATTGTCGTTAAGAACGCAACAGAGGCGGTTGAAGTAGCTAACAACTCTGAGTTCGGACTTGGAGCTACCGTATGGACTCAGGATCTACAAACTGGAGAAAAACTTGCACGCGAGATCCAAAGCGGCGTAGTAACCATAAACAACACTGTAGCCTCAGACCCACGCGTCCCCTTCGGAGGAGTCAAGAAAAGTGGAATAGGAAGAGAACTCGGCCGATACGGACTACTTGAATTCCTCAATATCAAAACAGTAAGAATCTACGAGAGACGCAAAGTCACCGTCACAACCGCCACAGAGTAAATCCAACCTCAACGTATCCAGCTAACGTCAAGCAAATAGTTTCACCATACACTCAAACTCTCCAGTTCAAATCAACTCCGCATTTACGTACCCAGAACTCTTGACAACTATCAGCCTACAACACACAACCAACTGTTCGGAATCCACTAGTTGAAAATGTCAAGAGGGGAGGTCATTTTCGTGACCTTAGCCGAGCGTTGATCAAGATTTACGGGTAAAAATGGTCAGTTTCAGTCATGTCTCTTGAATATACTGTTCGCAGGCCTATACAGACATTGGTGATAGAATTGGAACGCATATTGAAGGCTTGCCAACACTTGCGAAGAGTACGCTATCTCTTCCGAGATGAGTACCACGAATTTCTCAGATGCGAGGGCTGCGGACAGATTGTCCGCCTTCCCCTCTGATTTTCTTTTGAAGGAAGACGTATTAGACAAAGCTGCCCGAGTACTGACGGGTAGTAACATTGATCGAGGTCGAACTAACTGACCTCAAAAAGGTCGGAAAACAGATTGCTGATGCACTCAAGGAACGCACTCAGATCGATGTAAACGTCAAAGGCGGAACACTGATCCTTAACGAAACCAAGAACGGACCGCAACTCAACATCAAGGACGTAAAGATGCAGATGAAACACGTACTACACCATCTCGGCTTTTCTGAAGAATATCGAGTCCTAGCGGAACACCATAAAATTAGAATTCAAAAAATCGAACAGAAATCGAAACACGGAGCCGGGAAGGAAGGGACCCCTCCACCTCCGTCGCAGTCGCTGCCATACTTCTTCCCTTAATCCACGGTAAACCCATGAAATGGGCAGGAGAAGAATAGCTAATCTACTTCTAATGCTATTCGAGGGTAACCGCGGGGGTTGCCAAACCTTCAGAGAAACCTGAAGGGGTGAGGCCAGGTCAAAGGCGCAGAGCATTTGCGCGGAGGGCTTAGGACCCTGTCCCGTAGGGGTTCAGGGGTTCGAATCCCCTCCCCCGCACCATTTCAACGGACCCACCGTACCCGTTAATATTTCAGCAAGACTCCTCGAACACGCAATATGGCTAAAACGTGAGGGCTACCGAACAGCAACTCCCCATCCGAGCCGCCATCAAAACCCTACGAGCCGTAGGCCGACGGTGTAATATTCTGAATCCAGAGGACTTCAAAAATTACCTTGCAAAAGCAAACTATGGCGAAAATCGTAGAGACAAAATCCTCGGAGACCTAACCAGATTCTACAAAGCACAGAAAATAGAGTTCTATCGGCCATTAAGTAGACGCATTGAAACCTTACCCTTCATTCCGTTAGAGTCAGAGATTGATTCGCTAATCGGTGGATTAGGTCCGAAGCTCTCAGCGTTACATGTTTCCTCAGATGACTACGATTCAGCATCCATGTATACGGTCGATCTCAAATCGCTGACTCTCATTAAACATGAAAGATTGATGGGATTTGGGATATAACCAAAAGTCCCAATCCTGAAAAAGAAACCCAGCAAAACTGCAAACGACAGAGCTAAACCCTCACGAAAATCAAAAACTAACCGCTAGATGTATTTCTGCTCTCTCGCACATAGCCCAGGCACGGATTATATGATAATTTTCTAATCTTAATTCTATTACCGCTATGCTATTGCATCCAGCAGTTGAACAAGTTCACCTTATGGCGGTAACGTTGCAGTTTGCACTATTGATGTTACGGTGATGTAGTTTCCGGGGCAGGCTGCACCGCTGGGACTAGAGTTAGGGCCTTGGTGCAGTTGTCCGGTCACGGTCACCCAGCTGCCAACGGGAGGGTAGGAGGATGGTAGATTCTGCAGGGTATAGTATTGCGTTGCTGTGGTGATAATGTTGTTCGGGACACCGTTACCCACAAGAAATCCGAGTATTACGCACCCATTTGCGCTTTGGAGTAAGTGTCCTGAACATTGAATCAAGTTACCGGGCAACGGCAGGCATGTGGTATAGTAAGTTCCGTTATTGTACCATTGAGCTGAGACCTGGGTGACACCAAGGGAAGTTAACACGACGAGTACGACTACGGTCGCCCACAAATAATTCCTCATAACCATTCGTCACTTCAACTAGTCTAAGCAGGCATTAACATATAACGTTAAACTAGCAATCACTTGTGGTACTGAGTATAATTAACTGTCATTAATTTGTCATTGCGTTTAATGTCTTAGAGATTTCCCGAATCGCATCGGCGCCGTCATTCTCCTTGTCCACCGTCAACGTAAGAATCCCATCCTTGAATTTACGTACATACATCAACACCTTCTCGTAAGCCACAGTGACGCTTTCAACTCGACCGTCCCATCGAGCCATCCGTTCCCCTGCGCCAATCAAGAGAAGAGGGTTGAATTCAGCGAAGCGAAAATCTTCTTCTTCAGGACAATGACTAACAACACCCGGCCGCATCTGACAGAAACGTACCCGACCCTCTTCAGACACCCAAGCAACCCACCTGATCTTAGGATGAACACGAAAAACGTCATCGGGCGAAGAAAACGCCATTGATAAGGCTGAACTCCTATTGCCTCCTATGGTCTGAAAATCAGTAAAACGCTTTCGGTGGGGAATTAGCTCTGTTTGGTACGTGCGTTCTTAGCGGCACGTTTGATGCGTTCTGCGACGTATTCAGGGAATGGTGTTGGAACTTCGGTATGAAATCCAACTACAACAACATAATCATCCAGACGGCTAAAGACGAGTACTCGTTTCTCGAACCGAACAAGTACTGCGTTTATTTTGCCGAGTTCTGGTTCTAGTTTCTCTAATTCGGCTATAACTAATCGTGGAGCAAATGTTAGCAGGTTACGAATAACATCAAAATCACCGTACACTTTTCCGCCTTCACGAATATTCGAATACTGCAACCTATACTGCGAATCCACTATCCCGACATAGATAATTCGAGCTTCGTCCTCGATAAGATTCCGAGCGAACACCTCAAAATCGAGTGACTGCGGTTCAGCATTACTGTGAGTCAATGGTTAATCACTTTGATCATGCAAGCTCAGAATACTCGACAGTTAGCCGCTTATATCAACAATTGATCCAAGTCAACACCCTCAAAGAACCTGCAATAGTTGTGTCCACTAGATCCAACATAATTTCTGGTTGGTTTGACTGTTATTGCGAATTTTTGACGTATTTCGTTAGTTTCTCTAGTCTCTTAAGCCATCGATCATCGATTTCATCATTGGTTCCACCCTCGGAGAGAGAAGCCTCATATTCTTTTGTCATGATCTCAATCGGATCTTCATTGATTCTCTCTTGCTTGATGGTAAAGAAGGCGTCGATTACCGTCGGGTTCTGTGTGTCGATGAACTTCTTTTGTATCCTATCTTTAATGGCATCGTGAGACTTACTGCTATTCATAACGCATAGGTCGTATCCTATTGGATATAGCCGTTTGGAATCGCTTTCTAGTTCCACAACTTAAGTCACACTTCGTGTGAACCCACTGTAATCACTTGCAGGCCGATTACAATTAGACTCTTAGACTTTACAGGGCTAACTTTTGCTTCTTACAGCAGATATTACAAGCGTTGCGATTCTAAGTGAATAAGTGGACGGGGAGGATGCAATGAGATTCCTTAGCGACTTGCTTCTTCGTGTTATCATCATCGTCACGGTTACAGATTCCATTATTTTCTACTTACTTTCTCAGAGGCATGAGACACCGACCCTGTTGTTTTCGGTTCTAGTCATCACAATTACGCTCGTATCGTTGATTCTCAGTATTCTCTATGATTTTCGTAGGTATCACGCATGGGATATGAGACTATGAGCCTAACCTAGTAATGGTTGAAACTCAATGATTACATCGGAAGCAGGCACTCGTACCCGAACAAAATAATCAATATTCCCAAATTCAAACGGCTAAGTCGTTATGCGGCAATCAGTGGATCATGTCGTTCCATTCTGGCAGAAATACCATTCGTTTATCTGTTGCGTGAAACGTCCTCACCTCGATTAGAACGATGGCAACCATTACGATCAAGGAATCGATGAATAGACTTCACTGCCAGCATGAGTATCCTGACAACATGTGGAAATGTGGGAAATGCGGCTACCAAATCCCTCTCTGACCTTATCAGCGGAAAGATTGCTGAAACCGGTTCAGGAAGAGTAATGTCCACAAACGTGTAACAAAAGCCAGAGTTTGTTAACCCTACATGTACTCAGACCAAGCTGAGTGTACAAACCTTATAATTTCATAATTTGTGCATCTCGGTATCTACGTCTACCCGCTCTCTAAGCGTTCTGAACGTTCGGAATTATATAGCCTCATACACAGTATACCTGATCATGACGGCTCGACGTTTCCGTTTGCAGTCTGCGCTTGCGATCATTCTGATTCTTTCAGTAGCGGTAGTAATGGGTGCATCGAATGCGTATGCTTCCCCTCGTGGAGGAATAGGTGTAGATGATGGTGGTTGTGGAGGCGGTGGGGGAAATGGAAGTCACGGAGGTGGCGGAGGCGGAAATTTGCCTCCACATCCTGGAAATCAACCAATCCCCGGCCAAATTCCAAGCCGTATCACACACCTTAATCAATTGGGCATTAAGATCAGCGGCTGTTAACCGCATTAATTTCAAGAAGAAATCAAGATTACAATCATAGTGTAATCTAGATTCAGAATAACTGTCCGCTCTTTGCGCCTGAGACAGGCTAATGCGGCTAGAAGAAAATTTACCAAGCCTCCAAAACTCATTCCGTTGCTCATCGAGATCGTACTAATAGCGACAAAATATGCTGATTAGGTGTGAGATATCTGGAAGTTGGTCGGAGCCGACTGAAAATTAATCATATTCTGAGGAACTGGAAATCTTCCTAGGATTTCCACGTTATAGCGAGTACACCGCCGATGACGCCGAGCAGGACGCCGATGCTGAAGCCTCCCATCATGCTTCCGAAGGCACTTAGCACTGAGAATACTAGGATGAGTATCCCCCACGTCGTATGTTCATGCGGACGACGATTCAGCATCAAAGCACTAATGATCACTATTACTCCGAAAACCAAACCCAAAATCCCCATAAGACCAAACACAAAACCTAGCCCTCTCATCATCCCGTATCCGTAACCATTGTAACCATTCATCATACCTCCAAACCATCCGTTTCCACCGTATCCATTGTATCCGCCCATCATTCCACCGAAACCTCCGTATGATCCAATTAACGAACCCATCATGTACCTCATCCCCCCGCTAAGAACAATGAAAATGCCAGCGAGAAGTGATAATACAAACGCTGCAGTAGGTCTCTTCTCCGTCATAACCAACGACCCCTTATCAATGATGAAAATCTCAGTGCTCTTGCAAGTTCTTAAGTTGGCTGTGTGCAGTGAAACACACTGCGTTGCAAATTAACGAACGAGTAAAACACTGAAGCTCTTCTTAAGCAGTATTGACCGCTTATCATAACTGAAAACGCCATAGTCCTGCAGTTGCGCAAACCTTCGATAAGTGTTGAGTTATGAGCAGCTCATTACCGAAGAAGAAATTCACTGAAGCTCTTCTTAAGTCGGCAGCAGGCAATTAAACTGTGATAAATATGGAAACTGCCAAGTCTGCCCTACCCAGTTTGAGAGGTTTGCTAGTTCTAATAATCATACTTGCAGGTAGCTTGGTTGCAGTACTTGCTGTCTATTACGCCCAAGTTCCCACAACCAAAACAGTACAACAGACGGGACCATTTCGTCTCACGCTTATGGAGGTAATGGATACTGGATGGAATGCTACGATTGCGCAACCACAGTTCTCAGTGCTCGGTCCGAACGGATTGGAATCCTCAGCCAACATACCGCTGCCTGCTAATACGTTGATTCAATTAACAATAATCTCGTATGATACCCCTACTGCGGGCAGTACGGATGCGGAGGGTAAAGTCAGTGGGACGATTGGGGGCACAGTGTTGCTGATTAATGGTACAAATGCGATGGGAATGAACGTACCTCCACAATGGAATGAAACCGTTACGTCAGTTCCGGGAGATATGCTTGCGCACACTTTCACGATTCAACAATTAGGAATTAACATTCCCGTAGTCGGAGGAGACACAACAATCGCCTACCTAACCCTCAACCAGACTGGTACGTTTCAATGGATCTGCTTAACCCCCTGCGGTTTCGGCGCTACTGGAATGCAGGGAGCAATGTCCACCGCAGGATGGATGGAAGGCCAAGTCACCGTATCCTGAATTGCAGTGAAACACATTGCATTGCGTTTTTTCGTCTTTGGGAATCTCGCCGAACCTATAACTTGACGTGCCCTGCTGTGGCGGTCAATAATCGGTGTATTTAATGAAGGTAAATCCGCTTGCGATTCTGTTACTCGTGATTGGTCTTGGAGGGCTAGTTGCCGTCGTAGCCTATTCTAATTACAATGTTGCATCGAATAGTGTGCCGTATGCGAACTCGAACTGGCAAAACCAACAAATATCGCCCCCGCAGTTGAATTCTTTGTATCCGCTTCAAAGTGCTGTGAATGGACCAATTACTCTGGATCAAGCTGAAGTGATCGCTCAACAGTTCCTCCTATCATTACATAATCCAAATTTGGCAATAGCTGAGATAATGGAGTTTCAATACAATTTCTATATTCAATTCTACGAGAAGGATACTGGGTTGGGAGCTTTTGAGATGCTGATCTGGAAGCAGACGCCTCCATCAAGCATGATGGGTAGCTATGGTTATGGTATGATGGGTGGATATTTCGGAGTCGGAGTCCTAATGCCGGAACCGGGTCCGAATATGATGTGGAACACGAAATACGGAATGAGTCACATGATGGGTGGATGGAATGTGAACTGGGGCAATCAGCCATCGTCAACCATGCCAATCCCTAAGGATAGAGCAGTTCAACTTGCTCAAGCCTACTTGGACACAAACCTGAATGGTGCGGTAGCGGAGAGTGATGCGACACAATTCTACGGATACTACACAGTGGACTTCACAATAAACGGGAATACCGCTGGAATGCTAAGCGTCAACGGATACACAGGACAAGTCTGGCTCCACACATGGCACGGAACATTCATACAAGAAACAAAGCTAAACTAACGGCTGATGGCTTGCCATGACGCAGAAGAATCTAGGAACTAGTCGAAACGGAATTGCAATTCTGATAATTGTTGTAACCGTTCTGGTCGCTAGGGGATCATACTATTCCGTCAGTGCGAGCAGTTCGCCAATGTCGATGTCAATGTCGATGTCTACTACGTCGAGTAGGTCGACCATGTCGAGTATGTCTATGGCATCAATCGAGTTGCAGAATCCCACGACTGCGGACTACATGCTGCAACTTGTCTTGGGGTCGTTCTTTGCTATCATAGCCGTTGGTGCATTGACAGTCCTAATCGCATATCCAAAGAAGCCCAGACCTCAATCAACGTCATCAAAGAACCTGCAATAGTTTTCAGTTAGATTGTGATAATTTGTGTTCGATTTGTTTTGACAGCTGAGACCCTGTCCCATAAGGGCAAGCCGGAACGTAGTGAAGGCTTGTTTTCGGAGAAAATTCAAGGGTTCGAATCCCCTCCCCCGCACCATTTCAATGTACTCAATTCCTGCTCCGTGAATTTTGCATGGAAATTCCAGATTTAACTGGAATCTTAATTTAGAGTGCCATATACGGGAATTATGCTTCCAGCGACTCTGGAAGGGTCTGTTAGATACCGGAGGGAGGGCTTCGCTTGAACCTCAAATGTTATCAAAGTCGTAGATGGTACCTACATACGTTGAGTCTTGATTTATTGTCCATTCTGTTCTCGTCGGCTATACGATCATTCTCGTTTTTGTGATAAATGCGGTAGAAGAATTTCTTCACCGTATCAATATGGCTACACGTCCGTTCCCCAGCCCGACATAATATTTCAGTCCATACAGCTTCTGAGTTGGCTTTGGTTTCGACTTACGCAAGAAGAACGCAAGGAAGTACTCAAGTATGCTTCAATTGCCGAGAGCGGAGCCACATGGAGAATAGGAATCACAGTGAATGAAGCGCATAACTGGCTCCAACAGTGGATAAATTATCGGCGAAGATACGACCCTCGCAAATATTAGAACTGGATTCTTGTAGCCGATTGGGCCTGTCTCGTCGGGCCTCTCAACGGAATTTAGTGATGCAAGACGTCGGTAACACACTAAACAACCTTAAACTCTACAGTGTAGAAAAGTGGGTGGCTCTCCTTTGACGGCACGGAAGAATAGTGTGATTCTATTTTCGTTCTGATTTTGTTGTCCTGTGCTGGGAGCTATGAATGTGAAGTTGGTTCCGAGGGTTATGTGGTGCGCTGCGACGAACCCAGCGTTCACTTCTAAGACATACATGGCTGCGCTGTCGGGTGTGTAGTCGGGGCAGTTGTCTGGGGTGCAGGGTGGAAGGTTTTGGACGAAGTAAACTACTTGATGTGCTGAGTTGAGCCAGATGATGTCTAACGGGAATTTCATGTCGATCATCCAAAACGTCCAGTAATCTTGATGGTCAAAAACGAACAACATTCCATGGTCGATAGGTAGTGAAGGTCTTCCGGAGAGTCCTCTCTCTTGTGCTGACATGGTCTTGGCAATCTCGACGGTGAGGTTGACTGCACCTATCATGATCTGATCGGTCATGGTGGAATTGTTACTGGAAGCAGTAGGAGCGGCGTTTGCTGGTGCCGAACCTCCTCTGGTCACGGTGATTTGGTATGAATTTCCAAGTTTCGCGACTACTTTGACTGAAACACCGTTTGGAGCGTCTGTGAATGTTTGGCCTACGTCCCAGGTTGCGTCGGTAAGGTCGGGTTCGTTTGGATGACCGTCGAGAATGTGCACTTTATTGTTCACAAGAGTTTCGTCTACGTAGGTGATCAGGATTCCACTCGAGGGTAGGACTGAGTCGAATCCTATCAGGGCTCTCACCTCGACGAGATAGTATTCGTTTTGATTTGTGTTGTTCAAGAATATTTTCACGGCATGCGTCTTGTTCGACGCAATTTCGGTAGGGTCAATAGTGTAGGTATTTTCTCCGGTTGATGCGATTGTGAGTGTTTGTCCGCTGATGAACCCAAGTTGAATTTTAGGCCATGCGGTCATGTGGGCTGGTTTCCAGCCTTCGCCGTTCCATGATCCTTTATCCATCAACTCCCACATGCCGAGGGTCGTTGAACCTGCATACGGTCCAGTACTAGTGTTGAATAAATCTGGGACGCCGAGTTGATGAGCGAGTTCAACACACCAGTCACCGTATGGCACATATGGTGGGGCTTCGAGTTCGGGGATGATACTGAAGGTAGTTAGCGTTGTCGAGTTCGTTTTGACCGTTGCACCAAAATAAGTTACGGACCAGATATCGTCATTCACACCGCTTGTTTCTTGTCCTCTCCCTGAATGGATGAAGGCAACGTAATCGTAGTTACTGAATGTAATATTTTTCAAGAGAGGCACTGCGTCGGCTGCGATATGCCAGGATTGGTTTACTCCACTACAATCTGCGTCATTGATGGAGCGACAGTCTCTTCCGTAGTGTTCTTCAGCGTAGGGAAGTTTGTACCATCCGAATATGTCGCTTTGTATCGTTATTTTCCCGAATGATAGTTCATGATAGTACGCCTCTACTGTTTCGGTCCAGGCACTTTTGATTTGATTGATACTCAGGGTCGGGGGGACATCTGAGAAGGCGACAGCGACCACCAGAACATGCTTGGTGCCTGAGACAGGAAACATTTGCGGAGCACGACCCACGGTAGGAATGGACATTGGAGGATATCTGGGAGGTATAATCGAAGGAGCATAGAATGCAGGCGAGGGAACGATTTGGGCGTGCGCGGGCAAGTTGGGTAAAATTACTAGAAAAAGCAGAAGAATTAACAGCCCTCTCTCTGCCAGCATTAGCCGCATAATCTCACCAATTAAGATCAGCTGGGAGTTTTTCCTAAAGTGTTTAGATGCGTAGAGGAGCACCCTTGATGATGCCGAGTAATTTGGATTAGCAGGAACAACGCAACGCTAATCCATATTCAGGTTGTAGAGTTGCTAATGGTTCATCACAACTGGAGAATCTCTACGCAATTGCATTCGCCGAGAATTAGGGTTGAGATAATAGAATCCTACGGGTAAAGTTAGCAAACGGCAGGCTCAATGGTTATGTGCGAGTGAGTACGGGATTGCATAATTATTCAGTCTACAAAGTCGAGTTAACACATGATCGGAAACTGGACTTATCTCTTAATCAAAATCGTCAGCGTACCCGTCTTCATTCTATTAGTCAGTATCGTAGGTCGCAAATGGGGACATTCTATCGGCGGATTAATCGTAGGTCTCCCTCTAACGTCAGGCCCAGTTCTCTTCTTCTTAGTCCTCGAACAGGGAACCAGTTTCGGAGTGATAGCTGCCCAAGGAATTTTGATGGGGTTGATCTCCGTTTCAACCGCCTGCCTTGTCTATAGTAAACTTGCTTCCAGATGGAGTTGGCTAGTCAGTGTAATGGGGGCGAGTGCAGCGTTTTTCGTCGTTGGAGCGGTGCTAAATTTCACGTCGCCTCCTCTCATTCTATCATTCGTCGGTGTGCTTGTAATATTGGTGATAATTCTCAGACTCTTACAGTCAAGCGCTGTTCCTGAGACTATGCAAACTCCTCCTCGATGGGAGATTCCTGCTCGAATAATCGCCGCCACAACCGTCGTTGTTCTCATCACAGAAGGCGCAACGTTGCTCGGACCACATCTGAGCGGTTTGCTTACACCCTTTCCGGCCTACGCAATTGTTCTTGGTGCGTTTATTCACAAGTTAGATGGAGCAAGTGCTTCGACGCTTTTTCTCAGAGGGGTAGTATATGGATCCTTTACTGCCGCCTCATTCTTTTTTGTTAACGCGTTATTACTTGCACAGGTCGGTCTGTTAGCTGCAATGAGCATTGCCGTCGCTGCGGGTCTGGTAATACATAGTTTTCTCTTTCATTTGCTAAAGAAGAGCGGTGGCGTTCGCGTGTAAGAGATCGTCGTTATTGCAGATATAGAAGAATCGAAGCTGCGGTGATCACCAGAAAAATTCCCACGGCCTGTATCCGTTCTAACCGCTCATGATAGACAAGGTAAGCGCAGATGAGTATCACTAAGCCGGATAGTCCCGAGAATGTTACAACCAGTGGAAGGAGGTTGCCTGCGATGGATATTCCGTAATTGAATACTAGCAGCCCTCCCATATCCAAAACTCCCATCAAAACAAGCAACAGGAACGTTCTCGTATCCGGAATTTCGAATTTCTTTCTCGCAAGCACCAAAAATGCGAAAGCAACAAGCGCAGCTGCACCTTTCAATATTAAGGCTGGAAAGAACCACCCGAGACGAGGAATGAGTATGCCCAGACCCAAATATACTACAGCCGTGTTCGCTGAACACAAGAGTGAGAAGTCCAGACCCTTTACAATTCTTCTCGCCTTATCATGATCTACAACCTGCATCTCTACCTGCGAGGCTTTCATGTTGATTGCGTTTGGACGCGGAAATCCCGTGCGCAGGATATCTTTCTTCAGCTGTGAGAACCTGACTCCTGAAAGAGTTACGCCAACAATGACCCCAGCGATTGCGTACGTCTCAACCTTGGTTAATGTTTGCCCTAGGACGATGACGAACAAGATTACTGCAAACGCCGGAGCTGAACCGCTTGTAACAGGGGCTACAATAGACATTGTACCTTCACTCAGGCCCCTGTACAAGAAGATGAAACTTAGAAAAACGAAGATTCCTAACAATAAATTCAACGAAAGTAACGGTAAATCGAAAATGGGGATCTGTTCCTGATAGAGCAGAGCGATCGAAATCGGTACGATAAAACCGATTAATTGGACATACCCCGTCGTAAGATAATACCCGATTGACTTTGACGTCTCTCGCGACAGAAAGTCAGAGGTGCCCCAGAGAACGGCAGACAGTAGCCCGAAGATGATTGCTGTAATCAAAGTTCTCAAACATTTTAGCGGCACTTCTTTAGTGCGATCTATAAATTGAACCCATTCAATCATCGCAAGGTCGCGGAGCTCGGTGGTACGCAATCATCAAATATTCGAATGTTCATTCTCGGAGAGGGTTCTAGATGCCTCCCTAGTGCGCACGGGAGGATTGATGAAAGCTGCTTCAAAGCTTAGAACACAAGATGGCCCAACAGACCCTCAAACGAATCAAGGATCGAATACCTTGTTCTCTAGTCCTTGAGGATGGTACCGTTTTCAACGGTTATTCATTCGGCGCTACGGAGTGGATTGATGGGGAAGTTGTCTTCTCAACTTCAATGGTAGGTTACCCCGAAGCACTGACCGACCCATCATATCGTGGGCAAATTCTCTGCCTAACCTATCCGATGGTCGGCAATTACGGTGTCCCGAGTTATGATGCAAAACAAGAAAGAGTGCCTATCTTCTTCGAATCCGATCACATACAAGTACGGGGGCTTATAGTCCATGAAGCATGCGAGGCTCCTAATCACTACCAAAGCGCTCGCAGTCTGAATGAATGGCTTATAGAAGAAAACATTCCGGGGATTTATGGAGTTGACACACGCAGACTCGCGAGAGTACTTCGTGAGCGAGGAGTAATGCTCGGTGCAATTCGAATTGACAATTCGAAAAACGGTTCAAGAAAAGATTTCGAGGACCCTAACAAGAGAGATCTGGTTGGAGAAGTTTCAGTCCGTAAGACAGCTACCTATGGTGAGGGAAGAAAGAATCGCGTAGCGGTGATCGACTGCGGCGTGAAGTATGGTATTATAAGGAATTTGCTTGAAAGAAATATGACCGTACTCCGGATGCCTTATGATGTTACCGTCGATGACGTAATGAAAGTCAATCCAAGAGGCGTAGTAGTAAGTAATGGACCCGGAGACCCGAAACTCTGCAAACGCACAATTGCTGTTATCGCTGAGTTAATTGAAGCTAAGATTCCTATCCTAGGAATTTGCCTCGGAAATCAACTAATCGCCTTAGCACAGGGCGCTGACACTTACAAAATGAAGTACGGACATAGATCGCAGAATCAACCAGTCATCAACGTCGAAACCGGCAGGTGCTACATCACAACCCAAAACCATGGATACGCAATCGAAAAGAATGCGCTGGAGAACGCTGGGCTTGACGTGTGGTTCGTTAACGCTAACGATAAATCGATTGAAGGCATCAGGCATCCGAAAAAGCCATGCTGGGGTGTTCAATGGCATCCAGAGGCATCACCAGGCCCCAGAGATACTGAATTCCTTTTTGATTTCTTCGTTAAGAAGGTGACACGAAATGCCGCGACATGAATGGATTCGTAAAACGCTAGTTCTCGGCAGCGGAGCAGTCAAGATAGGAGAGGCTGCCGAATTCGATTATAGCGGCTCCCAATGCCTGAAGGCCCTTAGTGAAGAACAAATCGAAATCGTACTTGTTAATCCAAACATCGCAACCATTCAAACCGATCCGAAACCCGGAGTTAAAACCTACTTACTTCCAGTTACGCCGGAATATGTAGAACGAGTAATCATTAAAGAGAAACCAGACAGCATCTTACTTAGCTTCGGAGGACAGACCGCTCTTAATTGTGGCGTAGAGCTTGCAGAGAAAGGTATCTTAGACAAATACGACGTTAAAGTCCTTGGCACGCCGATCCGAACGATCGAGGAAACGGAAGATAGAGAGCTATTCAAGCGAGCAATGAAGCGTTCTCACACCCCGGTTCCGAAAAGCGTTTCAGCCAAAACTGTTAACGAATGCGTCAAGGCCGCTGAAAAAATCGGTTACCCTGTTATAATTCGCGTTGCATTCGCTCTTGGCGGAAAAGGTTCCGCAATCGTATGGAATACGGAACAAATGCAACGATCAGCCGAACCGGCGCTAGCGCAGAGCGTTATACGACAGGTGCTGGTTGAAGAATATTTACACCACTGGAAAGAAATTGAGTACGAAGTCGTCAGGGATGCGGCAGATAATTGCATCACAGTATGCAACATGGAAAACTTCGATCCTATGGGTATTCACACGGGTGACTCGATCGTTGTAGCCCCATCCCAGACTCTGACGAATCGTGAATACCACAAACTTCGACTAGCGTCAATCAATGCCATAAGAGACCTCGGCGTCGTAGGAGAATGTAATATTCAATGGGCACTTGATCCCCAAAGCGAAGAAATTCGAGCGATTGAAGTTAACGCTAGAATGTCTCGAAGCTCAGCCCTCGCAAGCAAAGCAACGGGATATCCACTCGCATACATCGCAGCCAAGCTAGCCCTGGGCTATACATTACCTGAACTATGGAACCGGATCACAAACGTCACGACAGCATGTTTCGAGCCAGCTCTAGATTATTGTGTAGTTAAGATTCCACGATGGGACCTTGGCAAGTTTAGGAATATTGATCCTCACATAGGACCACAGATGAAATCAGTCGGCGAAGTAATGTCCATTGGTCGCTGCTTCGAAGAAGCATTCCAGAAAGCAGTGCGAATGCTAGATACTGGAAAGTTGGGGTTAGTCTGCAATTCTCAAGAACAAGAATACACTGAACAACAGATAAGAGATCACCTGAAACATCCAACCCCAGAACGACTCTTCTTCATCATAAAAGGTCTCGAGAAGGGAATAACCGTTGATGAAGTCAATCAATTAACAGGAATCGATCAGTGGTTTACCAATAAATTACTAAACGTGATTGAGACTGAGCGTGCACTCCGAACAATCAAATTAGACGACGCGATCACAGGAGACTTAATCCGACATTCCAAACGCCTGGGATTCTCGGATAAACAAATCTCACTATGCTTAAACACTGATGAATCTGCGATCAGAGAATATCGTATCAAAAATCGTATTACGCCAGTCGTAAAACAGATTGACACCCTCGCAGCCGAATGGCCTGCTAGAACCAATTATCTCTATGTGACATATGGTGGAGACGATGATGAAATTGAATTCCAATTACGCAAGAAAGTTATTGTTCTCGGATCAGGCGTCTTCCGCATAGGATCCAGTGTAGAATTCGACTGGAGCGCAGTAAATACTGTAATGGCGCTGAAAGAGAACGGTATCGAAGAAACAATATTGGTTAACTGTAATCCAGAAACGGTCTCGACGGACTACGACAGCTGCGACAAACTCTACTTCGAAGAACTAACGCTTGAACGAATAATGGACATTTACGACAAAGAGATGCCTCAAGGAGTTATCGTGAGCGTTGGAGGCCAAGTTGCTAACAATCTCGCTCCAAAGTTGGCGAAGCAAAACGTACCACTATTAGGCTCATCAAGTCGAACAATAGACCGGGCAGAAGACAGAGCAAAATTCAGCACCCTGCTCGACAAGCTGGAAATTCCTCAACCTCAGTGGAGAAAGGCAACCTCCGTAGCGGCGTGTAAAAATTTCGCAAAATTATTCGGATATCCAGTTCTAGTAAGGCCTAGCTATGTTTTATCCGGTTCTGCGATGCGCGTCGCAGACAACGAAGAGCAACTTGAAGCGTATCTGGCCCTCGCTGCAGCCGTTTCTCAAGACCATCCTGTAGTTATCTCGAAATTCATTGCGGATGCTCGTGAAGTTGAAGTTGACGGCGTCTGTGACCGAACGAATGTCATACTGAGCCCAGTCATGGAACACATCGAAAACGCCGGAATCCACAGTGGGGATGCTACAATGAGTCTGCCCCCAAAGACTCTGCCGAAAAACATCATAGAAAAAATCCGCGAGAACAGTAGTAAAATCGCGATAGGACTTGGAATATGTGGACCTTTCAATATCCAATACCTAATCAAGGGAGAAACAGTTTACGTCATAGAATGTAATGCCAGAGCATCGCGTTCAATGCCCTACGTGAGCAAATCCACTGGAACCAACATCATCCGACTTTCAGTCCCCATCGTTCTTGGAAAGCGACTTTTGGAGCAACAAGATGCTATTCCTTCAGAACTTCATTATTTCAGTGTGAAAGTTCCACAATTCAGCTTTATTCGCCTGACAGGAGCAGATCCTGTTTCAGGAGTCGAAATGATGAGCACTGGCGAGGTTGCATGCTTGGGACGGAATTTCTCTGACGCATTCACGAAAGCCCTCGTGGCAACCGAAGTCTCGCTGCCTTCGAAGGGGGGCGTGCTCATCACTGTGGGCGGACGAGAACTCAAGAACCGTATCGTACCTCTTTCGGTAGCTCTAGCCTCGATAGGGTTCAGAATCTATGCCACTCAACACACTGCCGAGACATTACATGAAGCCGGCCTAGAGCGAGTAATCTCACTGAACAAAATAAGTGAAGAGACAAAGAAACCAAACATCCTAGACTACTTACTAGATGGGAAGATCAACCTCGTGATCAATATACCAACAATTAGCGATCCTTTCGTTGAGCAACAAATCATAGCTGATGAGTACGCAATCAGACGATTGGCCGTTGAACATAACATTCCCGTGGTCACAACAATCGAATTGGCGTCAGCCATCGTCGAAGGACTTCAATACTTGAAATTCCAACAGCCCGAGATCCTCGCGTTAGATGAATACGTCAATCCCGACATGAGGATCACTAACAATACATCGTCGACATAGCTTACTTGATAAACGCCAGAGTCTGATCGAATGAATTATCAACAGATGTTTGAATACAATCGGCTGGTTAGGCGCTCGTTCTTAGATGTTCTCGCTGAACTTCCTTGGTCAGAAGTTGTAACTGATCGGGAGGCGAGTTTCTACTCGTTACGAAACATATTCCTCCACACACTTGATGTTGAAGAGTTCCTGATACATCATCTACTGCAGGGCACGCTTCAGAATCGAATCATACATGCGTTTGAGGACTTCAACGATATAGAATCGTAGAATCGATCAGAACCGGAACCATTGAGACTGACAGAAAGACGGAAATATTTCTTGAAACTTTAACACCTGAACGCCTGAACGAAGTTATCGAATTCCCCTTCGAGGATCGCCCTTCGCTTTCTCTCACTGTGGAAGACGTGTTGGTACAGAACCTCACAGAGCAGCTACATCATCGCGGCGAATTGATCGGACTACTCTGGCAGATGGATATCGAACCCCCAAACATGGAATGGTTGTGGTATGTAGACGAAGCCAACCATGGAAGAACCGAAAAAAGGTCGCCCAACACAAAATAGACCAAAGGATTAACTCATAGAATCTTGGCGATAACGTAACTTAGAACAAGACAACAATTGAGGCCAATCACTACGAAAGGTTCTCCACGACTCCTTCCAAGAGTTATCCACCTTACATCCTAAACAAAATAACGAGCCCTGCCAAAGCTACACATACAGCGAGAGCCAAGAACGCAGATGAGAATCCATACATATCTGCTATGCGCCCCACAATGAAGGGCCCGATAGCGCCGCCCGCATATCCGATTGCAATCACAATGCCATAGATACGGCCGAGTTCAGCTCCGGGAAACCGTTTTGGAATCGATGATAACAGGGCTGGGACCATGAACGCCTGAGCAGATGAAACTACCCAGAGAGAAATTATTGCATACGTTATGCTGGAAGAAAACGTGAAGAAAATTAAGAATACTAGATACGTACTGACGACGACTAACGCAGATCTTTTGGGTCCAATATGATCCGCCGATACGCCTGCAAGTAATGCTGAAAAGATCGCCAATAGGAATGAAAGAGAACCAACAAAACCAGCGGCGGTGTACGACAGATGCAAATTAACAACAAGGTAAGTCGGAACAAATGCCCAAAACGACCAGAAACTCAAAAATAGAAAAATTATTGGAATCAAGATGGCAATCATAAAGGGATCCCTCAACATTTCTACTAGGTCCGTGTCGTGATATGATGGAACCCCGCCAAATGGCGCAACCGCGATCATAAAGACCAAAATTATTCCCAAAAAACCCAGGAAGAGGAAGGCAAAACGCCAACCGTACAGGACAGAGATTAAAGCTCCAAGAGTTAACGACGCTAGGACTCCAATATTGATAGAAGCCTCAACGACACCTATCACTCGTCCAATTCTCTGCTGGTCAAATGTAGTTGTCAAGAGCGCTAGCGCCGCGACGTAGAATAATCCCTCTGATAAGCCAAGGATGCTTTGGAAAACGAAAACCCCTCCGAAGTCCTTCGACATGAAAGTTCCAAATGCCCCCGTTATTTCCGTGAGCACAGCCGCTAAAAGAATTCGACACGCGTACCATATCTTAAACTCAGAAACCCTGATGCACCATATCCTAAAGCAGCAAGCGTAACGCTCGCCATCGAAACAAGACCAAGTTGAGTATACGTTAGACTGAGGGCGCTCCTGAGTACAGGAGCAACAGCAGAAAACATCAACCGCGACATCCATATTACAGAAGCCATAGCCGCGCATAACAGAAGAATGCGCCAATTCTTCAGGGCCGTCATTGCTCCTTCGTATCTATCGCTTGAAGCGAAAGATCGACAGGTCTCAACTAAGATTTGTGTTTCTCAATTCTTCAACTAAGGCAACAGGTTAATTGACGGGATCTGATACTGTTCCGAATCATATGTCTGATTTCTCACTGTTCGACAATGTTGAGAAATCATGCATCCAGTTTGACGAAGGTCGGGATTTGCAATGAGAGTAATCATCGTTGGATTCGGCACGGTTGGGCAATCATTTGCCCGAATAATACAATTGAAGAGCGAATTGCTCAAAGCACGTTACGGAATCATACCACAAATTGTCGCAATCGTCGACCGAGGTGGAGCATTGGTGAATCAAGACGGATTGATATTAGCGGACGCGCTCGCTTCTCGAGAAAAGTATGGTACCGTTGCAGTCCATGATGTTTGGGGGCGAAAGAATGTTACCGCACTTAACGTGATAAACGACGTTGAGGCAGATGTACTCCTGGAACTAACTCCAACACATCTACCCGATGGCGAACCGGGACTAACACACTTGGAATCCGCAATAAAGAAAGGCCTGAATGTAGTAACCACGAATAAGGGCCCTCTCGCGGTCGCTATGCCGTCATTAATTGAATTAGCACAATACCAGCAAGTTCAGATTCGATTTAGCGGAACAGTCGGTGGTGGAACTCCGATTTTGAGCTTCGCTAAAGACTGTTTGGATGGAGATCGCATCGAATCCGCCCAGGGTATACTTAACGGAACAACAAACTACATCCTCACACGGATTTTCGAGGCCGGGATTGCCATAGAGGACGCTGTCAAGGAAGCTCAACAGGCTGGATATGCGGAAGCTGATCCTACTCTTGACGTCAGTGGACTCGATACTGCATGTAAACTAGTCATCATTTCTAATTGGATCATGGGAAGACGGATAACGATCAAGGATGTTGACGTAGAAGGCATCTCGAAGATGAGCCAACGGGAGATACTTGACGCGAAGCAGGAGGGGAAAGCTGTCAAATTGGTTGGGCTGGTCGACAAGGCAAGTGCTTCCGTTCACCCACGAGCCGTAGCAATCAACGATCCATTATGTGTAAATGGGACACTCAATTCGATTGTTTTCAAAACAGAGTTGGCTGGGAAAGTAACGTTGATCGGAGCAGGAGCTGGTGGAAGAGAGACCGCTACCGCTGTACTGCGGGATCTAATAGACATAAAGAAGATGCTGCTTAGATGAGGCTCCGATAGATTTGCGTATCATAATGAAATTCGGCGGTGCTTCGATTGGTGACAGCAAAGGAATATCGCACGCGATTACGATCATAAATGATTTCGCGAAAAAGGGCGATCAGATACTGGTCGTAGTGTCAGCACTACCAAACGTAACGGACGAATTGGTGAACATATGTGAGAAAGCGATCGAAGGCGATCTAAAATCGATTACCGATTTCATGGAAAGAGTTCGCGAACTACATGCTAAGATGGCCAAAGGTTGCATTCATGATACAAGATTGCTAAGCGAAGTAATAGACGAGCTAGATCAGACGTCAAAAGAACTAGAGGAAATTTTGCATAGCGTTGCGAAACTCATGGAACTGACACCGCGATCAAGAGACTTCATCTTATCATTCGGAGAGAAAATGTCCGCTCCCTTGATTTGCGGAGCAGTCAAGGATTCGGGTTTGAAAGCCCGATGGTTCACGGGCTGCGAAGCAGGTATCACTACTGACGAAAACTTTGGGGAAGCAAAACCGTTGATGGATCTCACAATCAGACGAGTGAAAGAGCAGTTGGAACCGTTGCTGATGGCAAGAACCATACCGATAGTTGCAGGATACAGCGCTTGTAGTCCACATGGAACAACAACTACGTTGGGCAGAGGAGGGTCAGACTATACGGCCACGTTGCTCGGAGCAGCTATCGACGCTGATGAAGTAGTGATTTGGAAGGAAGTGGACGGACTTATGACTGCCGATCCGAAAATTGAACCGAACGCCAAAGTGCTAGAGAGGATTTCATACGCTGAGGCAAGTGAGATGGCATACTTTGGGGCGAAGGCGATTCATCCGAAAGCTCTAGAACCCGTAAGCGTGAAACAGATCCCTGTCAGGATCCGAAGCTCCAACGATCTCACAACTAGAGGCACTTTGATAGCTGGAGAAGGTGTCGTGAGAAGCGAAGGTGTCGTTAAGGCGGTTACTTGCATCGATAAGGTCGGCATGATAAGCGTGGCAGGAGCTGAAATGTCAGGACTGGCGGGTATTGCGGCTAGGGTATTCAACGTGCTAAGTGAGAGTGGCATCAATGTGTTGATGATCTCTCAAAGTTCCTCGGAAACCGGAATATCCTTTGTAACACCTAGGGATAAGCTGAGACGCGCAACCAACGTATTAGAATTAACTACTCTTGGAGCCGAATACGTAAAGAACGTTACTGCCGAGGATGACGTGTGCGTTATAGCGGCAGTGGGCGCTGGAATGCGAGGAACGCCTGGGGTTGCAGCAAGAGTCTTCAAAGCAGTTGCTGAAAAGGGAGTGAATGTTCGCATGATCGCTCAAGGATCATCTGAACTTAACATATCCTTCGTAGTCCCAGAGAGAGAAGGACCAACTGCGGTCCGCGCGCTACACGAGGAATTTGAGTTAGCAAAATTTGCGCAAGCAAACAAATGAGTTCGAAACTGACGACGAAACGCGCTTTATGTAAGTGGTTTGATTATCCGCCGGCTACGGCGGGAAGTATCAGTACCTCATCACCATCTTTCAAGGGGGTGTCCAATTCCTTGAGGTGTCGAACGTCAGTATTGTTGACAAAAACATTCACGAAACCCTGCAATTCTCCTTTGGGATCGAAAAGTTTCTTCCTGAAACCATCTCCGAATTCACCGGAAAGGTTGTCTAGAAGTTCACGGACGGTTGAGGCAGTTGCCTGAGTGTGCGTTTGGTTCTTGGCTGCTTCGACAACTAATCCGAAGAACTTCACGTTTACTTGACCCATCTTAATTCATTTCCGCGATTACTTTACTCAATGCTTCTAGTGTCGGTTCCACAGTATGCCACTTTGCACCTGACGGGACTGATTCTATAGATTTTAATCCATTTCCTGTTACGCAGCAAACTACACTCTCGTCAGATTTTATATATCCCCCTTCGACAAGTTTCTTCAGTTGGGCGATCGTGACTGCCCCCGCCGGCTCTGCGAATATCCCTTCCTTGCAAGCAAGTAATTTTATTGCGTCTTGGATCTCTCGATCGGTGATGCTTCCAATTCTTCCGCCGGTGGTCTTTGCCACTTGTATTGCGTAGTGCCCATCGCCCGGATCGCCTATAGCGATACTCTTCGCGATTGTATCAGGTTTTGCGACAGGTTTTATCCGATCTGAACCGCTTTCGAAGGCGTTGGCTACAGGCGCGCATCCTGCTGCTTGGGCGCCATGGATCGATGTTTTCGACCCATCAGTCAGTCCGATTTGGTCGAATTCGTTGAATCCCTTCCAGATTGCCCTCATGAGTGCGCCACTCCCTACGGCAACGATCAAATGATCCGGCTTTCGCCATCCTAATTGTTCGCTGACCTCGAAGGCAAGAGTTTTTGAGCCTTCTACATAATATGGGCGCATCGTGATGTTTGCAATAGCCCATCCGTACGTTTCCGAGGCAAGATATGCTAACCGATTTGCGTCGTCATAAGTTCCCTTGACTTGTATTATGTGTGGATCGTAAACTTCGATTTGACCAATTTTTCCGGACTCAATTCCTAGAGGAATGAATATGTAACATGGCATTCCCGCTTTCGCTGCGTGCGCAGCCACGGCTCCGGCCAAATTGCCGGTTGAAACTGCCCCAATGACCTTAAGTCGAAATTCAATTGATTTCGAAACTGCGACACTGGCCGGTCTGTCCTTAAATGAATTTGTTGGATTTAATCCGTCATTCTTAACGTAGACTTCCTCTAACCCAAAATACTTCTCGAGATTCTTACACCTATGAAGTTGAGTGTAACCAGCATTCAAGCTTACGATGTTTTGTGGGTCCTGAACCGGCAAAAGTTCAGCATATCTCCACATCGTCGGAGGACGTGATTTAAACGAGTCGCGAGTTAGTTCGATCTTGTCAAAATCATATACCACGTCAAGCGGCGCAAAACATTTGGGACACGCAAGAATCTTTGTCGGCTTTGTTTCAGAATTACAACTCCGACAAATCAGAGTTTCAACGTATCCCATCGCTTCAACGTTCCCTCAATGGTGAGAACTGTGCAACTGCAACGGCGCTATTATTTTTGATTGAACGTGATATTCCGATTGGAATATATGACAAAAAAGCTATTCCCAATGGAATTTGCTAATATTGCACGTATTTTGAGAACGATTGATGAGAATCTGGGTCGACTCAATGTGCAATTCGTGCGTTACAAAATCGGGTGAAATTTGTGAATGCGACTGTGTACTAGATCGCGTGGATGAAGAAAATGAATGCGACCGCTGTCTGCATAAAATCGATGTCCTGCACACCTCAAACATTCAGGGAAGAAAATTTTAGCTATCGAAGCCAATGCTTTCTTAAACTAGTACGAAACGTAACGACGAGAAGCAACTTGGAGGTACATCATTGCGAATTTGCGGACGACGTATTATATGATGAAGATTTCAATGTCTGGGTGAAGTTAGAGGATACATATGCTGTGCTAGGCATTACTAGTATACACTCGGCCCTCGCGGGAAAATTGACGGCAGTTAAATTCAAAGAGCTAGGTACTAAGATACCAAAAGGCCACGTCGTAGCAACGATAGAGAGTGTGAAATACTTCGGGGCGGTACGAACGCCATTAACCGGGACGCTTATCGAGGTCAACGATCAGCTCGAAGAGGAGCCATCGTTAGCAAACGACTACCCATACAATAAGGGCTGGTTCGTAAAAATAGAGTTCTCCTCTCTAGAAGACGAAGGCAAGAATCTGAACAACGCAAAAAATTCTGTAGATAAAATCGAATTACAAATTCGTGAACTCAGGGTTCGTTGCTTCAAAGCATTTCCGGATTACGAGATGTGGGAGATCGGTGTAGAGTGCGCCTCGGTGTTGAGCAAGTTGGGTGACGTAATGGAACGCTGCCAAGTGGGAGATGTAGTGCATGTAGTGTCAGACGATAAATTTGCGGATATCGAGATCGTTCGATGGGCAGATCAGACCGGGCAAGCGCTTCTAGAAGCACGTCAGGAAGATGAACTAATGCACTTCATCGTAAAGAAAGTGAAATGAGGGTAGTTCAACGCTACCCGTCGAAGACTTATGGTTTCTGTATTGGGTTACGGATTAGATTACCCCACTCGGTCCAAGATCCATCATAATTTCTAACATTCGGGTATCCGAGAAGATACTTCAATACGAACCATGTGAAGGATGATCTCTCTCCGATCCTGCAGTACGTTATGATCTCCTTGTCCGGCGTAACACCCTTGCTCTGGTATAGTTTGCTGAGTTCTTCCGCGGATTTGAAAGTTCCATCTTCCTTTACTGCTTGAGCCCATGGTATGTTGACTGCCCCTGGAATGTGTCCACCACGTTGGGCATGTTCGTTCGGATACTCTGGAGGCGCTGTCACTTCTCCCGTAAATTCAGCGGGACTTCTGACGTCAACCAGTACCCTGCCGCTATTATTCAGAGAGCTTTTTACGTAGTCAACGTAGGTTCGTATATTTTCGTTCGGATTAGCCACTTTGAAGGTTGCTCGTGAGTAGGAAGGCACGTCCTTAGTGACTATCTTGTCTTCGGCTATCCATTTCTTGCGTCCACCATTCATCAGGACGACGTTTTCTACACCATAATATTTCAGGATCCAGTATGCGAAGGCTGCGAACCAGTTGTTAAAATCGCCATAGAGGACCAGTTTTGTGTTGCTGCTAACTCCAGCTCGTCCGAGGAGATCCTCCAGCTGTTCCTTGCTGACGATGTCTCGTCTGAGTTGGTCATTCATGTCTTTCCTCCAATCAAATAGTACCGCTCCAGGAATATGTCCTAAATTGTAGTTTGTAGCGGGATCATAGTCTACTTCCGCAATTCTGATCGAACCGTCCTTCAGATGCTCCGTAACCCACGATGTTTCGACGAGAACTTCGGGATGTTTGTATGACATGAGTTTTCACTAGCCACCCGCATATGACGTATGTCATATTTAACGGTGATCATACTCTTAAAAGTCGAATCGGGAAGATCTACGGATTCTGTGCATTCCCATCAAAGTTTAAATCGGATACGAAGGGCTTCGCAGTGGAACGGACAGGTTATTGACGACAACTCATTCATTTCCTCGTAGGTTGCTTAACTCGAATCTGCTGCAAATCCAGAACAATGTTTCCAAGTAGGAGACTAAAGACATTTGGCTTCCAGAAATATTGATGAAGGTTTAACGTTCGACGATGTCCTTCTAGTCCCGAAAAAATCCGTTGTCCATTCGCGTAAAGAAGTGAACACATCCACAAACCTCTCACGTCATCTTCAGCTCAAGATACCCGTCATTAGTGCCCCGATGGATACTGTTACTGAACACGCCATGGCAATCACCATAGCACGAGAAGGAGGCTTGGGAGTAATACATCGCTTCATGACTATCAAGCAACAAGTTGAAGAAGTTCTGAAAGTGAAACGGTCAGAGAGCATTGTCATCGAGCAACCTTACCGAATGAATGGTGATCAGAAACTTAGGGACGCAAGACGTCTGATGACACAGTATGATGTCTCGGGGCTACTTGTTGTTGATCCGAACGAGAAACTCGAAGGTATTCTGACAGGGCGTGATATACTCTTCGAACGGAACCCGGAAAAAAAAATTAGCGAACTCATGACGCCAATCAAAGATATGGTCACCGTGTCACCCGGTTTGAATCTAAAAGAAGCTGAACGCATCCTACACCAGCATAAGTTAGAGAAGCTCCCGTTAATCGATAATGAAGGAAGACTTCGAGGACTCATAACCAGCAAAGATCTACTCAGCCTAGAAAAATATCCAAACGCATCGAAAGACTCGAAAGGACGATTAATGGTTGGTGCCGCAGTTGGAGTTAAAACGGATTATGTCGAACGCGCCAAAGCCCTCCATGAGGCCGGTGCTGACATGCTCGTGATTGATGTCGCTCACGCTCACTCCGACATCACTTTGGAAGCAACTCGTTCGATCCGGAAGAACATCAAAGACGCAGAACTGATGGTAGGAAACGTAGCAACAAAAGATGGGACGGACGATCTCATAGCTGCCGGAGCGGACGCGGTCAAGGTAGGGATCGGTTCTGGGTCGATATGCATCACACGAATTGTCACCGGCGCAGGAGTCCCGCAATTAACCGCAATAATTGACTGCGCTAAAACCGCAGATCAAGCTGGAGTTCCAATCATAGCCGACGGCGGAATCCGTAACTCCGGAGATATCACAAAAGCAGTCGTAGCAGGCGCCTCTACAGTAATGCTCGGCAGTCTCCTGGCAGGAACCGACGAGAGCCCGGGAATGACCGTTATGAGAGAAGGCAGAAAATACAAGCTTGTTCGCGGAATGGCATCGGTCGCCGCCTCCTACGATAGAACCTCAAAGGAACCCGAAACCGAGGAAGAGGCAGCGGTCGAACTAATTGACTACGTACCTGAAGGAGTCGAAGCGTTTGTTCCATTCAAAGGCAACGCATCTGAACTGATCGACCAACTAGTCGGAGGATTCAAGTCTGGAATGAGTTACTGCGGAGCAACAGAAATTTCGCAAATGAGAGGTAAAGCGAATTTCATCAAAATGTCACCCGCTGGTCTCAGGGAAAGCTACCCGCACGACGTAGAAGTAATGTAGCAAGTCTCCTCAATGAAACATGAATCGTCCGTGTACACGATCGGGCATTCAACAAGAACCAGCGAGGAACTAATCAAAATTCTAGCTGCCTACAATATTCATACTCTAGTAGACGTTCGAAGATTCCCAAGATCTCTCATGAATCCACAATTCAACTCAGAAACCATCAAACAAGAACTCACAAAAAATGGGCTCCGGTACGAGTGGTTTGAAAACCTAGGCGGCAGAAGAGAAGGATTCGGAGACAAATCAATGAACAAATGCTGGAAGAACAATTCATTCCGAAATTATGCGGACTACATGGAAACTGAGTCTTTCCATCACGCAGCACAAAAACTTCTCGAAATGATAAACACAAACACCGTAGTCATTATGTGCGCAGAAGCAGTCCATTGGAGGTGTCATCGTTCAATGATCTCAGACTACCTAAAATCCGAAGGAGTACGAGTGACTCACATTTTAGATGCACAACATTCGACCGAACATAAGTTCAGCGAATGCGCGAAACTCGTAGCTGGACACCTAACATATCATGAAACCTCAAATTTAGACGCTCTTTTGTCATCATAGCGCCCAACCTAGGTCTGAGCTAAGGATAAATTAGCCGCACGTTTACAACCGCAGCAAGGTACCGGGGGAGCTAGGGAAACCTGGCTGAGAGGACGGCTTCGTAGCTGTCGACCCGTTAACCTGATCCGGGTAATACCGGCGTAGGGAGAGTGTTGAGATTTGCGAAATATACCGTTTAACTGTCCGAGTCTTTGTGAATATTTCGTACCCGAGTATACAGAGCAAGAATATCTGCTAAGCATGGAGGCTGGACCTTGAAACTTAGCACAAAGATCCTGACCGAGTCAGTGGTGTTCATCGCATTGGCAGGCGTGCTGTACGAAATAACTTTCTACCAATTCCCCAACGGAGGACGAATAACCGCTGCGTCCATGGTGCCGATCCTCTTCATCGCACTTAGGCGAGGCCCTAAAGTAGGCATCGCAACTGGCATCGTTTTCGGGCTAGTCGCACTAGTCCTAGATGCATTTGCATTCGTGGTTAACCCTATTCAGGTCATGCTCGACTATCCACTTGCCTTTGGTGCTTTAGGTCTAGCAGGATTCTTCCGCAAGGACCCTCTGGTCGGTGTTATGGTAGGAATTGCGGGGAGGTTCGTCTGCCATTTCATTTCGGGGCTCGTATTTTTCGCAATGTATGCCCCGCAGGGTGAATCTCCAGCGCTCTATTCGGCGATTTATAACGCAAGCTACTTGATTCCAGAGCTAGTGATGAGTGCGATCCTGATCTATATTCTGCAAAAGCGAGGAATAATAGAGTTGTACAAGTGACGGAGCCCAAACGACTGAGCGGATAGAGTTGGCGTCTCAAACTCTAGGAAAATTCAATCGCTTCACTCTCCACCGACTCATCTACTCGCACTTGGGAAGGAAGAGAAAGAAGATTCTCGTCGGCCCGAACTTCGGAGTTGACAATTCTGTCCAAAGGCTTAGTGACGGAAAGGTTTTGATTGCGACCTGTGACCCGATATCGCTCATTCCTGAACTTGGCGCGCAGAACTCCGCTTGGCTATCTGTCCATTTGTTAGCCTCCGATTTGACTACCAGCGGAGTAATGCCGCAATATGGAATTTTCGACCTCAACCTGCCACCCCAAATGAGCAACTCTGAATTTCAGCAGTATTGGGCATCGTTTGATTCGGAATGCAAGAAGCTCGGAATCTCCATTGTAGGTGGCCATACCGGCAGATACCAAGGTTGCGACTACACCATAATCGGAGGCGGAGTATTGTATGCTGTTGGAGAGGCAGACAAGTATCTGACTTCATCAATGGCCAGAAACGGAGATCAAATAATTTTAACAAAGGGCGCGGCAGTGGAGACAACCGCAATCCTAACCAGGGTGTTCCCTAAGACAGTAAAGAGAGCGCTTGGTGCGTCTCTCTTTGAAAAAGCCTGGGAATCTCTATCACACGTATCTACCGTTAAGGATGCTCTAGCGGCAGTTTCAATTGGAATTCACGGGAAAGGTGTTACAGCAATGCATGATGCAACAGAAGGAGGAGTCATTTCAGCGGTCACGGAGCTAGCTTACGCATCTAATCTTGGGGCGGAGCTAACTCTAACAAACATTCGCATATCCGAAGAGACTGAGAAAATATGCAAATTGTTCAGCATCGACCCATTGAGATCACTCAGTGAAGGCAGCCTCATACTGACGTGCAACCCGGAGCACACTCAAAGGTTGCTTAATCGATTGCGTCGTGCAGATGTAAATCCTCAAGTGATAGGGAGGCTCACATCTAAGACACATCAAATCCACGTACTTTCAAAAGATCGTAAACGACTTCCCGTACAATATCCTCGCTTCGATCCTTACTGGAGAGCATATTTGCATGCAACCCAAGCAGAATGGAAATGAGCCTCTGAATCTGAAGAATCAGTCTTCGATGCATCTGAATTTAGAGAATCCGACGTTTCCGATGCAATTTTTACACCAGAATTCGTTTCGTTCTGGTGAATACGCGGCATAGGCGTCTATCACGACGTCATTGCAATGCGCACATCGCAGGAGCAACATTCGTTTCATGTTATGAAACTTCAAACTGCTCCTATGTTCTTGCCACGTTGGATCTCCAAATTCGCATACCGTGTTGCATACTTCGCAGAAGAAGAAATTGCCTATTACGGCTAATTCTCTTGACTCGAACACAGCGGGATCAGTTGACATTCCGGATCTATCCAAAACGGAGCTGCTTCAAGCTTAACTTTAGATAGTTATCCTTTTGGTTGAACTGTAACAGTAATTTATTGATGCTTCCAGGCCGTGATCTTTGTCGGAATGATCCGGATCACTGGTCGATTATGCAGATTCATCTGACGATATTGTCGATATTTTCTTTGTAGCAAAACTAAGGCGTGGTCATGCTCTCGCCCTGTTTGTAAGATTTTGGCTTTTCCGCGAACGATCACATATACTAGTTTTCTCCAATCTTCATCATATCGATCGACTATGAATGATATCTCAGGGTTTCGAATAATGTTCAGAATTCGCCGTAATTTCATCGGTTCGGCGCGCTTTGGTTTTTGGTCGATAGCAGTATAAATGCAGCCGCCGTCAAACGCAAAGCAGATTGGGATTACGTGTGGTATCCCTCTCTTAGTCGATGTAGCCATATGCGCAACGCGAGCCTGTCGAATGAATCGAAGAACCACGGATTCTGGCTTCAATTATGGGCACATCATGAAAGTTCTTATTGTATCAAAAAGAGAGGATAATCAGTTAACTTTGCCTGTCTTTTTTACGCCACAGCAAGCGAATGCGGCCTTGACCGAAGTCGAGGAGACAGTCAGACGAGTAATCGCCATTAAGCAAGCTACCGAGGATGCGCCTGAAAATAAGATGACTGAGTCAATGGTAAAACTCGAACGGGAAATGCAGAAACTTGAAGATCTTGGGTGTGTGCTGAAAGATTTGAGTCAAGGTTTGGTTGACTTCCCCGCCGTAAGGCTTGGTTCTCGCGTCTGGTTATGTTGGAAGCTTGGTGAGAAGTCGGTTACGTTTTGGCATGGCCTGAAGGACGGTTTTGCGGGAAGACAAAGGGCCAAGGAAGATGACTTCTATACAGACGATGTAGCGATCAAATCTCTTGCGCGTGAGGTCCTACCTAAGCCTCAAGTCTAATACTTGAAGCTCTTCGAAGAACACTTGCCTCGTGGCAAGAACTTCAAAAGAAAATTCTGCATATTCACCAATGACTTTTGTAGGATTATTTAGCGAACTTAGTAGTAGCAACCCGTGACCATTATTTTTCAATCGAGTCGGTAGATCCTTTAGAAATTTTCGTGTTAAGCCCAGCCCGTCAGGTCCACCGTCCACGGCTCTATCCATAACTACCTCACTTGGAAGATAGGGTGGATTGAATAGTGCAAAATCAAATTCTCCATTAACTTCTGCAAAAACGTCCGACAAAACCGGTTTAACAAGAATCCCCAATCGTTTCGCTGCAGCTAATGTTTCAAGCAATGCTATTTCGTTGATATCTGTAACAGTAACATCTGCTCCTCTGATCGCGCAGAAGAGCCCTAAAATTCCGGAACCTGTTCCAATATCGCATACTGCCAGATCGTTCAACTCAATGCTGCATAAAGCTTGCAACATTAGAAAACTATCTTCGCTAGGGGAGTATACTATTTTTGACGGGGTACCAATCGCATGTAGGATTTGGTTAACAACGTTCGTGTTTTCTAGCGTTGTAGGCTTGATTGAGTTCACTATGGTTCCGCCATGAATTGCACAAACTCTTCAACTGAACGTTTTTTCAGAGTGTAATTGTTGTTTCGTTCATATCGGATGGTCGATGAAGTTTTAGGGCCATAATTGTGGCCAGGATAAATTTCAACGGCATCGTCTAACTTCATGATTTTGTTGAAGAGACTATCATACATGTCTCTAGCGTTCCCTCCTGGCAGGTCAGTTCTTCCGCATTCCCCAACAAACAAAGTATCGCCAGTCAGGAGTTTTCCATCAATCAAAAGACAGATGTGATCGGCGCAGTGTCCGGGAGTATGGATTACCTTTGCTCTCAATGAAGATATCTCGATAACGTCGCCCTCTTTTACTGATACATCTTTTCGGACTGGACTACTAACATGCGCTATAATTTTGGCACCGGTCCTATTCACCAACATATCGTTTCCCTCAACATGATCGTGATGAGAGTGAGTGTTAATTCCAAATGAAACTCTCAATTCCAGTTCGGAACATATCTGCAGTAGTCTGTCAACCTCCCATGCTGGGTCAACTACGGCTGCAATTCCTGTTTTTTCATCGCCAATCACGTACGCAAAGTTTTGAAATGTGCCAACCGGCACTTGTCTAAAGATCATTGAAGCGACAATTCATGAGGCAAGCTTTAATCGGTTTCGATAACTCCTCGAAGTGACAAACATTGGTTGTTTTAGTTTTTGATCCGGATTTGTTATTCTCCTCAAAGGTGGCAGGTGCGGTAAAGCGGGTCAGCTTGGATTGTAAGGTGATTAGCACTCTGAGCGATCTTGTTTCTGCAACGCCTACGAATTCGCAAGCGGTAATTCTGAATCTCGATGTTTTCGGGCAAAGATATGAGTTACTTGATAAATTTTCTGAACACGGTACAAAGTTGCTTGGCTACTATTCACATGTAAACGTGGAAGTCGATAAGCTTGCTAAGAGTAAGGGCATTATATCTTTCCCTAGAGGAGTGTTCATTTCAAAGTTGGAAGAGGTGCTAAGTGGAACTTGATCAGTGAGCTAATTCTCTGACCTTCCGAAGGTTGCCTAGTTCGTCTCTACGCTCATCGATTGGTGTTTCGAGTATGAGCGGACGATCTCGAACTAATTGATGTTTCAGAAACGATCTAAACCCCACTTCGCCAATATATCCTAGCCCTATATGCTCATGTCTGTCCCGACCGGACCCTAATTCGCCTTTAGAATCGTTTAGATGAATAACCTTCAATCGCTCTATACCTAGTATTTTGTCAAATTTCAGGAGAGTTTCATCAACGCTCTCGGGCGTCCTCAGATCATACCCTGCGGCAAACGCATGCGCCGTATCGAAGCACAACCCAATTCTGTTGCTCTGTTCAATTCCATCCAAAATCTTCTTGATGTCATCAAATGATGAGCCCATACTATTCTTGGTTCCAGCGGTATTTTCGAGAAGCAACATTACAGCATTCGAGCCATTTTGCGAGAGGGCTGTATTTACTGCTGAAATAATATTCGCCAACCCAATGTCGGCGCCTTTCCCAAGATGGCTCCCCAAGTGTGTAACGACATACGGAATCCCTAGTTCAGCACATCTGCTCATTTCAGCGGAGAGTGACTTCACGGACTTATTGTAAATCGCTTTCCTGGGACTTGAAAGATTAGGCAAATATGGCATGTGAGTTACGATAGGTGCGAGTGCATACGACGATCCCTTTTGTCGAAATTGTGCGACTTCCTCGGAATTTAGCTTGTTGAATTTCCAACCTCTTGGATTTCTAGTGAACAATTGAAACGTGTCACAACCGAGTTCCTTCGCCCGGTCTGGAGCTTGATCAATTTTTCCAGAAATCGACACGTGCACCCCAACTCTGACCAAGAAATCCTTCTCCCGCGAGAACGAAGGAGCGGTTCGATAGAAAAGACATTCTATGATGAACCTTGGAAAGGTTGATATGAGATGATATCGCACCCTGGCGCAGATGGCCGCCGTAACGTAGAGGAGTCGTAACCTCCGCGAAACTTGGTAGCGTACAGACTCAAAAGAGGTACAAGGCTGTGGACCCTGGAGGCGGGGTTCAAAACGTCACACGCCTGACGTGAAAATCCCCGCGGCGGCCCTCACCTATAACGTTTCAAATCTCGCGTTCATAGCAGCATTTAGCGAAGATGCAGTAGCATGATCGATCGTATGTTTCGGACATCCAGGAAAGGACTATGTGAGTTATGTGAGAAACGAATTGCTGCGCATAAGGTGAAGTTTACGACACAATTCGTCGAATCAGTCGCGTCACCACCGTTCGATGAAGAGAAACTCTCTTCAGCGGACCTTCAGAAGAAGATTTGCGAGGAATGCGTTAAAGAACTTAGTAACTCTAAGAATATTACGAACCTAGTCATCGAGCCACTCTAAGATCAAGTGTGCTGTCGACAGGGTTAAAGGTCTGACTCAATTCGTTTAATGAAAGTGGGCCGGTAGTTCAGCCTGGTATGCCACATTGTTATGGGCCAAAGAACGTCCGGTTTGCAAGTTCCAACCAAACGTCCGGAAGGCCGCGGGTTCAAATCCCGCCCGGTCCACCAAAACACAAGCCAGCTAATCTAATAGAACAAGACACAAACCGCAACCCGCAAGCTTCGTTACTTAAGGAAACTCTTTAGGAAAGCGAAGAAATCGACGATAAAACGATGGAAATACACAATTCCAACCTTTCCAACCACGACCCTTGGCTGATACAATAGACATGGCGGTGTGTAACAAGTAGCGCTTAAGAGACTAGGATTATCAGCCCGATCTCCTGAAAGCAAATTATTGATTTTTGAGTCAAAGCCCCTCTGCATGAATCTTGTTCACTAAAAACCGACGCGCCAGATTGCTTCTTCTGGCAGCCATCTTCGCGAGTCTCTCAATGTCGTCAATCATGCCTCTAGCTCATGCAGGGGGCAGGCCACTGAAGCCAGGCGACACATGGACTCTGTCCGTTTCTTACAATCATTACGCCGTCGGATGGGGCTCAGACTTGGGTAACTACAACGAAACAGGACATTACGCGGACATTTTTACCGTAGACAGCAATAGCCAAGGCATACTGATACTGTCAGAAATCAAAACCGTGACATGGACGAGTGTCGGGTTCGGTTTCTTCGGCGATGGCCAGAATGGTACTAATACCTTCGATTACCGTTACGTTATCAATGCCACAACGCTGAACGTCATTTCCGAGACGGGAGGAAGCAACAGTTCGACCGGGCACCCTGCCTGGATGTTAATTGACCCTTCCACCCTGGTCCAAGGAGCTACTGTGGTTAGGGCTTGGTGGGCGCCCAGTTTTGGTAGCACAACCTTCTCATCTCCATATACGGTTCCAAATGTTGTTTCGGGTAACGTAACGCTATCATTCAAAGGAGAGAGTCTCAATGTTTGGAATCTTGTTTACTCAGGAAAAGGAGTCGGCATGTCAGCGATAGTTGCGGGCACTGGCCTTGTATATTCAACCGGCAAAGAAACTGATACAACCCAATTCGACCACAACTACGGTATCCTAGTGGGACTGACAATTGTCGGCACATACTCAGGTTCTTTTGGCACAGGGGGTTGGACGGACAGCAAATCTTACTCAGGACAAATTATCGCGTCAAATCTCAGTTTTGGCAGCTCTTACTCGTACCCATGATTCCCCCATCTTCCCGTAATAACAGAGTCTCTGAACCTGACCGCATTTACTACATTCACGAAAGAACGCAGTATGAATCCAATTCCCTTCATCAACCCAAACCGGACGACATTTTCGCTTAACGGCTTCTAATTCGTCTCCCCAAAGGCGATTCCATTTGTGCAAGCAAAGATTCATTCTTCAACCTGCTAATTCGATTTCGAACCTAATCGAATCGAATACGCGAATATTTTTAGATTATCTTAATGGTCGCTGATACCGCGTCTCTTGTTGCCGGGATTCGGTTCGTCACTAATCGTGGCTCGTCAGACTGGATTCTCAGCGGTCAGGTAAAACCCGGAATAAGTAAAACGGGTTTTGAGATGTTTAGAGAACAGCTGGCGGAGGCGCCGAATACATCAGAGGAATCGGAAAGCTGTATGTCGCTAGCTTGAGTGGAGCGTAGACAAGTGGAAATGGAGTTGTAGACGGGTAGGTAGGCGGAGAGAAGAGCGGCGTTACGAAATAAAGAAAGCTCATTTCAAATCAACAAACCTCTTACCCGTGTTCATGTGTCATAAGTGTTTCGTGGGCGTAGTTAGTTTTCATAGGTAGGATAACTTGCATTTCTCCGAATAAATCGACACCCTGATGTCAACGGGTATTGACTCACAGATGCATGGTTAATGCAAGCTCAGAGGGCCTAAACATCCATTCTATACGGTTTCTCCCGTGCATACTGGTGTGACAACGGTTATGTGATCCGTAGGTAGTCGTTTAGTGTTAGTTGAGGCTCAACAATGGAATCTATACCTCCGTTTATTCCGCCCCCGATGGTAGAGGATAGGGGTAAGCAAGTTGTCATACGACCACCCGAAGTCGGTTCGGCTCATGATACCGCCGTCATAGGTTGGATAATCACTTTCCTTTTCTCAATTCCATGGCTAATTATTACATTCATCATAGGAGGAGTAGGATTCTTCGCTTCACCTGCATGTGTTTACGTCGGCTATTGCGTAACTCTACCCCTCAGTACGACTGTGCCTGTCCTTCAAGCCTTCATAGTATTCCTGGAAGCCTTCTTAGCAAATTCATGGGCTATGTACGTCGGGGTGGGAGGCGGAGGGTTGCTCATCGCTCTCTTAATCCTCGCCTGGATCTACTCAGAAACCGTTCGAGCCATAAACAAGGGACGTTATGAGAAAGCGCGGAATGCCACTTTGTTCTGGGGAGTTCTGTTTACTCTTCCAGTTTTCACTATACCCTTCTCACCAACACTTTTGTACGGACTTGTAATCGCGTTGGTCCCAGCGTTCTTCTTCCTCTTGACCTATGGTCGATTAGGTGAAGTGATAGCGAAGTATGGACCAGTAGCGGTTATGGGCGAAGCCGTCCCCGGCTCTTCTGGACCTGCAGTCCCAGGACCTCTGGCTGTTCCGGCCGGCATAATTCAGGGTCCCGTTCCGGGAATGATGCCTGGAATGCCAGGAATGCCTATGCCTGGCGTTGGAGGACCGCCTCCGGGAATGATGCCTGGAATGCCAGGAATGCCTATGCCTGGTGCGGGAGGACCGCCTGTTCAACCTTCAGCTCCTGAGGTGCCTAGACATCCGCTGTGTCCAACTTGCGGCAGAGAACTCTACTATTCCGGTAATCACCGGCGCTGGTACTGCATGACCTGTGACAATCCCGGTCATAGGTAGGCAGTTAACCAAACGCCCTCAACTCGCGCACATGTCCTAGGTAGGTTCCGTCAAGTAGATGGATCTCCGCGTTCTCTAAATCGACTGCGCGAGATCTCACTATAGGACCTAGACCTTCGCCTGCATGTGTTTCCTCAATCCTCTTAGAATTTACTGGTCTACCGCCGAGGAAGTCGTTGAATGGTGGGATGAAGACGCATCTTCGAACGGCTGGTTTTATGTGAAATCTTTCGTTCAGAATTTGTTGAGGATTACCTGATTTAACGGCAACGTTAGCTGCTTTTAGAACTCCGGGGATGAGCTTTCGTACATCGCATGGTGCAATGATCCATACTGGTTTCGTTAGCCTGTATCCCATAGCGTCTCGTAAGGTGATGGCGGGATGGAGATGTCCGAGAATCAATGTTTCACATTCAAGTAGTTCTGGCGCGGGCCATGCGTGACCATGTATGAGGCCGAATTTTTTCCATAATTCGATTCCTGTTGATGGAATTAGTTGCACACTCGAGGGAGTCAATGGTTCTAGGTTACCGTCGTGGTTACCCAGAACTACTTGGATGCATGGGACGAGTTTGGCTAGTTCCTCGAAAAATTCTGGAACGTCACGCCATTCTTCAAGTTCTGCGCCACTAACGCTGTGTTTGACATCGCCCAACATAATTACGCGCGTTGGCTTTTCGTTTTGAATTATTTCTCTCAGCCTAGACAACATCTTAAAGGTTTGCGAGGGCACGTGAATTCCTTGACGGGATAATGTTACTTCCCAGCCAATGTGCAGATCCCCTACGACTATGATCCTTTCTTTTCCTCGTCGTAGCAGTAGTGCAGGTTCCGATCCGATCTGCTTTAGCGAGTTCATAGAGTGCTCCTTAGGTATGAAGCATGGGTCGTGCGAGGTTCATTCACAGACTAATAGTTAGCGATGTTAGTGTGGAAACAAAAGGTTAGATAGTGCCAGTTTATTTTTTGACAAAATGTAGCCCGGTGGTGTAGCGGACAGCTGAACCCGCAGAAGCAAGGGCTTGCCCCTTCAATAGCGGGCTTTGGACCCGCCGACGGGAGTTCGAATGACTGTTCGTATGGTGTCCGAATGTCTCCCCCGGGCTACCAATTTTTCAGCTAGGGATTAACGTTTTCAGGTAGTTTCTGTTTATGTCACGCGAGAATCGACAACTTTCTTGTCCTGTTCTGGTAATTCGTACCATTTTGCTTTCTCCCCTACTCGTGCTCTAAGTTTCCACCGCATCGACTTCGGAGCGTTCTCGAATCGATTTTGCAAATCATCGAGGCGTTTGCGTACTAGTTCTTCATCTTTTGTTTCAAGCTTGTAGCGAGGTAGAGCTGAAAGTATGTTCGAAATGTTGATTGAGAATGTCTTGTAGATTCCCCATTCGTCACCTGTTAGCTGCGCCAGATACGTGCCGTTTATCGAATCGGGTGAGTCGCCATCGGTGATTTCGTGATCATGAACTAATGCGATGATGTCTCGGTATTCACGTTCCGTGATCTCTACGACTTGCAACTTTGTAGCCAGCAAGTCAGCTATCGGTAGAGTGATTTTGTCTTTTACTAGACGATCTTTAAAGTCGAATCGATGACACATCTCGAACACGTCTAGGAAGATGTCGATTCGTCTTTCATTCTCTAAATCATTAAAGATCAATCGCTTGTCGCCTTGAAGGGCGTTGAAGATTTCTCGCGGAGTATATCCAAGGTCGTTTTGGAAGAGTCCCTTGATTTGTTTCGACTGTTTCTTTAATCCCATGAAATCGATGTCTGCGTATTTGCGTTCTAGGTTTCGGTGGGTAGCACTGGGGCAACGGAATCTCACTGCCATCCCGCCGAACAGTCGGAGCACTATGTTATGTTTCTCAGCGGTATCTAGGATCCGTTGGGTCTCTTTTAGAATATCTGCTTCGGGCGTTGTGGACTCACCGTCAAGTGATTATTATTCTGTAAATTTATCTCTCATGAGCATAAAAAGCATCGCATTCCTACGTCTTCATTTTTAGTTCGATGCCTACCGTACGCTTGATAAGTTGAGCTAATGCGTCCACTTCGGCTTTCTGGGCGCCTCTTGCCGGTATCGAAACAACCAATGGGAACTCCTTCCGTGTTCTCTCAAGAATTGGTTGAATCCACTTGTACACTGGTTCGGTTACCATGACGAGTGAGATTGTTTCGTCGGAGTGTACTCGTCTGAATATTTTCTCAGCATCGTCACGGTTCTTAACTGCGAAGCTGTTCCTGATTCCGCTCACTTTGAAGTATGTGGAAGTTGAGCGGTCACCGATTAAAGCAATTTTTCCCAAATTTGAATTAAGTCTCCGTTTTGTGGATGCGGTTAAAACTGTTTAAGGATATCCTCGCGTTCCATTATGTGTCCACAGAAGTAGCATCGCAAGCGAGCAGGTTGACGTTGTTCGACTCCGAATTGTGCTTCTACTGGTTCTCTTGAGTTAGATATGCAAGATGGGTTATCGCACTTCATCATCCCTCGGATTGTTGGAGGAAGTTCGACGGCCTTCTTAGAAGCTACGCCGTAATTTCGAATTATGTTAATTGTTGCGTTTGGTGCAATTAAGGCGATTTTGTCAACTTCGGATGGCTTCAATTCTCGGTTCTGGATTTTGACGATGTCTTTATGGTGTTGCCGCTCGCTTTGGACATTGATCGCCGCGCTTACAACTTCCCCGTCCTTTCCGTTTATGCCTAGTATCATGAGAACTTCCAATGCGTACCCTGGCGTAATATGATCGATGACTGTACCGTCCTTGATCTTCTTAACGTAAAGTTCTTGGCTTGTTTCCAAGTCGATTCTGGATGTATCCTTTCTGAGGGTTATATAACCCTGAAATCTTGTGAAAGATTCATCTCGGACTCAAAAATCCATACTCTAACCCCTCGTATTGCACTGGGTTACGTAAAGATGGCTTAACTCTCGATTTGTGGCTGGATACCATCACCAACCATCGATTGAGGTTTCTTTGTTCTTGAAGGCCATTCACTCAGCATCAATTGCGATTATTGCTCTCATAATTTTGTCTTCGGTTATCAGTATGGGATATGCTGCTCCCACTGAACTCGGAATTACTGCTCGCACGGCTGATAATCAAGTTGTGCAAGTCTGGTTTGATGCTCCCCCTCAATTAACTACACTGTATCCGCCAGCATACTTGTTCAACGTAGCCGCGAAAACATCTAGCGGTCTTTGGATAAAGAGCCTGCATTGGGATTTTGGGGATGGTTCAACGCTAGACTTACCGTTCTGCTGTCAAAGTCAGATCAACGATCTGCGAGCCCACATCTACAAAGACCAAGCGAATTACATCATTACCGTTACAGCGTGCGACAACGCAGGGAACTGTAATGATGTTTGCGTAAGTCTCAAACCCGATTTCACTCTGAGTGCGTCTCCGTCAAGTCAGTCGGTTGTGCAAGGGCAGCTTACAACTTATGATGTGACTGTAGGCTCGGTATGTGGCGGTCAATCGGAAGTGAACTTGGGGGTATCCTCATCACCTCCGCCCGGGGTAACATGGAACCTGAAACCTAACTCCGGTAATACTCCGTTCAGTTCCGTCTTGAGTGTACAAACAACGCCGTCCACTCCAGTTGGAAGTTATACTTTGACAATCACGGGTAACGCGACCATACATGTGACGATGGTCACCCTTATCGTCACGCCGATACCGCCAGTTTGTCCGCCCCTTTGTCCGAATTTCACGCTTTCAGTCGCCCCAACCTCAGTGCAAATATCGCCTCAGTCAACTCCGATGTCGGTAGTCGCTACCATTCAATCGTGGAATAACTTCAGCAGCCCGGTCGCTCTGGCATCCTCCGGTGCTCCGACAGGAATGACTGTGTCATTTTCCACAAACCCTGTTACCCCATCTCGGAATGGAGCGGCCACGTCAGATGTAGTGATCTCAATCACCTGCTCAGCGGTAGCAAACACTTACCCGATTCAGATTACCGCAACGAGCGGTAGCATCACACGGCAGGAAACGTTTGGTGTCACAGTTTCTGGTGGATGTATCCCTGGTTTTCCAGTAGAATCTATCCTAGCCGGTCTTGCAGTCGGAATCCTAGCATTAGCTTACATTAAGCGATCTCGTCCTCGAACGAGGGCCTAGGTGTAGTCGAACTTTCTCTCTGCCCATTTTGGGCACAAACTTCGACTCCGCTCCTCGTCCTGTTTCCGTAATTTCTCCAGGAGTAGGACTGATTGAGAATATTGTTGCCTTCTATGGTCTCAAGGACTCTGATATCTTTGCTGGATATCAGGACGTGGTTGTTGAACAATGTTAGTATGTTCATGAAGAAACTTCTTAACTGTGATATGCAAGGGCAAACGGGCGGCATTCAGTGAAGTTCGACGGTAGAGACGTTGTTTCGATAAGAGATTTTTCACGTGAAGAAATAGACTATGTTCTTGATACGACGGATGTCGTCGAACCTATGGCTAACGTGGGTTCGCGTGATCTTAACGGTAAGATTATGGCGACCCTATTCTTTGAGCCAAGCACAAGAACACGACTAAGTTTCGAGTCGGCGATGTATCGTTTTGGAGGCAACTGCATTGGTTTTGCGGAACCAAAAATTGCTTCAGTCGAGAAAGGAGAGAATTTAGCGGATACAATTCGAGTCGTCGAAAACTATGCTGACGTTTTGGTTATTCGCCATCCGTTGGAAGGGGCCGCACGTCTGGCAGCGGAGTTTTCTGAGATTCCGGTTATAAACGCTGGTACAGGTGCAGAGGAGCATCCAACGCAAGCCATGCTAGACCTGTACACAATACGGAAGGAACTGGGGAGGCTTAATGGTCTAAGTATAGCTTTGGTCGGAGACTTGCGATACGGTAGAACCGTTCATTCCCTAGCATACGCGCTTTCGCTATATGACATTAAATTGCGTTTAGTGTCGCCATCTTTGCTTCGAATGAAGAAGGAAGTTCTGGAAGAGGTTAGTCAACGTGTAAAAGTGCAAGAATCCGAGGACCTGTCGGAAGTTATTCCGGACGTAGATGTGATTTACGTAACCCGAATCCAAAAGGAACGGTTCGGTTCACTCGAAGATTACGAGAAAGTCCGTGGGTTCTACAGACTCACTGCTAATGACTTGTCGCGGGCAAAGAAACAGATGATCGTCATGCATCCGCTCCCACGTGTCGATGAAATCGCGTACGACGTGGATGCCACTTCTCATGCAAAGTACTTCAAACAAGTATGGTACGGACTGCTGGTCAGGATGAGCCTTATCGGTCTAGTTTTAGGCGTTCTAAAGTAAATCCTGTTACCTGAGGTAACGCTTATATTTCCTCGGCCACCATTGAGAGGTGATTTAGCATGAATCTGGAAGTTCATCCATCAGCACGAAAGCGCCGTGTGCTTTCGAAGCATATACTGGACTACGAAAGGTTCCGTGGCGATTTCCGATCTGAGAAGGATGAAACTGAACTTCATCTACTCGAAAAGTTTCATGCAGCCAGAAGTCTGTCGCATAACTCTGATGTTGACACTTTCGTAGACGCTATACTTTACGACCCTGAGAAGCATTCACGAAAGTTCACTGCAGACCTTGTAGGCGTAAATGACAAGAAGTTGACTGCGGTTTTCTGTGAAACGAAGCTCCCGGACGAGACGTTGATAAAAGAACTGGAGATGGTCGAAGAATCGGATAACTCCATGGCTCTCGTCGTCTATCCATTCAAAGTGAATTCAGATTCAATCGATTCAAAATTCCAAGACGCAGTAAGTACCGGCAAGTTCGTGATTGAACATCTTAATTGGCGAGATCGTCGCTTGAACGCGCATTTCGCGATGCTTTGGAATTGATGGATGTTCTAACCAACGAGACACGAGTCAAAATGCTACTTCCATTGCTCGAAGAGCCGCAAGGCAAAAGACACTTTCGAGAAGACATCAATCCTAAACTAATTTACGAAAATGTCCCGCTTCTACGAACTCATAAGCTGATTGATGAATTATCCGACGACCTCTACGGACTAACCCCATTGGGTAAGACGATACTATGTGAGTATCTTGCTTTCGTCGAGAAAGTCCGACATCTACTTGAAGAAGAGAAAAATGAGGTATGAAAACTCCTGAGTAATATGGGCGCGCGCTTGGATTCTTGTGAAGAGTTCAGCGACGTATTCGCACTGGTAAAGAAAACTGCGGAGATTTCCCTGGGACGCCGTAGGTCAGGCTTGATGCTATACTTAGCGAGACTGCCGCAAAATATTGGCGCATTTCATACGATGGGAACAAACGGTATAGTCATGAATCGAAATGCGTTAGATATCGTGACGAGGGGAGCCGGATCACTTCGAGAAATCAATGCCTACGTCTATTCAACTCTGCTGCACGAATACTTGCACGCCTTGGGTTACGTGGAGGAGCGTGAAGTTCGCAGATTAGTCTACCATATTTCATTGGATTCGTTCGGATTAGATCATCCCGCAACTAAACTAGCATCGAAGGGACCAGACTCATTGCTTCAGGATCCCATGCCTACTAAGATGCCTCCTGGTCTGAGTGTTGATGTTGAAGTGATTCCTGACCTTGAAAAGTCAAGTCGTAATTATATCAGCTGAACCTATGCTGATAATTGCTGTGTCTTAGGCCTGGAGTTCATACAACGTTCGATTGTCGGCGTTCCTTTGTTTCTCTTCAGGCCACAGGTTGAAGGGTAGAATTTCGTAAGACGACCTCCCCGTGTACACGAGCCTATCCGAGCCACATCGCGGCAGCGCGGGATAATTCCTGGGCTCGTCTGATTGCAGATACTGCATGACGTGTAGTTGGAAGTGTAGGTTTGGAACTTGCATCCTGTCTCATATGAATACTGAGTCAACTTGAACAACGCTCGAGAAGTGGTTCCTGGAGCGATGCAAATTAAATTCAGATGTCCGCCTTGTAACGCTGATTGGAACTTGGCTTCCAATGCGATTCTATTTTCAATGGAAATCTTCGTCGACAATGGTATAGTGGGGAGGTCAGAATAATATGACCGCCCCCTAGCACCTTCAGCGATTACAATTGCCCTACCATACTCTTCGATATCCAGAGCAGTAAGTCGACCTGCTGCTTCATCTCCAGGCCTTTGCGAGACTGCGTATTCGCATTTGTGCTTCATCTGATGATTCCGCTGCCAATCTAGAAAGCTCAGTTAAGATCCTTAATGCCAGTTCAACTGCACGCTTGTTTGTGATAGCCATTTTCTCTCCGGTGTGATATTCCACTGCCTCCGATAATCCGACGAATGATAGATTGTAAATCGCGTTCTTTTCATAGAAATACGGCACGGAACCGTGTATCCCAGCGAGAAGTGGCAATAACGGTTGTTTCAGCCTCTCAACGATGAACTTTCGTTTCGCTTTGAATCCTTCAATTGCGACGGAAGCGCACTCTTTCAAGAGCGAAACAAGTTTCTCATCGTCCTTTCTCGCTTCATATGCCAACTTGGGTAAGTTAAGGAAAATTGTGTCCATACTTCCCGTACGTAAACAGTCTGCCGCCCACTGCTTCGTCCAGTCGTCTGTCAGCCTGAGCCCAGTCGCCGAGTAGCTAACTCTCTCGTTGTCGTTTAGAAGTTCGAATTGTGGTATGCTACGTGATGCGGCTAATTCATGAAATGTTTCCAAGAGCCGCCTGCTTTTTTCTTCGGCGAAAATGTGTTTTCGAACTCTGATAAGCAAATGAGGGATTAGTGATGGTGGTGACATTGAGACATTACGGAAAACTTCAGAGGTAGATTCGGCTAGTTTGAAAAACTCATCCTGGAAGTCACCGTACTTTCCAAGTCTTTTTCCACTCGCACCGACCGCTTCCTCATTCCTTAGAAACTCTGGAGGGTCAAGATCTAAAGAGATCGAGAATCCTCTTTGGGGATTGGTTGATGTCGGGTCACGCCGAATTGATGTAAAGAAATAGTAGAGTGCCCTGTAAACTTCTTCGCTTGACCTTCCTCGTGCGTAGGGCGAGAGGAACGTGTTAAAGTACTCGATCGTCTGCTCTCCCGAAACTTCTGCCCCGGCATGCGTAAGCAAATTTCCAACTACACTTAGCGCTGCCTCCAAACTCTCAGGAGGTGAGAGACCGAGTATTGGATTGCTAAGAAAGTAGCGAATGTCGTGCACGACTTCATTAGGCTTGAGTATCCAGTTCTCTAGGTTGGCGATATGAATCGATCCTGACAGGTGGGCATCAGCGAGTTTATGCGGTAAGCAGTTGAGCAAGACGTATTCAGAGAGAACTGACTTTGCTGCGGAATGGAACACGTAATCGGCGTTAAGTTGTCTCTCTCCGGCGTCTCTGATTAATTGTGCAATGTCGTAAACGGGCATCCCGAGTCTCGTCAGTTTGTGCCGATACTCTTCGAATTTCTTCTCAATCAGGATGGCGTTGACGAACTCGCGAATTAGAGGGGATGTGAGATATGTCGTCTTCAGACGGACCAGACGATCTTCAGCTTCGGCGGCTATCTCATCTGCAATCTCTTGAGGAACTCCTGCTTCGACCACTAAGGATCTGGCGATTTTGTTCCGGTGAAATTCTTCAATCGCCAATCTTGACGTTCGAACGTAAAGCTTACCGCGTTTTACGTTCACATATTCGTCCATGTCTCTTGCGAAGGAGACGATCATCTGTCCTAATTCTGTAATCTCGTATCTCTTCGTTTTCTTGTCAAGTGTGACCAACCCAGCTCCTGTTAGGCTTCGGAGATGATAGACGAACTTTCCGGCATCTCGGACTGGATCAAGCTTAAGTTGGAACATTATCTCAGTATATTGTAACGAGCCTTTGGTGGATAGTAGTCGCAAAATTTGTAGTCTGACCGGTGCTGACGCAGCGTCGAAGATGCCGGCTCCTATTCTCTCCGATGAACGTAACAATGCCTGACCGCCTAGAATACAGTGTAGAGTTCCAATATCAGTTAAATCATGTTTAAAAAATTGTAGTTCTTAGGTTCTGTTAAGGACTCCTCAGAATCTTTATCAATTCATTCAAAACGTTCGCGCGTGAGGAGAATTTCATTATGACTCAACTGCGAATGCGTGACGAAGACTATGTTGCACTCGATAAACTGGAGGAAGCATTCGAGAAGAAGGATTTAGGATATTTTGTATCCTTTTTGAATAGCTCCAAGGCTCTTCCATTATTGCTACGTGTGCACGCCGTATGTATGTTGGAGCACATTGGAAATGAAAGTGTGGTTCCCGCGCTGTGCAAGGTTCTGAAAGAAGATTCAAGTCCTCTGACCCGACATGAAGCAGCGTTTACGTTAGGGCAATTGGGATTGAAATCAGCAGGGCCGGCGCTAGTTCAGGCCATGCTTGACGATGAGAGCGCAATCGTGAGACATGAATCTGCTGTTGCACTAAGTTCTCTTGGTGATCAAAATGCTCTGCCGCAATTGGAGAAGGCGATTGCAGACAAGGACGAGGATGTTCGTAATTCGGCGCTCATAGCTTGGGAATACCTCTCGTACTTGCGTAGGAAGGGCGAGGCAAAGGATTCTGTTTCTCCGAAATCAAAAATACGATTGTAAAATTGCCTTAATGTTGTAGGAAGCATTTTAGCTCAAACCTCAACGTTACTAGGCCAGGGGCGGTGGTCCAGACCGCGAGCTAACCCTTCGTGGGGACAGCATGGTCTAAGATAGCGAGAAATCGCCTTCAGACCGGTCTCGGGACCATGACCTAGCGAGTACACCGGTGATCGAGGGTTCAAAATGGTCAAGTATGATCATGACATTCCCTCCCGCCCCACCATCAAATTTGGCACGAACAGGTGTATGCAGTGATCGTCTCGTGACGGAACCAAGAACTCTTAGCTTTCAATGTTTCAAATGTGGTAAGTCATTTGCTCACAATCTGGACACTGCGTGCGATAATTGCGGTTTTGATAGATGTCCATATTGTGGGAGCTGTTACTGTTCCTTAGACGAAGTGGAGCGAAGAGTGGCAGAGGCGATTTATTCCAGTCTGCCAGACTGGCTAGGTGCGTAGTTCCTACTCATCGCAGACGCGTTCCACATCGATCGCAGAAGTTGCCGCCGTAAGATATCCTGTTTCCACAAGCTATGCAAGTATTCACGGGCGAATACGTGTTCCTCGTACCTTGAACAGTTGGTGGCGCGTACGGTTGGCCAGCAGACGGATATTGTGCTTGATACTTTACAAGGCCGAAAAACGTTCGGACACTATATGTGCTCAAGTAGATGAGAATAATCGCCTCGATTACTATCGTGGCGACGCTTGCTAATTCTCCTCCGAGTAGGCTCAAAACGCCTAATGCCAACCCGATTGCCGCTAGTATTGTGGCCGAGAACCATCCCCACCGTCGACCCTGCCAGAGTCCGTAGGCTAGGATGAAGGAGATCGCGCCGAAGGCGAAGAGCATTATGCTTAGAGGAATCAGCATGAACGCAAAAGCAGGGGAAATTCCAAAACCTACTATCGCAAGTGTGGCGCCGGCAACAAGCAATAGAATACCTGTTAAGATATCTACGACTCCAATTATGATCTGCAGTATCGCCAGTACTGCGACGCCAGTAGGCCTACGTTGTTGAAAAACAGGATACATTTTCGCCACTAATATTGTCTAATACAGCGTTAAGAAACCTTCGAAAACAGAACGTATTGGTAGCGGGGAGTGGATATTCGGACGAAGTTCGTCTTTCGAACCACCGATCTCAGGGTTTCTCGCCAGATATGAGCCGTCCGCATCAGCGTTCTGCGGGTTAAACCTGGCTACCCCACCCCGCTAGTCAATTACTAATTCTGATCAGTGCTGACGTTGCAGCTGACCACGGCTCACAAGCTGGAAGCATACGTGGCGCTAGATAAATTTGTGTCGCATCCGATCGGTCAAGAACTCACCCCTAAGTCTGTAATAGTCTACTTGAATAATTCCTGAATAATCCTCGTGACATGGGGCAAGCTGCAATAATCCTTTAGCGCAGCAGAACTTTCACGTTTTGTCTCGATCTTCGGGAGCAACAGCTTCGTAATGTCTCACGTGCAGAAAATTGGTCTCAACCTGATGGATGGCTGCCAATCTATCGATCTCTACGTATTGACCAACAAGAACGGAGTGGGTGCGAAAATTCTGACCTTTGGTGCCACTTTGGTGGAACTGCAAGTGCCTGATCGCTTTGGCGAATTAAATGACATCGTACTGGGCTTCGACAAGCTTGATGGCTACTTGAAGAATGATCCGTACTTTGGAGCGATACTAGGCCGTGTCGCCAACTGCATCGCAGGAGGCAGGTTCGCGTTAGACGGGAAAGAATATCGGTTGAGCATTAACGATGGTCCAAACCATCTCCACGGTGGTTTGAGGGGCTTCGATAAGGTCGTGTGGCGTGCTGCGCCAATCCCAAGTAAGGATGGTGTAGGTGTGGGACTGAGTTATTTTAGCTCTGACGGTGAGGAGGGTTATCCTGGCAACCTGTCTGTTAGGGTTGTGTATGTGCTTACTGACGATAACGAGTTGAGGGTCGACTACGTCGCCAATACAGACAAGCCGACTCCTGTAAATCTTAGCAATCACGCCTACTTCAATCTCGCCGGTGCGGGGAACACTGACATACTCGACCACGAACTTTTGCTGGTAGCCGACCGTTTCACTCCTGTTGATGATGCTCTAATTCCGACGGGGAAAATTATGCCGGTGGAAGGTACCCCATTAGACTTCCGTATGCCTACCGCCATAGGAGCGCGTATCTTGCAAATTCCCGGCAGTCCTGGTGGCTATGACCATAACTTCGTACTGAATAATGATTGCGGGAAGCTGGCGATGGCTGCTCGTGTTTATGAGCCGTCCACGGGTCGCGTAATGGAGGTCTTGACCACCGAACCTGGTGTCCAGTTTTACTCAAGCAACTCTCTCGATGGTTCAATTAAGGGTAAGAAAGACGTTTTTTACAGGAAACATCATGGCTTCTGTCTGGAGACGCAGCATTTCCCAGATTCGGTGAATCACACGAACTTTCCTTCCACCATACTAAGACCAGGAAAGACCTACACTCAGACGACGATCTATCGATTCTCTGTGAAGTAGGATGTCGATGTTTATCCATCGATCGAAACAATATCGTGGCACGGTACTTATTTTTGATGCAGCATATAGATGGATTAGTTTCGTGTGCTCGTCTTGAAACCGAAAACCCGGTTAGGTTCAACTGATCGGAAAAGATCGCCAGCAAACAATACGAACCGTTTCATTAAATTCGCATTGAACGGCAAATGGGTGAAAGTTCGGGCGCCTCCTGCCAAGACACTTCTTCGTTTACTTCGCGAAGAATTTGATTTGACTGGTTCAAAACCTGGTTGCGAAGCAGGCGAATGTGGAGCGTGTACCGTGCTACTCGACGGATTTCCAGTCACATCATGCATGGTTCTCACTGCTCAAGTTGAAGGTAGGCAGGTAACAACTGTGGAAGGCCTTTCAAAACATGGACGCGTTGATCCGATAGTTAAGGCTCTGGTGGAAGAAGGGGCGGCGCAGTGTGGCTACTGTATACCAGGTTTCGTCGTAGCTGCTAGGGGACTAATGAAGGAAGTTCCGCATCCAGCCCGTAAAGTGATTCATGTAGCGCTCTCAGGGAATGTTTGCAGATGCGGCGGTTATTCGAAGATTGTTGATGCCATCGCCAAAGTAGCGGGGCGAAGAGCAAAAGATGGGAGGGCACGTTAATTCTATTTTCACACATCAACGTAATCTCGCCGCGTTCCATCGATGCGGCACTGAAAGCCTTAGACTTTCACCGAGAGAATATCCGAATCGTTGCCGGATCGACTGATGTTTCCGTGATGCTGAAGGACGGAAACGTGAAGGAGAGATTGTTTCTCGACGTTTCTCGTCTCGACGACTTAAAATTCGTCAAGATGGGAAGGGACGGTTTAGTTCACATTGGAGCGGTTGCAACTTATGGAGACTGTATCCGTAGTCCCATCATCCGGAAAAACGCGAAAGTTCTAGAAGAATCGTTCCTCACGATTGGGTCGCCGCAAATACGCAATCTGGCCACGATTGCAGGCAACCTGGGAACCGCATCCCCTGCTGGAGACTCGATTCCTGCGCTTTTCGCATTGAATGGAGTGGTGGTTCTTCAGAGCCTTTCCGGGAAAAGGGAGGTGTCGGTTGAAGAGTTCCTTGAAGGTTATAGGAAGACGAAACGCGAACCTAACGAACTGATCACGGAGGTTAAGTTACGTCGAGTTAGGAGAGGCGAGGTTACTTTCTTCAGGAAGCTGGGCTTGCGACACGCGAACGCCATATCTTTAGCAAGCATCGCCTTCTGTGGTCAGGTTGTGGAAGGTCCTAGGTTCGCGGATGCAAGGTTAGCGTTAGGAGCAGTTGCTCCAACTGTAATAAGGGCCGAACGAGCGGAAAAGATTCTTGTCGGGGGACCTTTCAACTCTGAAGCAATAGGTGAAGTTGCTAGGTGTTGTGCTCAGGAGGCGCGTCCAATCTCCGACATCAGAGGATCAGCAGAGTATCGTAAGAAAGCAGTGGAGGGTTTGACGCGAATGTGCTTCCTGGAAGTTCTGGATGGGTTAACTGAGGTAAGGATCTAATGTTCGTTAATTCTCGCGTTACCTCGTCATTTCGATTGCTTTGAGAACACGTTCCGGTGTGGCAGGGATCGTCATAATTCTGGCTCCAACAGCATCATGTATAGCGTTACATATGGCGGCTGGTACCGCTATCGTTGACAGTTCTCCTCCGCCCTTCGCTCCAAGCGGGCCCGTGGGCTCAAAGACGTTAGGTACGGGCACAACAATAGGTTTGATTGCATCATCGACTGTGGGCACTAAGTATGTAGTGAAGTTCGGTGCCTTCACTTTCCCTTCCGTTACCTCCATCTCCTCCATCAATGCGAAACCAATTGATTGGGTAATTCCTCCTTCGCACTGAGCCTCAAGTCCTTTCGGATTAATTACCGCTCCCACTTCAGGAACGAAAGTAACGTTAAGCACCTTCACCTGGCCTGTGAACTCGTTTACTTCCACGTTGGCCACGCAGGCTCCGTAAGAGAATAGCGTGACGGGTAAGCCCATTGTTCCGGATAATAGGCTGGGTGGCCGCAGGACGGAGTATGAAGCGACGGCGCTTAGAGGGTTTGATTGAGCCAAGTCACGTAAGCTTACACGTTTCCTGCCTCCAACGACAGCCGTAGAAGTCAACTTGAGCGCTGTCGGTTTCATCTTCAGTTTTCGGGATGCACGATTCAGAATGTTTTTCTTCAGTTCATCTGCAGCTTTGATTATTGCGTTGCCTACCACGTAAATGGCTCTGGAAGCATCTGAGCCGCCCGAATCGATTTCATATTTCGTATCGGCCGCGTTGAGTTTCACTTTTGAAAGTGATGTGCTGAGTGCATGTGCTCCAATCTGGGTAAGGGCAGTTGTGGCTCCGCTTCCCATCTCAGGGTTACTCAAGTATAGTTCGTAAGTTCCGTCGCGGGTGAGTTCAATTTTAACTCTCACCTTCTCGGGGAAAGCTCCGTATCCAGTACTCTTCATTCCCGCCGCCATACCCACCCCTCTCGACAACCAGGTTTGTTCGCTCTTGCCTCTGTAAGTAGCCCTTCTCTTCCATAGCTGAGTACGCTCAATAGTTTCCAATGTTTCCTTTAGACGTGGTTTTGTGATTGGAAGAGAACCCATACCGTCCAGTTCGCCTTCAGTTAGCGTGTTCAGTTTCCTCAACGTAACTGGATTCACTTGGAGTTTTTCCGCTGCGATGTCCAGTTGGGTTTCAAAGGCGAAATTGGCTTGAGCTACACCGAAGCCTCGCATGGCGCCGGCGGGCGGATTATTTGTGTACACGCAGAGCCCTTCAACATGAGTGTTCGGTATCCTGTAGGGTCCGTTAGCCTGTCCGGATCCAACTTCTATGACGGTTGGTCCGTAGGACATGTAGGCTCCCGTGTCCGCAATTAGACGGGCTTCGTTCCCGAGGAGAATTCCGTCCTTTCGGAAAGCCGTCTTATACTCAAGGTCCATTGGATGCCTCGTTGTGGCTGCGATTCCTGATTCCTCACGTGTCCAAATCATCCTCACAGGTCTCTTGGTTTTCATTGCCAACAACGCCAGGTGGATTTGTACAGTGATCTCTTCTTTACCACCAAACCCACCTCCCAGATCTACTCCTACTACCCTCACCGCGCTTTCACGAAGAGAGAGTGCTCTACAGATTTGCACTCGATCCTGGAAGGGTTGCTGAGTAGCCGCGTAAACCTCAACGCCTCGTCTTGTTGGAAAACTGAATCCTGCTTCGGTTTCAACGTACATGTGCTTCTGCCGAGAAGTATGATACTTCTCGGAGATTGTCAGGTCTGCTTTGCTGAAGGCTTCTTGAACGTTGCCTACTGAATATTCTACTCGATGCGCCAGATTTCCTTTCTCGTGGATTCTGGGAGCATTAGACATGAGGGCTTGTTGGGGTGTTGATATGACTGGTAACGGGTCATATTCAACTTTGATATGTTGCATCGCCAACTCTGCTTCCTCTTCGGAATCCGCGGCGACTATGGCTAAGGCATCTCCCACAAATCTGACTTTATCGTGACATAGGACTGGTTGGTCTGGAATTGTGGATCCGAAAATGTTCGGGCCGGGTACGTCACGATAGGTTAGGATTGTTCTAACGCCAGGTTGAGTAGCCGCCTGTGACGTGTCTATGGTCCTAATGAGAGCGTGTGGCATTCGACTACGCAGGACCGTCCCTACCAATGCGTCCTTGAGACGTATGTCGCCTGCGTACCGAAAAGAACCTGACGCCTTAGCGATCCCGTCAAGCCTCGGCACGCTTTGACCAATCTGAACCATGATTAGGCCAGATCCAGAGAGATTAATTTTGTAAGCATAAAGAGAGTGCTCCTACTGTTACCTCAGAAAGTTATCACACTTAACGGTTTACGAGAATGTTTGAGTAAAGGTTGTTAATGGAATTAACTCGGTGGGGGGTTGCCAACGCCAAGTTCCTCAAGAACTTCCAGCAGCCTCTTGCCCTTGTCGGTGACTTCATAGAACGTTGTGGTTCCACTCGTCGTTGTTGGTTGAATTAGTCCGTTCTTCTCTAACACCTGAACATGCTTATCGACAGCTTTCCAATCAATTCCTAGCGCCGTTGCCAGTTGCAGCTTATTCCTGGGCCCGTTCAGATTATGTAATAGTTTGAGCCGCGTCTGGGCACCTCGCATACTAACGATCAGCCTGAACGTATCATAGCTGAAGTGGCTCTTGCTCCAAACCGAGCGTATATGACCACGCCAGATAAGCGCGCCCGCGAACCCAACCCAAGAGGCGACCGCGGTGTAACCGTAAGCCTGGACTGTGACTTGAGTGGTTACTAGCGGTCCCGGTATCATTTGGGCCGTGCTTGCGAGTGTTTGATTCCCTTGAGTAGCTGTCATGGCAGCAGTGAGCGGTCCAGAGTATGATGCCGACAATGAGAGCATGGTTAGAAGCATAGCCCCGATTCCGACGATAAAGGCCGACGCCAAAATGAGATTGTTCAACAGTAAACGTTTTCGGAGTTTCTCTATTTCGCCGCCTAGTGCCATTCAACCCCGCCTTGCCTTTCTTTCTTATTGCAGTTCGGAAGACGTTTCAGGACGTAAATTCGTAAGTCGTCTGGACTTGGGCAGTCAATTGCAGCGTGCCTGGTTCGATTGGGGTAGGGTTTGCACTAGGAGCGGCACTTGTCTGGTAGAAGGGCTGGTTGTAGCTTGGAGTGATCGAAGTGGGGCCGATAATTTTCAGACCGAGCGTCGACGCAATTGCCTCAGCCTGATTCGCTGCGTCTTGAGTTGCGAGTTGGATCGCCTGCTTTTGGAGAGAAGCGGTTAGTTGAGGAGTGAATGTGAAAGTTATTCCATTCACTTCGTTCACACCTGCGTTCGTAGCTGCGTCCAGGGCTCTGCCAACCAGACTGGTGTTCGTTAGGGTTATCTGAATGGCGTTTGTGGCAACATATTGAACTGTAGTCGCATTCGATTTTGAGCTGGGTTGGATGTTTTGCATAGGGTATGTGGTTGAGGTTAATGATTGAATCGTCAACGTGTAGGAGGAGGTTTGTATGTCGCTTTGATTGATGCCGAGCGTCGTCAGGGCTTGCATAACTTTTGCCATTAGGGCTGCGTTTTCGTTTACCGCGGTGGTAGCAGACGTGTCTTGCGTTTGAACTGCTAGGTAAATTATGGCTTCGTCTGGAGCAGCTGAAACCGAGCCGGTTCCAGATACCTGAATCGTTTTCACTGTATCCATCTGTGTGTTTAATCCGCGAAGTCCGCTGAAACTGATCGAGACTACGCTAACCAAAATTAACCCAACAAGTGCCAACAGCAAAATATTACGTGAAGGTTGATCGCTCATGAAATTTTCACCTATCCTCAGTTGATTGACAGTTGCGGTTCGGTCTTCATATATAATTTAGTCCAAACGTTCTTGTGTATCACAATTTCGGAACGTACTATGAGTTGTTTTTTCTCTATCTCAAGATTCGAGTTCGGGCGTTGGCGCGTTTTGACTTGTAGAAGAAATAGCCGATTATCAAGAATGTGGCTAAGGGCGAAAACCAGGGCGGGATGTGTGCATTGAAGCTGTCAAGTATCATTACCATCCCGAGCACAAAGACGGAGTACATAGCTCCGTTCTTCAGATACTTATGCTTCTTCACTTTCTCGATGTTGCTCAGCGTGAGTTGCCTGACAACTATTGCGCCGATTCCGGTTCCGACGAGTATCAGGGGAATTGCGAAGGTGAAGGCGAAGGCGCCTAGCACGCTGTCAATGGAGAATGTTGTATCTATCACTTCCAGATAGAACAGCTTGCTTATTGCGGACAGATCGGTTGATCCGCTGAGTACCCTATTCTCCATTTGAGTCGCGTTCTCCTTGAACCCGTGGGTTATGAAGAAACCAGTAGAACCAACGACGGCTCCGAAGGCCATTGCTGGATTGACCCGAATACTGAACCATACGACGATGGCGAGGAGAATTGAGGCTGCTGCGTAGAACCATACTCCGTGCTTCTGAATCGCGGCTTCACCTCTCAAGCCGTAGTGTTTCGGTTCAAGAAACAACCAGAAAAAGAAAAGGAACACCAAAAAAGTTCCACCGCCAATCAACAGGACTGGGGCGGACGCCTGGACGGCCTCGATCAATGCCGGGTTGGAACTGACTGTTATGATTTCGAGGAGGCTGAGGTTGGGATTGCCGCTCCACAGTATGAGGATTGGGAGGAGCCCCCTGACGAGGAAGACGGCGATTAGGATTCCCCATGTGAGGAACAACTTACGGGATTTCGCAGACATCGTTGAGAGGACTTCGGAGTTGATTATGGCGTTGTCGAGGCTGTTTACGACTTCGAAGATACTCAAACCGACAACAACTAGCAGAGATTCCAGGATCCAAGCTGAACCGTCCACTGTGGGCACCGTCGCTGCTAGTCTTCGAGTTCCCAAAATGTGCCAGCAGTGCAGATAGGGTTATGCATTCTGCTGCTCAAGTGGGGCTGAAATGCCTAGACTGTCGAGCGAATGTTGGCAATTGAATCAGCATAAACCAAGTCATCACACTTACGATGAGCGACTCTAGCTCGCTTCATCAACTTTCTTCAGGACACTAAGTGCCGTGAGGGTTATCCATTTGCTAGGGTGATTTTCTCTCTCTAACGCAAACCGCTTCGGACGTTTCTTTAGCTTGTAGTCCGCTCCCGTTCCCAGATCGGGATGGATGGAACCGAGATCCCACGTTTCGTCTTCTCGACGTTCGCCCTTTAGGATCTCAAGTGCTGGTTTGAGTCTCTTGTCATCTGCATATCCAAGGCTAGTGAGGACGTCCAATCCCACGAGTATGTCGTAATAGTAGTGGACTGGGTAGTGGAATCTGAACCATGGGATGTAGCGACGTCCTTCCTGGAATAGCTTCCTTTCAAGGTAAAATGCTGCGCCATTCTCAACTGAACGCTTAATCCGCCTTGTCCACTTCCTTCGCGGGAGAACCGAATAAGCACTCAGTGCTTCCCAGCAGTCCAGAGTTCCTCTGCCCGCTGCCCGTTCAATGAAACAATGCCATCCACCATCGTCCATCTGGTGATCCACAAGCCAATCGTAGGCAGCTCGCACGCGGGCATCTTCTAAATATCCGCAACGTACCAACGTCCTCGCTAAATTGCCCGTTAAACATACTTCGCTTCTTGATAATGGATTAGTGGAGTCATCGAACCCTCCGTCCGGTCGAGTGTACTCGTTAAGAAAGAATTCGCACGGTCGCTTAATCCGGGATCTTTAGCGGTCAATCCGAGGTCAGCGAGAACGATAAGACACCAAATCGTCGCAGTATATTTCGGTCGGTAGAGGTCTTTGCGTGATTCCCAGAAACCTCCAGGCCTCTGCGACGCTAAGATCTTATGCGCCCACCCGATTCGAGTAAGACATGAATAAGCGGTCCGAACTTCCCAATTATCCTCCTGACGATCCAACAGCCGCAACAAGGTATGATACCTAACGGCAGGCTGCCTAGGGTCCAGTAACCAATTCAAGACGCCTTGTGATGGCTTCAAAGAATCATCGCGTACCTACTGATCCGATCGTGCTTAAGAAAAACGCGGACCTAGATTCTCACCTCACAAAACTAAAAGATCGCACTTAACGCATCACGGAAATCTTGGACGCAAGAGTATCTAAATAACAGACATTTGTATCCGAACTCGTTTCAATGAAAAACATCGTTTTTCTGGCACTCAGTCTTCACGACAGGGATAAAGCACCGCTGCGGATACGTGCCATTGGCAAGTATTAATCCCATTTTAAGTGCCTGAAGTATCCATTTACTATGACCTTGAATATGTTGAATATTAGATTGAAGAGCTCTTTTGTCTCTTTCTAATAGAGGCATTGAGGGCACAGAATATTGAATATCACGAATATTAAAAAGGTAAATACGAATGGCTTCTCTCCAATCTCGTGAGAGTGTTGATGCCTTGACACACAGATCAAAAGGATATGCAACAATTTCAAAATATTTCACGAGTCCTTCTATACGACGAAAATTATTAATTATATCTTTACATAATTGACAAACACGGGAAACTTGTCCTGGAGTGATCCAGTCCTTAATATTGATATAACTAATAAGATCCTTCGGAATTATTTCTGACCATTGAGAACATAAATAACAAAATATCCTCCCACACGCTCTGCAATGATGACGACGATTTAACATTGTAAATACTCCCCCACATTTATAACAATTCTTGACACCGTACTATCATCTACAGGACA